>JAPLNQ010000121.1:0-10584 GCA_026401075.1 Planctomycetia bacterium
CTTGCGACACGGGAAAGGCTCCTAGAACGGGTGGGAATATGGTCAGTGAATGTCTCATAGTAGCCTCGTGATGGCAATCGCAAAATTGGCTACTGGAGGGCCTCGAGACCCCGGCGGACGGCGGAGATGAATGCCCGGACCTTTTGCGGGTCTTTCCGCCCAGGGGCGGCTTCCACGCCGCTGGCGGTATCCACGGCTGACAGCCCCGTGACGCGGACCGCCTCGGCGACGTTTTCGGGGGTCAGCCCGCCCGCCACGGCCATCGGCACCGGCAGCGAGCCAGCCCGGGCGAGCGCCGTCCAATCGACCCGTTCTCCGGTGCCACCAAGCCGTCCAGATTCGGTGGCAAGTGAAACGGCGGCATCGACGATGACCATGGCAGGCGCGGCACCCGCGGCCACCGCTGCGGCAATCCACTGACGGGCGGCCGCCAGCGCGTCGGTGCCGGGCCGAGAGGTGTCCAGCCGCACGGCCCGGATCACGGGCAGGCCAGAGAGTTGTCCACATCGCTCGGGCGGGTCGATCGGTTCTCCCCCGCCGTCCAGATGACCGTGCAGCTGGATCGCGTCGAGGCACAGGGCGCGGGCGATCTGCAGCATGTCATCGACCGGGCTTCCAGCAAACACGCCCACCCGGAGCACCCCGGCGGGAATGGCGGCGGCCACCTCGCGGCCATGGGCCAGGTCGAGTTGGCGGGGCGAGCCCTGCACAAAGTTGAGGCCGATGGCGTCGGCGCCGGCCGCGGCGACCATCTCCGCGTCGGCGGCGGTTGTCACTCCGCAAATCTTCACATGGAACACGCGTTTACCTCCCGGCGTCATATCCGGTGCCACCGGTCTGGGACGAGCCGTTTTCTCCACGCGTCAAAGTCTACGGGGGAGTCGGACGTTGCAGGAAGGCGCGGCCGTTGGTCGAAATCAAATGGGTCGGAAGTTGTGACCGCCACCTCTGGATACTCGAACCCGTGCATCAACCCAGTCGACACCCGTCCACCCGCCCCTTCATGGCTGTCCCTCGCACGCAGTTCTATCACCCGGCAAGGTTGATCGACGGGGCGCTGCACGCCATCGACCGCGCGATCCGCCGCGCCGAGGGAATCTCGCTGGTGGTCGGGCCGCCGGGTACGGGTAAGTCGCTGCTCCTGGCGAAGGTGGGCGAGAGTGTGGCCGAGGACTTCAGGGTGGCCCTGCTCTCCGGTGCACGGATCTGCACCCGTCGGGCGCTCTGGCAGTCGATCCTCGTCGACCTGGGAAAGCCCTACCGTGGCATCGACGAAGCCGAGTTGAGGATCGCCGTGGCGGAGGTGGTGCGCGACCTGGCCGCCACGGGATCGGGGCTCGTGATCCTGGTGGACGAGGCCCACACGCTCCCGTTGCGTCTCATCGAAGAACTGCGACTGCTGGCGAACACGCCGACGCCGCTGCCTGCCGTCCACATCGTGTTGGCCGGCCCGGCGGCCCTCGAAGAGCGGCTGTCCGCGCCGAAGATGGAGAGCCTTGCGCAGCGGATCGCCGTCCGTTCCTATCTCGAACCGCTCGACCATGCGGAGGCCGTTGCCTATCTGCGGACGCAGACGAAGGCTGCAGGGCTCGACTGGGACAAGTGCTTCGAGCCGGGATGCGGTGACGCCGTCTACAGCATCGCCGACGGCGTGCCGCGACTGATGAACCAGCTCTGCGACCAGGCGATCGTACTCATGGCAGATGCCGGGCGGCGAGTGAAGCCTTCTGACATTGCTGCGGCCTGGCAGGAGATCCAGAAGCTGCCGTCTCCGGCGCTGTTCGGACACCTCGTGGCCGGGGAAACGTGCCCCGACACCACCGGCAGCGACGCGGTCACCGAGGGCGACAAGTCCGGCAGTGGCATCGAAGGCTGCATGGATGACGCGGTCGATGGCTCCGACGACGGCTTCCTCGTCCGCGAGCACGGTGGCGAGAGCGGCGTGGGCGTGATCGAGTTCGGATCGCTGGACGACCAGCCTTGTGACGAAACGACGCGGCCGTTCACCGATCTGGGCGGGATTCTGGACCGAGAGGACGAAGAGCCAATCCGCGTCGGCCAGTCCGATCCTTGGCACGGTCCGGACGTCGAGTTTGTGTTCGATGCCTCGACCGATCCCTTTCAGGAGTTCTTCGAGCAGGAGGAGCGGATCGTGGAACGCTATCTGATACGCTCACCAGACGACTTCAGCCGCCATCAGCATGTCGCCAGTTGCGAGGGGGCGGCGCTGGTGCGGCAGTTGGCCGAACTGGCCGACAGCCGGCCCGGGACGGCCGCGGCCCCCGGTGGCGGGAGGAAGCAGTCCGGCGTGTCCGAACAGAATGGGGGCATCCCGCAGCCGCCAGCCGAACCCAGCCAGCTCGTCGTGACGACGGCCGCCGAACTGGATGACTCCGACATGGTTGTGATCGAGGAAGACCTGCTGGCACAATCAACGGGCAAGCCGGTGGTTGCCGCCGTGCGGTTGGGCGACTACCGTCGACTTTTTGCACGCCTGCGACGCGGTGGCTGAACGGACGGAAAAGCAGCCATTCGTGGCCGATGCGGACTTTTTTTCGCTGCGTGCTAATCTGGCCGTCGTTATGTCCTCCACCGCAGACATCCACTCACGCGCGGACTGGCCTTCGGGCCGCGTGCTCATCGTGTCGGCCACCTACAACGAGCACGACAACGTCGTCGCGTTGATCGATCGTGTGCTGGCGGTTTCGCCCGACCTGCAACTCTTGTTCGTCGACGACGACTCCCCTGATGGCACGGGGCGGATCGCTCTGGCCCTTGCGGAGAAGCAACCGCGTCTGCACGTGCTGATGCGTCGCGGTCGTCGCGGCCTGGGCACCGCGATTCTTGAAGGCTTTGAGATCGGTCGGCAGCATGGCTTCCAAGTGGCCGTCAACATGGACGCCGACTTCAGCCACGACCCCGACGACATCCCGCGACTGCTGGCGGCGCTCGAACCTGTGGGGGGCAAGGCTGCCGATGTGGTGGTGGGCTCTCGGCGGGTGCCGGGTGGACAAACGGTGGGCTGGCCTCTCTCGCGTCATGTGGCCAGCCGGATGGTCGGCTGGTTTACACGTTGGGTGCTGTGGGTACCGATCCATGATGCGTCGAGCGGGTTTCGGGCGGTGCGGCTGGCAATCTTCGACCGGCTGTCGGGACCTTTCGCACAGGGCTATGCCTTTCAGGAAGATCTGCTCTGGAGGGTGCACCGAGCCGGTGGTCGGTTGGCAGAGGTGCCGATCACGTTCACCGACCGGCTGAAGGGCTCGAGCAAAGCGGATTTCGCCGAGAGTAGACGGAGTATCGGCGAGCTGCTGCGGCTCGCCCGGCAGACATGGCTGGGGTGAAGCGGTGAAGAGGTCTTAACTTGTCTGTGCCCATGTGGGGACGAGTTTTTAACTTGTCCGTGCCCATGTGGGGACGAGTTTTTAACTTGTCCGTGCCCCGGCGCGGATTCCGCAAGTTAAAAACTTGCGGCCACGGATCTCCTCGTTCGGCCACGATCCGCCGGAGTTCACTTGCCCTGGATGCCGAGCGGATCGAAGGCCTTGCCCGTGGGAGTCGGCGACGAGAACGGAGGCGGTCCGAGCGTCGATTGTCCCGGCAGCGTCGCGGCCTGCTGGGGCGGTGCCGGTGCCACGGCCGCCGGCCCAGCGGGTTGCTCGCCGAGCGCGACGGCGAGCCCCTCACGCGCATCCTTCATCGTGGGGTTGATCTCGAGCGCCCTGCGGAACTGCCGGACCGCTTCGTCCTTGTTGCCCTGCCGATAGAGGGTGACGGCGTACTTGTTGATCAGGGCCGCGTTGTTCGGCTCCTTCTCAAGTAGAAACTGGAAAGCATCGCTGGCTGCGGCGAAGCGGCCGGCCTGGAACAGCGCATTGGCGAGATTCACCCGCATCGCCGGCACGTGGGGCGTGAGCCGGCAGGCCTCGGTAAACTCCTTGATCGCCTCGTCGAGACGGCCCTTGGCGGAGAGGGCCGAGCCGAGGTTGTTGTGCGTTTCGCCAAGGTCGGGCCGGAGCCTGGTGGACTGGGTGAAGTGGTAGTAGCCGCCCTCGATGTCGCCTCGGGAAAACTTCTTGGCGCCGAGACGGTTGTGCGCCTGCCAGGCGTCGTGGTTGGTCTTGAGCGTGTGCGTCCAGAGGGCGTCTTCGCTGGCCCACGCATTCGCATAGCGGAACGAGAGCAACGCGCAGGCGGCGAGCGCGACAGCCCCCCCGGCGATGATCAGCGGCTGTGCCGACGCTGTCGACCGTTCGTACCACCGCGTCGCCGCGGCGCCGATCAGGGCGATCACGCCGATCATCGGCAGGTAGTTGAAGTGGTCGGCGACCCACGTGATCCGCATGTAGGAGATGGTCACGAAGCCGAGCACGGGTAGCACCATCAACAGGAAGAAGCCAAGGCCGAAGAGCACATTCCTGCCCCAGCCGGGGCGATCGGCCGTGCCACGGTTGGCCCAGATCCACGCGGCCGCGGCGGCGATGACCGGCCATGCCAAAAATTGCCAGTCCTTCGGCGGATCGACCTCCCACCGCGGGTAGATCGGCAGGAGGTTCACCGGCCAGACGATCTCCGCGAGATAGAAGAGGATCGCCATGCCTGCGGTGGCAATTCGCGAGGCCACGCCGCCGACGAGTATCTTCTCCGCGCCGATGGCGCGGCCGTGCTGATACTGGATCGTGATGATGCCGAGCACGAATGAGATCAGGAAGAAGGGTGCTGCCCGGATCACGTCCTGGAGCGTGACCGTGCCGCGTTTCCACCAGGCGTGCAGGAGCAGCAGCACCGGCAGGCCCACCATCGACGTCTTTGCCAGCATCGCCAACAGGAAGAACACCATCGAGAGGACGTAGAACCACGTCCGGCGGCCGTCTTCCTGTTCTTCATCTTCTTCATCCTGCTCGACCCAGCAGAGGCAGGAGAGCAGAAACAGTGGCAGCGAGAGCGTGTTTTTGGTTTCCGACACCCAGGCCACCGATTCCACAGCGACCGGATGGATGGCGAAGATCAGGCCGCTCAGCCATGCCCCCGGAACCCGCATGCGGTGAAGCAGGGCCCAGAGCAGCAGGCTGCCGATCACATGCAGCACGATGGTGGTGACGTGGTAACCGGTGGGCCTGTTCTTGAAGAAAGGCCACTGCGCCCAGAGCGCCGTGTAGGAGAGCGGGAAGAAGTCGGCGCCGTCGGGATTCAACCAGAGCTTGCCGAGCCCCTGCAGCGAGCCCGACTGCACGACCGGGTTGGCCGTGAGCAGTTGGTCGTCGTCCCAGAGCCAGTCGCCGTGGTAGGCAGGAGAATAGATCCAGAGGCCCGCGAGCACGATGATGGCGGCGTGGAGCAGGAAGTCGCGCCAGCGGCCGGCCTCCGTGGTGGGCGGGACGGTTTCGCGGACCGGAATCGCTGCGGTGGGTGGGCGTGCCATGGAGTCAGTATGCTGTTTTTTCCCGCTCTGGCCAGCCGACTTTGGTCGTGCCGAGCAGCCGCTTGAGATCTTCCGCCATCGCGCGGTCCATCGCCAGCGATTTCACTCGCGCCTCGGGATCGGACAGCCTGGGCTCGAGCTCCAATGCCTTGGCAATCGCCGCGGCGGAGTCGGCCGCACGACCCTGCTCGTCGAGAATGAGAGCGAGCGTGGCCCAGACGTCTCCCCGCTCTCCATTCGAGAGCCGGATCGCCTCGCGAGTGAATTGTTCTGCTTCAGGCAGCCGGCCGGCTTCGCGGAGTGCCTCGCCAAGACCCGTGGCGGTCGTGACCGAGCCGGGATTTTTGCGATAGGAATCGTCCCAGAGGGCGAGCGAATTGGCCCATACCGTTTGGCGTTCGATGCAGGCCATCCCGAGGGCGGCCACCACCGCCATGCAGCCCGCGAGGATCCGCTGTTGGAGCGTGGTCCGACCGGCGAGCCAGGGGGCGTCGAGCAGGCAGGCCACGGCGAGTGCCACGCCCGCCATCGGCAGATAGAGATAGCGGTCGGCAGCGGCCCGGTAGATCGGAATCAGGTTGGCCACGGGCACGAGCGGCAGAAGGATCAGCGCGTAGGCAAAGAGGAGGCGACGGTCGTGCCGGGCAGCGATCGCACCGGCGACCACTATCGTGGCCAACAGCGCGAGCGCCAGGGGCAGTGGCAGATGACTGACGGATGCCAGCCCGTAGTCAGCACTGAGGTTGACCGGGAACAGGATGAGTTGGGCGTAGAGTGCGAGGATTCGCGGTTCGATCAGCATCGCCTGTGAGAGGGAGCCCCCGGGGTATTCCGGTTTGGATTCGAAGATCGACGACGGGCTCGGTTCGAGCAGAAACCGGGCGGTAAGGAATGCAACGACGACGAGCTTCGCGCTGCCGATGGTGACGGCCCAGAATCGCCCCGGCTCCCCGCGGCGAAACAGCCACCAATAGGCTGCGAGCAGGATTGGCGCGACGACTCCCGCCTCCTTGCTGGCGATGGCCAACAGGCACAAGAGCGTGCAGGCGACTGCCCGGCGGGTGTCGAAGCCTGGGGTGGCGGGGTCGTGTCGCATGGCGAGCACGAGGGCGGAGAGCGTGCACAGGGCCACGAGCAGATCCTCGCGGAAGGTCGGCTCGCAGACGGCCTCGGTGACGACCGGGTGGACGGCGAAGACGACCGCGGCCAGCAGCGGGGCGAGCACCTGCTCCGTTCCGCCTTCAGCGGCGGTCAGCTCCCGGATCACGAGCCAGGCGAGCAGCACGTTTGCCGCGTGCATGAGCACACTGGTGAGGTGGTAGCCAAACGGGTCCCTGCCCCAGACCGCCGCGTCGAGCATGAGCGAGGCCAGCATGGCGGGGCGATTGAAGTCGAGCACGTCCATCCCGAGCACGCGCCCGGTCAGCACGGCGGGCCAATTCCGCCAGTCGTGGATGAAGTCGCCCGAGAGGATCTGCATCCGGGCGTCGTAGACGAAGTCCGCTGCCAGCGTGGCGGAGAAAGCGGCGAACGTGATGCCGGCAAGCAGGGCCGCCTGCTGCCAGGGCTTCAAGGTAAGGGCTTCACGTTCTTCCCGTGGGGACAAGATTGCATCTTGTCCATCAACCAGCGCGGATTTCGCAGGTCGAAAACGTCCAGCCACAAGAAAAGATTTCATCGTGTCAGTGGAATGCAAACGAGGTCGCCGGCGGCACTGTCGATCGGTGGCTTCAGGTAGCCGAGTTCAAGCAGGGACTTCTCGAGGCCCTTGCCGCGGTCGGGGAATCCGTTGCGATTGACATAGATCGCCGCGAAGCCTTGCTTGCGCATCTCATCGACCGCCGCGGCGACGCTGTTTTGGTTGAACTGGATCTGCTGCGTCTGCTGATTGAGCGTGGCGCCGGCGAGCAGTTGTTTCTGAACTGCCTGCTGCCAGACCTCGCTCTCGCTGCCCTTGGTTGCTCCCATCGTGAATCGGAGTCCGTGACTGGAGAGATAGGGCCGATAGTGATCGGAGGATGGCACTCCCGGCAGCGGGGAACCGTCCATCACCGGCAGTTGAAACACCATCGCCTTCGCCGGCAGTGCCGACTCCATTGCGGCGACGAAGTCGCGGTCGGCGGCGACCTGCCGGGCGATCGCGGCGACCTGTTCCGGGGCGGGAGCACGGGGAACCTGGTCCCAGAGCACGAGCAGGCACAGCCCGGTGGCCGCCGTGCTCGTGGCGATCTGCAGCGTGTCGGGTGGGAGGCGTTTCCCATCATCCTGTTGCCAGGCCGTGAGGCGGCGGGCTGCCCAGAGCAGCACGATCGCCAGGACGACGATGCTGTACCGGCAGGCGGTGCGAAACAGCGTGAAGCCGGTGAAGGCCGCGATGATCGAGTTGAGCCCACCTGTGTTGAACATGATCACGATCCAGAGCACCTGCCAGGCTGCGAGGGGCACGGCCGATTCGCGGCGTTCGGCCATCGCCCGGATGGACACGGCCACCAGCCAGAGCAGGCAGGCGATGCCGATCATGCCGAGGTAGGCACACCCCTCCTCGTCGTTGAGCACCGATGCCTGCCGGTGCGCCAGGCCGAACTTCGCCAACGCGTCGGAGTGATGCCTGATGTATGGGATGAACAGGTCGACGAGCTTGAAGCCGTAGATGTCCATCCACCGGTATTCCCGCTGGGTGATGAACGGGGCGTTCGCGACGTCATGGAACAGTCGATACGTGAACGTGTCGAGGTTGCTGATCGCGAAGGCGATCGCGGCCGCGCCGATGACGGCCAGAGCGGGTGCGAGGGCCGCCGCAGACCTCGTGCGCCAGGCGACGAACGCCGCGGCGAGGAACGTGAGTTGGCAGAAGACGAAGGTGTAGTAGGGATTCTGCAGACCGGTCAGCACGCCGACCCCGATCGCGAGCCAGAACCGGCGGGAGCCAAACGGCACGCCGTGTTCTGTGGCCAGCCACCTCCACACCGGCACGAACAGCGGGATGTGCCAGGCGTAGAGACAGTTGACATGGTGGGGAGACTCGGCGAACAGATAGGGCGCAAGTCCGAACGCCAAGGCACCGACGCCGGCCCACGGGTTGGAGGCCCCCTCTGTCCGCGCGACGAAGTAGAAAGCGGTGGCCGCGGTCAGATGCCCCAGCAGTACGCCGATGTTGAAGCCGGTGAACAACCCGAAGATCTTGGCGAGCAGGCCGAAAAATCCGAGCAGCAGCTCGTCCGGCGTGGGGATCGTCGTCCAGTTGGCCCCTTGGGGAGCACCCATGTCGGGCACCAACTTCCAGCCGTAGGGCAGGAAATGCCCTGTCGCCATGGCCTTCAGATGGCCGCACGTGCCGACGAAGTCTGAGTACACGGGGTCGAGGTAGGTGGTTGGCAGGCTCCACGCCGCCATCGACCACATGTTATTGGCCGTGCACCAGGCGAGGATCGTGACGCCAAAAATGACCATCACGACTGCGAGATCCCGCCACCAGGCGGCCGCGTCAACGGCTGCCTGCGGAGAAGACGTGCCGGTCGATGCCCGGGTGTCGGCGGTGTCCGTCTTTGAAGATCTGCCCACGGCCGTCATGGAGTGTTCGATGTTCGTCGATCGCTGAACGTGTTCGCGTGGCCGCTCCCGCGCATCCACCCGCGGATCCGATGGACTTCCTGCACTGTATCACGGCACGATCGTTGGGCCTATCCAGAGCCGTTTCTCGCGCCCGTGCGGGCCTGCCGCTTGAGCCGCCGTCAGGCCCGCTCGACGCCCTTCTCAGCCTGTGGCTGATGGGGTAGAACGCTGCGGGAGTGCCGGGTGTGGCGACCAGATGAACATCCGCCGTCCGCCATGCTTCTGTGGCAGATGTCCGCGAGGCAGTTTGCGGTCGATGCGAGAGGTGCTCTCTTCCCGAGTGGACACTGACGAGACTGCATTTTCTGTCGTGATTCCACTCAGCCATCTGCCGTCGCTTCGAAAGAACCTGCGGGCGATGGCAAACAGCCCGCTGCTCCAGGCAGGCCTGTTGCTGTCGGTGATGAACGGCCTGGTGGGGCTGCTCGGGTATGTCTATCAGGTGCTGATGGGCCGGCTGCTGGCCCCCGGCGACTTCGCGCTGTTCAGTACCCTGATGGCATTGGTCATGGTGGTGGGTGCACCATTGGGGGCCATGGTCATGCTGTTGGCACGGCGTGTGGCCTCCCTGAACGCGGTCTCTCGCAGGCAGTCCGTGGCGAGGCTGTATTGGAAGACTCACGCGTGGCTTGCCGGAGCGGCGGTGCTGTTTTGCATCGGGCTTCAGGCCTGCATGCCGTGGGTGCTTGAGTCCGTAAAATCGAGCGATCCCGTTGCCATGTGGTTGTTTGGTGGATCCGTGGGCCTCGGCGCCGTGGGACTGGTCAACAGCGGCTTTCTGCAGGGGCTCGAGCGGTTTCGCTGGCTCGGTGGCATGGGAGTGGCCGGTACCGCGAGCAAGATCGCGATCAGCGTCGGCCTGGTGATGTTCTGCGGCGGCGGTGTCCGCGGAGCCCTCGGCGGGGTGTTGGCGTCGGCGCTGCTGGTCTGGGGGGCCGGCACCTGGGGACTGCGCCGCGACATTCTTCCGCAGGCCGCTGCCGAGCCGGAGGAGGACGACCGGATGCACCTCCGCGGCGTGCCCGCCGTGGTGGTCGCCAGCGTGGCCTTTGCCGCGATGACACAACTCGACATGGTGCTCGTCAACCGGTATTTCGACAGCAGCCTCGCCGCCCAGTATGCGGCGGCCTCTGTCCTGGGGAAGGCGGTGCTCTACCTCCCAGGAGGCCTCGTGCTGGCACTCCTGCCGATCGTGGCGGCGCGGCAGGCCAGAAAGCAGTCCAGCGGCACCATGCTGGGGCAGGCGTTGCTCATCACATTCCTGCTCTGCGGCGCGGCGGCGGTGGCCTACGCCGTGTGCGGAAGGTGGCTGGTCGACATGCTCTACGGCGACAAGTATCCCGAAGCTGGCGGCCTGCTGGCCTCGTATGGATTTGCCATCCTGCCCATGGCGATGGTGATGGTGGCGGAGCACTTTCTCATCGCCCAGGGCCGCGTCGTGTTTGCCTGGCTCTTCGTGCTGATCGCGCCCCTGCAGGTGGCGGCGATCCATGTCTGGCACCCCAATCTCCAGACAGTCATCGGCATCATGGGCCTCTGTGGCACGGTGC
>JAPLNQ010000121.1:10692-20541 GCA_026401075.1 Planctomycetia bacterium
ACGGCGAAACCGGCCATGAATGAAGGGGCCTAAGCCGGTTGGTGGCCGAGAAGGTGTTCGGCGATCGTGCGGCTGGGGTGGATCTCGGATGCGATGCCGTCGCGCTTCCATGGAGATGGATCGGCGAGGAATCGATCAATCACGGAGAAGTCCTTCATGCTGAGGAGGGCATTCTCTCCCAGACCCTCGCGGCGTTCGCTTTCACGGCGCAGGATCAGGCAGGCCTTGCCGAGGAAGTAGCATTCTTCCTGGTTGCTGCCGCCGTCGCTGACGACGAACTCCGCCGCGTTCAACAGCCGTGTGAAATCGAAGTAGGACTGCCGCGGCAGCGCGACGATGTGCGGATTGCCGGTCAGCCGGTCGAGCAGGCCCAGCGAGGCGAGCGTCACCTCCGCCGGCTTGTGGAGGATCGCAACGCAGGGAATCTCGGCGGACTTCCTCTCGACGCGAGCGAGCATGCCGTCGAGGAAGGGCCGGTCGAGCAGGTTTTCCTGGCGGTGGCAGACGAATAGGAAAAACCGTGGCGGAACCCGCGACAGGATGTCGTCGTCGGCGCGGTGGCCGAGAGCCAGCCTGAGTGAGTCGAGCAGCGTGTTCTCCTGCGTGTCGACGACCTTCAGACGCTTGTAGCTCCGCAGGTTGCCGCATGCCCAGGCGCCGGGGCAAAACGCCCAACGAGCGAATCGCGACACTCCCACCCGGCACAACTCCTCCGGAAATGGTCGCAGGAGATTGAAGCTGCGGAGGCCAGCCTCGACGTGGACGACGTCGGCCCCCGTGAACCACCCTGCGATCGAGCCGATGAGCGTGCTCACCGTGTCGCCGTGCACGAGCAGCAGGGGCCTGGGCCGACGGCGGTGAGGCCGGCGGCCGTCCGCCGCGGTGGCGTGTCGCCGGAACACCCGCCGGCAGACGGCGAACGACGCGATCAGGCAACCGGCCGCCCAGAGGGCGAACCAGAACGGTGTCTGCGTGATCGGCTTCCGGGTCACCCAGTGGTGCACGCCGTCGGGGAAGACGAGGGAATAGAGGTCGCTTTGGGAGAGATCGTTTTGGCCCGTCGCGATGGGCACGACCTCGCGGCCATGCCGTCGCAATTCGAGGATCACCGGAGCCAGCTTGATCAGTTCCGCGACCGTGCCCACCCAGACGAACAGGGCCGGTTCCGCGGCAGGTGAATCATCCCCGGGCTCAGGAGTCATGCGTGTGTGCGCGGTCCTTTTTTCCGACGGACCAGATAGAGCGGCCTGTCGACGGCCTCCGTGTGGATGTGGCCGATGTAGAGGGCGACCAGTCCGATCGACAGGAGGACGACCCCGTTGAGAAGGGCATTGACCACGATGACGAAAGAGATCGAGGAAAACCGGAAGACGTCCCCCGTCAGCTTGTCGATGCCCATCACCAGCAGCAGGGCGCCGAACACCATGGTGCTGAACATTCCCAGATAGCCCGCCAGCCGCAGGGGTAGGAGCGAAAAGGACATGAAACTGTTGATCGCCAGTTGCGCGAGTTTCGCGTAGCTGTAGCCGGCCACGCCGGCGGTTCGTTCCGGGGCCGCGAAGTCGATCGACGACCTCCTGAAGCCCATCCAGTCGACGAGGCCTCGGACCATCCGGTTCTTTTCCCGGAAGCTCTTGAGGGCGTCGATCACCTCGCGATCGAGCAGGCGAAAATCGGTCGTTCCCGGCTCCATCGGGAAGTCGGATATGGCGTTGAGGAGCTTATAGAAAACGGACGAGCCGAGCCGGCGTGCGAGGGGCTGTTTGTCGATGCGGGTCCGCCGGGCGACGACGACCTCGCTGTCGTGCTCCCAGCGATCGATCAGCTGTGGAATGTAGGAGGGGGGATGCTGGAGATCGGCATCCATGATGATCACGGCATCGCAGTCCAGCGCATCGATCCCTGCGGTCAGTGCGATCTCCTTGCCAAAGTTCCGCGACAGTTCGAGCAGGCGGATGCGGCTGTCCTTCGCGGCCAGCGCCTCGATCTGGGCAACGGAGTCATCGCTGCTCCCGTCGTCGACGAACAGCAGGCTGAAATCGTAGCGATCGATGCCGGCCGTGACCGCGTGCAACTCGGACACCAGCTTCGGGATGTTCCGGCCTTCGTTGTAGACCGGCACTAGAATCGTGATCGTCGGCTTCGACATGGCGTTCCCTTGCGGTTACTGCGTTTCCACACCCGAGACAGTCGGCAATTCCTGACGCCCGCCATACGAAGTCAGTTTCGGCCGGATGCCGAGGCACTTGAGCGTCATCTGGAAAGGGATATACATCGCGACGAAGAACGAGAGGGGCGCATGGATCAGGGCAATGGGACATGACCGGCGAATCGCCACGACGATCGATTCGATCGCAGGCCCGACGATCGTCGCGGCATAAGGAATGAACAAGAGTCGCTTGAGCCTCATGCCCGCATGCTGGAATGAAAGGCGGTTGGAGTAGCCCGTGCCGGGAAGTGTGGGATAGTGAACGTTGACCACCACTCGCCACATCAGTTTCCGCACGTAGCGGGCCAGCGTGTCGGCGGAGTCGTGAGTGATCGGGCAATTCTTCGCCAGCCCCATCGTGCGGGCATGCCGGGCGGCCCGATAGAGCAGCTGCGGAATGACCGATTCCTCCGTGGCGGGGCCCCCGAGGGCCGGTGCGAGCCGACGAGAGTCTATCACCACGCCTGCGGCGAGGTCCATCAGCGGCAGTTCGTCTGTGGCGTCGAAGCCCAGCACAAGCGCGTCGTTATCTTCGCGGACGACCGCATACCGCCGTCGCATCGACGGCACGTAGGCCCGGCTGTCGTACGGCATGCGGTACATGAACCGCGCGAAGGGGTCGGCGAATAGGTTGATGTAGTCGTTGATCGGCGATGCGCCCGGAGGCTTCCGGTATCCGCTCGAGCCGATGAAGATCAGGGACTCGTCCCGGCGCAGCGTGTCCACCTTGATCCGAATGTCGTCCGGATTGTCGAGGACCTCGTCGGAGTCGAGGAACATCAGGTACTCGCCGCGGGCCTGCAGGAGACCGATGTGCTTGGCGAACTCCTGCTGGACTTTGTCGTTCGTCAGGATGGTGCAGCCGTAATGCCGGGCGATCGGCAGCGTGTCATCGGTCGAGCCGCCGTCGATAAGCAGCACCTCGATATCCTCTGCGGGATACGACTGACGGGCGATCGAATCGAGCGTGTGTTGCAGCGTACGTTGGGCGTTCAGCGTCGGCACGATGACGCTGACGAGGCCTTGCCGGTACGGTTGCATCGATGCCTCGGTCAGACGGACGATCGCCAACGATCAGGCCGCCGGCACGATGGTCAGTGGTTGAACAGGAAATCGCTCGTCGTGAAGAGGCCGGCGAAGATGTCCTCGTAGATGGCGGGAGCCTTGTTGTTTGCCACGAGGTCGAGCATCGCCTGCATCTCGGTCGAAGTCGGCCGCCGCGAGAGCACGCGGATGAAGATCGCCTCGATAATCCGTTCGGGAGTCGAGTTGTCGTCGAGGATTTTCTTCAGCACGCCGCTGGTGGCGGCGGTATGGGCCCGCGTTCGCACCGTGTCGCCCACGAACAGGTGCATCACCTGCGAGAGCGAGGGATTGGTCTTCGTGTCGCAGGCGCAGACCGACTTCCGGCCCGACTGGCCGAAGGTGTCGAGCACGAAGTCGCCCGTGAGCTGGTAGTACTGGTTGCGGACGAGGTAGTTGATGGCCTTCGTGCCCTCGGGCGCCATTGGGAGCGACTTCGGCACGCCGGTGATGGCCACGACGGAGTCGACCAGCACGTCGGCCCGCAGCCGGCGGACCATGGCGTGCGAATATTGCCGCGTGTCGGCGGCGCCCGACGGTGTCGGCTCGACCGAGAGCTGGTAGACCCGCGAGTTGCAGATGTCGCGGATCATGGGCCGCAGCTTCCGCCCGTGCTCGACGAACTTCGCCGCGAGCGCGTCGAGCAGCGGGGCGTTGGAGGGCGGATTGGTGGCCCGGAAGTCGTCGACCGGATCGACGATCCCCACGCCAAGCAGGTGGGCCCAGAGCCGGTTGACGATGTTGCGGTTGAAGAGCGAGTTTTCCGGATCCCTGATCCAGGCGGCGAGCGCCCGCCGCGGATCCCCCTCGCCGCCCACCGCCTCGACCTCGCCGAGCAGTTTCGCCGGCACCGGGCGGCCGTCGACGGCGTGCTTGGCCGGCGCCGCCGTAGGATCGAAGATAACCGTCCGGTCGCGGCCGTCGCTGCCTGGCTTCCGCTTCACGCAGCTGAAGAAGCTCACCAGGCCGTAGTAGTCGTCCATCGTCCAGCGGTCGAACGGATGGTTGTGGCACTCCGCGCACTGCATCCGCACGCCGAGGAAGAGCTGCGAGAAGTCGGATGCAAACACCTTGGGGTTGAGCGCGTAGTCATGGATGAGCATCGTGTAGAGGCCCGTCTGGCCGTCGGTGTTCGTGCTGCCTACGGCGGTGGCCATGTCGGCCACGACCTCGTCGAACGGCCGGTCGGCCGCCACCTGGTCCCGCAGCCAGGCCATGAACGAGTTGGCCGGTTTGTGAGCGTCGCCCCGCCCCGTGTAGTCGTTGCTCCCCACACGGCAGAGCTCGCCCCAGAGGGCCGACATGTAGTCGGTAAAGTCCTCGCTGGCCAGCAGGGTGTCGATCTTCTTGGCCCGCTTGTCGGCCGTCGTGTCGGCCATGAAGGCCTCGTACTCCTCCACGGTCGGCGGCCGCGCGGCGAGGTCGAGCGTGACTCGGCGGAGAAACGTCTCGTCGTCGCACAGTTCCGACGGCACGATCCGCAGCTTTTCGAGCCGCTCGAAGACGAGCCGGTCGATGAAGTTGTTCTCCGGCGGCTTGGGCCACACGAAGCCCTCGGCCGAGGGCAGGATGATCACCTCGGTGCCGACCGTGAACCGGTTGAAGCGGGCGAAGACGGTCGTGTCGCCCGGCGCCTTGGCGGTGACTTGACCGTTCTTGTCGATGTCGGCCACGCTCGGGTTGTTGGTGCCGAAGAGGGACAGCGCCGTGACGTCGCGGGTGGTGCCGTCGGAGTAGGCCGCCGTCACGCGGGCGTTGCCCCGCTGACCGATCGACTTGAAGACGACACTCTGCTTTGGGAGCGAGATCCCCGTCACCTCCGGCACACTCCCGACGTCGTCGGGGGCGCCCGCCTGAATCCAGGCAAGGAGGGTCTTGGCGAGGTCGCTATCCCGCTCGAACAGTTTGCCGCCGGTGTGGGGCACGGCGCCGGTGGCCTTGAGCAGAATCAGGCTCTGATCCGGCACCGCCGCATTCACGCGGCGGCCGGGAACCTCCTCGACGATACGGAAATAGTCGCCGGCCGTATCGTAGCCGAAGAGCGAGAGCATGAACCCGTCCTTGCCGCGGGCCGAGCCATGGCAGGTGCCTGCGTTGCAGCCGGCCCGGAAAAAGATCGGCATCACGTCGCGGCGAAAGCTCGGCACGGCGGCCTGATCCTCGGCCCGGACGGGAGCGGCGACGACGAGCCCCAGCACCATCGACAGCAGTAATCGCTTCATTGGAATCCTCGCAGTCATTTTTCCAGCCTCGGGTCGATTCGCAGCTTGCCGGAGCCCGTACGCAGGCTGATCTCCTCGCCGTTGACGGTGAACCGGACGTCGCATTTGAGCTCGTTCACGAGCCCCAGCAGGGCCTCGTCGCGGGCCTCGAGTTCCACGGCCACCTCGGTCGAGTTTTTGTCGATTGTCGGCTCGGTTCCTACGGCGGACAGGCCGACCGGCAGGCCCACCATACGGACGCTTGCCTGCCCCTCGAACGGCCGGATCTGCTTCACGGCCCAGCGATACTTGGCACGCTCACCCCTGCGAACGCTCTGCGGCTCGGTGGAGAGTGATACGAATGGATCGGCGACCTCGATCGTGACGACTTCGGACGCCACTCTGACCCGCTCGTCGCCCCGGGCGGTGTCGCCGCCGGCCTTGCCGCGGGCCTGGGTCGTGGTGACCATCACATACAGGGGCGCTGGGCCGAGCTTCGCCCCCGCCTCGGCCGAGAGTGTGAGCTTGGCCGCGGACTCGCCCGACGGGATCAGTTCGGCGGGTGACACGGCGACGCCCGGCGGCGAGATCTCGCACTGCATCTCGAGCGGTTCGTCGACCCCCGGCTGCCGCAGGATCCGAACGGGGATCGTCAGTTCCGACCCGCGCATGAGCGGCTGCTTCGGGGCCACGAGTTCCACCGCGAAGCCGGCCGGTTCGGTCACCGCCGCCGCGAACCGGTCGACGCGAATGCTCCGCCAGGGATAGTGCGAATACCGCACCCGCAGCAGATTCTGCTGGTTCACCGTCTCAAACGGCTCGCCCCCCTCCGCCGGCCGGCCGGTAACGCGGATGAACGACGCCGCGAGCGGGGCATCGGCGGCGGCCTCGAACGCGAGCGGCCAGACCGACTGCATCGTCGGCACCCGGGGCGAGACCAGCTTCACGCCGGCGGGCAGGCCTTCGACGGCCAGATCGAACGGTCCCTTGATGGTGCTTCCCTGGCCGGCGTAGAGCATGGGCCGGACGGTCCAGCGCCCGCCCTGCGGCATCGAGAGCGACGTCATCCGCGGCCGCTCAGGCTGGTAGCCCGTCGGTTGCAGGCCGACATGGAGCGTGTTCACCGGTGGGGCGATTTCGATGCGGTAGACGTTGGTCGGTCCGCCGGCCCCTCGCGTGTCGGCAACCTCGAGGAGGTAGTCGCCGTCCTGTTTCGGCGTCCAGATCACAGACGGGTCGAAGAGTTCGGGGAAGTCTCCCTGGGCTCCGAAGATGTCGCGGTCGCCGAGCGCGGCGTCATCGGCCGTGACTTCGGCCTCCCCCGGCGCCCCCGCCGCGTCGAGAGGCCGCAGCTTGATGACGGGATCGACGGGCAGCCCCAGGCCGCTCGCCCAGACCCGCACCTGCAGCGGCGCGCCCTTCTTCACCGTGAGGCGGAAGCGGTCGGTCTCGTCGGGCTTCGAGAGGATGCCGTTGACCGCGACGGGCGTCGTCGGCACCTTCGTTTCGGCCGCACCCTGCTCCTCGAGCACGTTGGGAAACGGACTCGAACGCAGGGAAAGCGGCAGCGGCGACTCACCAGCGTGCGGGAACATGCCGGCCGCCTGCGGCACCGCCACCGTCTGCGACACCGCGCCGAGCGGGTCGCCGAGCAGCTGCACGGCCAGGGCCGCGCCGGCCGGCCCGCCGGCCGGGTAGGCGGCGAGCGGCTGAAAGAATCCGCCGATGTGGATGGCGTACTCTCGGTTGTGCGGCACGAACATCGACCGCCGCAGGACGATCGTGTAGTCGCCGTCGACGGGTAGCTTGAGCGAGAGGAGCGGGTCCTGACGGTTGAGCGGCGAGTCGTCGTTCATCGCGATCCGCTTGCCGGAAGGGTCGAGGATCGTGACGAGCGAGTCGTAGCCCTGGGGCACGGGGTTCCACTGGAGGTCGTCGCCCATCTTCACCATGTCGACCTCGACCGAGAGCCGCTGGCCCGCCTTGCCCGCCACGCGGAAGCAGTCGACGTCGTCGGCAGCGCTGTTGGAGAGGACGCCGGAGACGGTGACGTTCGGCTCCACCCGCAGCGCCGTGTCGGCGGTGTCGTTGGTGTTGGGCTTGGACTCCCCTTCGTCGATCACCGGAAAGGGGCTGACATAGACCGTGGCCATCGACGAGAGCCCCGCGGCCGTGAGGATGCGGAAGGGATGCTCCCCCGGGCGGCAGTCGGGCGAGACCTCGAGCGTGCACACGAGCCGATCCTTTGCGGCGTCGAACGTCGTACCCACGCAGCGGATGCCGGCCGCACCCCGGGCGGTCGGGTCGGCGGCAGTCCACGGGGCGAACGTCGCAGGCGGGTAGAACAGGACGTCGGTCGCTTCGTGCCGCCACCCGCCGATCACGAGTTCGGACTTCTTGCCCCGGCCCACGAGCCGCGGCGTTACGCCGTTGATCCAGGTGTCGGCCGCCGCGGTGGAGGCCAGCACGGAGACGAGAACCAGAGCCACGAATGGCGACCGGCTGGATGCAAGCATGCGAGGATGCTCCGGCAGGAGGAAAAAAGGCCGCGGCACTCAGCCGATCAGCGACTTCATGATCTCGGCGTCCTTCACGATCTCGATCGGCCGCGTGCCGAACGCGACGAGCTCCCGGTTGGGGTCGATCCCCATCTGGTAGTAGATCGTGCCGATCAGGTTCTCGAGCGGCACGGCATCGCGATCGGGCTCGCCGCCGGTCGAGTCGCTCGCCCCGTGGACCAGCCCCCGCTTGAACCCGCCGCCGGCGAGAACGTTCGAGTAGTTGCGGGCCCAGTGGTCGCGGCCGCTCTCCTTGTTGATCTTCGGCGTGCGGCCGAACTCACTCGTCAGCCACACGAGGGTCGAGTCGAGGAGGCCGCGCTGCTCGAGGTCGGTGATGAGCCCGGCGAGCGCGTAGTCGAGCGGCCGCATCTGGTCGTCGCAGGACTTCTTCACGTCGGCGTGGCAGTCCCAGCTGCCGTATTCGAGCGTCACGAACCGCACGCCCGCCTCGACGAGCCGGCGGGCGATGATCAGCCGCTCGGAGAGCCCCTTGGGGTGCAGCCGGCCGTCGGGGCCCTTGACGAGGCCCGTCACCTCGCTGCCGTAGAGTTTGAACGTGTCGTCGCTCTCGCCCTCGAATGAGAAGGCCTTCTGGGCGGTGCTCGAGGTGAGCAGCGAGTAGGCCCGGGCGTGGAACTCGTCCATCGTGTCGAGCAGCACGGGGTTGGCCTCGAGGCCGCGGATCCGCTTTTCGACGACGTCGCGCACGCCGCGCCTGCGGTCGAGCTGCTCGAGCGTCATGCCGGCCGGCAGCGAGAAGTCGCGGACCTTGAAATTCTTTTTCTCGGTCCCCGGGTCGCCACCCGTCTCGAACGGCCCGTAGGTGCTCGGCAGGAATCCGGTGCCGCCGCCGGTGATGTTCTTGCCGGGGATCGCGATGTAGCAGGGGAGCTCACCGCGGGGGCCGAGCTCGTGCGAGACGATCGACCCCATCTGCGGGTAGTCGATCACCGCCGTGGGCGTGTAGCCCGTTTGGAGGTGGTAGGTGGCCAGGCCGTGGTCCGGGATCTTTCCCACCATGGTCCGCACCACCGTGAACTTGTCGTTGATCGCGGCGAGCTGCGGAAGGTTGTCACTGAACACATCGCCGGTCTTGGTCTTCACGACGCCGTACGTGCCCCGGTATTCCACCGGCGCCTCGGGCTTGGGGTCGAACGACTCGTGCTGCGGGAAGCCGCCCGGCAGATTGATCTGGATCACGCTCTTGATGTGCTGAGGGAGTTCCCCCGCACCGGGATTCCCGGCAGGTGTGGTCGACGCGTTCGCCCCCTGAGCGGCACGGAGATGGAGGAAGTCGGCCAGCGACAGGCCGAGGGCCCCGAGGCTGCCAGCCTGGAGAACGGCCCGGCGAGGCATCCTGCGGTAATCGGCGCAGCCGCGGCGGTCGGCGCGGCTGGCGTGAGAGAATGAAACTCGAGAACCTGACCGAGAACCTGACATAGGTGTCTCCTGCATGATTATCTGATTCAGCGTACCTACCATAACATATAATTTAGTCCCCTGACTAAGAGGAGTGCTTGGCAACTCGATTCCGCACCGACGGGTGCGCGGAACGCCCCATCTGCTGGCGCACCACGGCAGTTTTGCCGTTCAGAAGCTTTTATGCATCGGAATGCCGACTCTATAACAAGGACCGGCCGATAGAGGGATCGCTCGGATGGATAGCTGATCAACTACCGTGCATGCCCTTCACCCGGAGATGCCGAACTTCGCCTGAAGTTCGGCGACCGCCGCTCGCTTCCGGGAAGGGCTTACCAGTTTCCCCCCAAGAGGTGCTTCAGCATCTGGTTGTCCA
>JAPLNQ010000254.1:0-1846 GCA_026401075.1 Planctomycetia bacterium
CACGCCGGCTGGCTCGCTACCAGTCGCTTCTGCACGCGCTCGACCCCAATGCCACGATGCCCGCCCGCGGGGCTGGCACCAAGGAGATGATCTGACATGTGCCCTGCCCTCTCGCCCACTCCTGCATCACGGTCCCCCGGGGCGATCATCCTGCCCGCCGTGCAGGCCACGGCCGACATGGTGTTCGATTCGGCCATACGGCCGACGATGTATTTCATCGGCGTGACCACCGGGAAGAGTTCGATCATGTCAGTCTTCCCCAAGTGGGCCGCGCATCTTGGCTTGAGCAGAGGCTTGAGCGGGGGGCTGGGCGAAGTCGCCTTGCGAGGCATCGACTGCAAGTGGCACGACGACCCGGCCGTCTACCGCCGTGTCGTGCAGTTCATCAAGAACGATCCGCTGTCGCTCGGCGCGCTCGTCACCACGCACAAGATAGACATGCTCGCGGCCTGTCGCGACCTCTTCGACAAGCTCGACCCCCACGCCGAGCTGCTCGGTGAGATTAGCAGCATCTCGAAGCAGACTGTGGAGGGAGTCTCAGGAAACCATGTCCTGCTCGTCGGCCATGCCAAGGACATGATCACCAGCGGACTCTCGCTCGAATCGTTTCTGCCAGACGGTCATTGGACCCGGTCTGGCGCCGACGCGGTCATTCTCGGAGCGGGTGGGTCGTCGATCGCGCTTTCCTGTGCGCTTCTCGACCGCAGGCACGGCGACAACGTGCCGCGGCGGCTGTTCGTCACAAACCGCAGCCCTGGCCGTCTTCACGAGATCGAGGCGATCCACCGAAAGATCGGCGTGAGCATCCCCGTGGAATACATCCATACGCCCCACCCGGAAGACAACGACCGCGTGCTCGATCGCGCGGCGGCAGGCTCGCTCGTGGCCAATGCCACCGGCCTCGGCAAGGACGCCCCCGGTTCGCCGCTCACCGACGCCGCCGTCTTCCCGGAGCAGGGCTTCGCCTGGGACTTTAACTATCGGGGCGACCTGCTCTTCCTCACGCAGGCCCGCCGGCAGGCGGCCGCCCGCCAGCTCCACGTGGAGGATGGCTGGGTCTACTTCCTCCATGGCTGGACCCGCGTCATCGCGGAGGTGTTTCACATCGACATCCCGGTCCGCGGCCCGGAGTTTGAGAAGCTCGGCGAGATCGCCGCGACCGCCCGTACCTAACGTTTCAAGCCCGAAGGATCCCACACCGAAGGATTGTTTGATCATCATGGCACACACAGCTCTTGATCCACACGCACCCGCGACCGATGCCGGCATCCCCTTTGGCGTCGACATCGACCTCGTCACCGGCGCGATGCGGGAGCCCGATCGCGTGCTCGTCCGCCGCGCGAGCGATATGAAGGGCTACTACAAAGACGCGGCCGCGCTCGACCGGTTGATCGCCGCCGGCGATCCGGTGCACTACGAGGTGTTTGAGAAGGTGATTCCGGAGACCTACGGACATCTCCTCTTCTGCATCTCGAAGCTCTATCCGGGCCGGGTGGGCGACGAGTGTTTCATGACGAAGGGCCACTACCACACTGTCAGCGGCACCGCCGAAACCTATCTCTGCCTCGGCGGCAGCGGGCACATGATGTGCAAGCTCGCCGACGGCTCGTGGCAGGCCGAGCCGATGTGTCGCGGTCGGATGGTCTACGTGCCACCGCACTGGGGCCACCGCTCCATTAATACCGGAGACGATCCGCTCCTGAGCTTCTGCGTCTATCCAGCTGAGGCTGGCCATAACTACGGCGACATCGCGGTCGAGGGCTTTCCGCGGCGGGTCTTCATCCGCGACGGCCGGGAGGTCATCGAGTAGATGCCGCGGATTCTCGTCACACCACGATCGGTAACG
>JAPLNQ010000254.1:1904-8322 GCA_026401075.1 Planctomycetia bacterium
CCTCCTGCCCGGCTGCGTCGGCTGGCTCGCCGGGGTCGAGCCGATCACCGACGACGTGCTCTCCGCGGCGAGCGATCTCCGCGTCATCAGCCGCAACGGCACGGGGGTCGATGCGATCGACCTGGAGTCGGCCCGGCGGCGAGGCATCGAGATTCGTCGTGCCGACGGAGCGAATGCCCGCGGCGTGGCGGAACTGGCGATCGGCATGATCCTGGCCCTCGCCCGATCCCTCCCCTTCTCCGACGCGGCGATCAAGGCCGGCGGCTGGTCCCGCCGTAAGGGTTTTGAACTCGAAGGGAAGACGCTCGGCGTCGTCGGCTACGGAAAGATCGGCCGGATCGTGGCGGCGCTCGCGCGAGGACTCGGCATGCAGGTCGTCGGTCACGATCCGTTCGCGGAAAAGCTACACCCAACGTCTGATCTCCCGATAGGAGGACAACCCGCGTCTGATCCCCCGTTGGTACGACAAGCCGTGTCTGATCTACCGATAGGAGGACAACCCGCGTCTGATCCCCCGTTGGTAAAACTGGACGAGGTTTTCGCTCTGAGCCACGTGATCACGCTCCACTGTCCGCCGCCTGCCGATGGCCGGCCGCTCGTCGATGCGCGGCGGCTCGGGCTCGCGAAGCCGGGCGTTGTGATCATCAACACGGCCCGGCACGAGCTGGTCGATATGCCCGCACTCGTGGCCGCGATCGAGCGAGGTCACGTTGCCGGGGCAGCTCTCGATGTGTTCGATGCCGAGCCGCCGATCGAGCGGTCGCATCTGGCCAGCGACCGGATCCTCGCCACGCCGCACATCGGCGGCTTCACCGACGAAAGCGTCGACCGGGCCGTCGACGTGGCCGTCGACAACCTGCTTGCAGTGCTCGTACCGAAGGCGACCACCTCATGCTGACCTCCCGAGACATCCAATTGGAGAGTCATGCCGGCGGTAGTCGCTGGCTGCTCGCGGCGGCGGCGCCGGCCGTGGAAGTCGGTGCCGTCGATGTGGCCTGGCTTGGGCAGGCTGGCTTCAGTGTGCAGACTGCGGGGCGAGTGATTCTGATCGATCCGTATCTTTCTGACTCGCTGGCCACAAAATACCGCGGCCGGGAATTCAATCATGAGCGGCTTATGCCGCCGCCGATCGCCGTCGACGAGATCGGCGGGGCATACGTCTGCCGGTTCGACTTCGTGCTCTGCACGCACAGGCATTCCGACCACATGGATCCCGAGACGCTCGCCGCGGTATCACGCCAGCAGCCCGGCTGCCGGTTCGTGGTGCCGGCGGCTGAACTGGACCATGCCTTGTCGCTCGGCCTGCCTGCGGAACGGGTGCTGCCGATCGACGCCGGAGACACGCTTTCCTTGGGCGACGGCGTCGTCGTGAAGGCGATCCCCGCTGCGCACGAGTCGATCGAACAGGATAAAGCAGGCCGTCATCGATTTCTCGGCTACGTGCTCACCGTGGGTGGCCTGAAGCTCTATCACTCGGGCGACACCGTCGTCTATCCAGGACTCGCCGCCACGCTCGCCGCCGAGGCCATCGACTGTGCCCTGCTGCCGGTCAATGGCCGGGATGTCTACCGCGCCAGCCGTGGCGTGCCCGGCAACATGACGGCGGGCGAGGCGATCGACCTCTGCAACGCCGCCAGCATCCCGCTGCTCGTGCCGCACCACTTTGGAATGTTCGCGTTCAACACCGCGAGCCAGGCCGATCTGGAGCTGCTGCGTCACTGCTCGGTTCCCCGCGTGTTCATTCCCGATCTCGATATCTCTCTGCGACTCTCCTCCGCTTCATCCCCCACGGGAGCTCACCCATGACGGCCGGCCCGATGACAGTTGGCATCGACAACTACTGCTACCACCGTTTCTTCGGCGAGATCTACGCCCAGCAGAAGGATCCGGGCCGGCGGATCACGATCGAGTGGTTCGTGGACCGCGCGAAGCAGCTCGGCGTCGATGGTGTGTCGCTCGAGAGCTGCTTTTTCTCGGGGTTTGAGCCGGCGTATCTCGACGGTCTCAAGTCGCAGCTCGACGCGGCTGGTCTGATTCGGGTCTTTGCCTGGGGCCATCCCGACGGGCTCGAGGGGGGCAAGAGCAAAACTGCCTACCAGGAGATGGTCGAGATGATCCCCCACGCGCGGCGGCTCGGGGCCGACGTGATGCGTGTGGTGGGTTCGAGCCTGATGTTCCGGTTCGAAAACCACCAGGAGCAGATCGAGCGTCTCACCGGGATGTTTCGCGAGGCCGTCCGCGTTGCCGCCGACCATGGTGTGAAGCTGGCGATCGAGAACCACATCGATTTCACCAGCGACGAGATCGTGCAGCTGCTCGACCAAGTCGACTCGGATCATCTTGGCGTGAATTTCGACACGGCCAACTTCGCCCGGCTCCTCGACGACCCCGTGAAGGGCATGCGGAAGCTCGCCCCGCGGGTTCTCGCCACCCACATCAAGGATCTGAAGGTGAATGCCCAGGCCAGCGTCGACGACTGGTTCTTCTTTTCGTCGACGCCCGTGGGGGACGGGTTCGTCGACAATCTGGCATTGGCCCGGCTCCTGAAAGAGGCCGGCTACAAGGGATTCCTTGCGGTCGAGACCGACTTCCTCCATCCCGACTATGCCGATGAAGACGAAGCTGTCGCCCAGAGCGTCGTCGCTCTCAAGAAGATCGCGGCCCAGGCATGAACAAGCACCAGACAATGAGCAATCACATGCCACCCGTTTTCGAGCCGCCAGCGATGGGAAAAGTCCGCGTTGTGCCGCTGTCGTTCTCTGCGACACCCGACGATGGATTCCGCGTGCAGTGCGAGGCGATCCGCCGGCTGCTGGGCGACCGCATCGAACTCCTGCCGCCGGCCGTGCTCGGCGGCGTGCTGCCTGAGTGCGATGCCGTCATCCTGCCACAGGTGTTGGGAGACGCCTACCGTCAGCTGGATGCCTTCAGGGCGATCACCGTGCCGATCCTGGTGGTGACGAGCGAGTTTGGCACGCTCTCCATGTGGGACTGGGAGATCCTCGCCTGGCTGCGGTCTGCGGGCGTGCAGCCAATCGCACCCTACGACCTCGCCCAAGCCCGCAGAGTGTGCGCCGCCCTGCAGGTTCGTCGGGAACTGGCCGGCGGGAAATTCGTTGTCTATCAGGACGATCCCGGCGAAGGGATGCAGGCCCCCATTTTCAAACGCTTCTATTGGTGGGAGGACGAGTGCTCGCAGCGGATCCGCGATCGATTTGGGCTTACGATCGAGAAGCGGAGCTTTCGCGAATTAGGGGCTCGGGCCAAGGCGATCGCCGATGCCGATGCCGAGCGGGCCTGGAAGGAGAAGCAGCAGCCGGTGAGCGGCTGCGCCGGTCGGTCGGTGACGAGCGCCATGAAGATGTATCTCGCACTGCGGGACGACCTCGACTCCGATCCCACGATCCGCGGGATGGGGATCAACTGCCTCAATGAATCGGCGTTTTCGGACACGACGCCCTGCCTCGCCTGGAGCCTGCTCCACGACGAACGGGGGCTGATCTGGGGCTGCGAGGCCGACACGGTCGCGATGCTCACGAAACACATCCTGCGGCGGTCGATCGGGGCCCCGGTAATCATGACGAACCTCTATCCGTTTCTGATGGGGCAGGCAGCGCTCAAGCACGAGCGGATTGCGGCGTTTCCGCCCGTCGCGGATCCCGAGAACCACATCCTCGTCGCCCATTGCGGCTATCTGGGCGTGATTCCCCGGTCGATGGCCACGTCGTGGACGCTCAAGCCCAAGGTGCTCGCGATCGTCGATGACAACGCCACGGCGATCGACGCCCGGCTGCCCGAGGGGCCGATAACGATGGCCAAGTTGCTACCGACGTTTCAGACACTCGTGGCGACGGCCGCGGAGCTGACTGGATATGTCGGCTATCCCGGCAGCGATTGCCTGAATGGCGGCGTGATCCGCGTGCGGGATGGTCGCCGGATGATGGAACGGCTGCCATCGCACCACGCGCTCGTGATGGTGGGCGACCACACGGCCGACCTAAGGATGATCGGCAATGTGTTCGGTCTTGCGGTTGAAGACATCTGTGCGTGACCACCTTTCCGTGAAGGAGTGAATGATGCCCAGCAAGAAGCTCAACATAGCCCTGATCGGCACGAAGTTCATGGGCAAGGCGCACAGCCATGCCTGGAGTTCGGCGGGGAAATTCTTCGATCTGCCGGCCGAGCCGGTGCTGAAGGTCGCGGTCGGCCGCGATGAGGCGTCGCTGCGGGCGTTCGCCGATCGCTGGGGCTGGGAGGAGATCGCCACCGACTGGCAACAGGTGATCGCCCGGGACGACATCGACATTATCGACATCGCCACCCCGACCGCCCTGCACTGCGAGATGGCACTCGCCGCAGCCAAGGCAGGCAAGCAGATCTTTTGCGAGAAGCCGCTGGCCCTCAATGTCGCGCAGGCCCGTGCGATGGCTGAAGCCGTCCGAGAGGCGGGCGTGACGGCCTACGTGAACCACAACTACCGCCGTGTGCCTGCCGTCATGCTGGCGAAGCACTTGATCGACACGGGGCGGCTGGGGCGGATCTTCCATTGGCGGGGAGCCTACCTGCAGAGCTGGATCATCGATCCCGAATTTCCACTGACGTGGCACCTGCAGGCCGAGCACGCCGGGGCCGGTCCGCTCTGGGATCTCGGCAGCCATTCCGTCGATCTCGCCCGGTTTCTGGTCGGCGAGATCGACTCCGTGCAGGCGCTGACGACGACGTTCATTCAGGAGCGGCCGCTGCCGGGCGTTGAGGCGGGCACGTTCAAGGCTGGCGGCGGGAAGTCGGCCGCGGCACCGCGTGGCCGGGTTACCGTCGAGGATGCCGCGATCATGGCGGTGACGTTCGAGAACGGCGCGCTGGGCTCATTCGAGAGCACGCGGTTTGCGACCGGCCGCAAGAATTCGAACCTGTTCGAGATCTATGGCGACAAGGGGGCCGTGGCCTTCAGCCTCGAGCGGATGAACGAACTGGAGTTTTTCGATGCCACACTGCCCGCGGGCGAACAGGGCTTCCGCACGATCCTCGTGACGGAGGCAGAGCATCCTTATATCGCCGCCTGGTGGCCACCCGGTCACGTGATCGGCTATGAGCACACGTTTACCCATGCGGTGGCCGATTTCATTCAGGCCGTTGCCGCGAAACGCACGATTCATCCTGACTTCGAGGATGGCGTGCGGGCGATCGCGGTGCTCGAGGCCGCGAAACAGTCGGCTGCCGATGGCAGGCGAGTGGCGACTGGCTCCATCGCTACTCCATGAGCCGGAGCTGTTACGACGCCGTGGCAAAACCCGACACGTCGGTGAAGGGTCGGCGAAAAATCGACGAGCGTTTGGCCGCACGGCCTCGGGCTCAGTTAGGATGTGATCGTTATGCCCGACTCCTGCCCTCCCGTCTGTGTCTGGCTCAAGCGCGATCTCCGCGTAGACGATCACGCCGCGCTCGCGGAGGCGGTGGCCAGGGCCCGGGGCGGCGCCGTGTTTGCCGTGTTTGTTTACGAGCCGGAGGTGCTCGCGCAGCCCGAATGGGATTCGAGCCACACGGCGTTTCAGGCCGAATGCCTGGCGGACCTCGAGGCCGCCCTCCGCCGAAAGAGCATCAGGCTTGTCACGCGGCGGGGCGAGGCGGTGGCGACCCTCGAACACCTGCGGAGCGAGACAGGCTTCGGGCTGCTCGTGGCCCATGAGGAGACAGGCACGGGCGTGACCTATGCCCGCGACAGGCGTGTCAGACGCTGGGCTCGGACGGCCGGCATTGAGCTGCTCGAAGTGCCTCAGACTGGTGTGGTGCGGAGGCTCGCAACGCGAAACGGGTGGAACAGGCTCTGGGAAAAGCGGATGACCGCCGCGTGCGCCAGCGTGCCGCGCAGCACCGGACGCGGCGGGGGCGATGTCATCGAGCGGCTCGGCTCACTCGGCATTCTCGGGTGCCGCGAGCTCGGCATGCCGGCCGACACGAAAGACCGGCAGCGGGGTGGCGAACGGGCGGCAAGCGAGGTGCTCGACGATTTTCTTCAACAACGCGGCCGCCACTATTCCGGTGGCATCAGTAGCCCGGTGTCGGCCGCGACGAGCTGCTCCCGATTGAGCGCTGCTCTCGCGTTTGGCGCGATCTCGATGCGGCGGGTCTGGCAGGCGAGTGAGGCTCGGCGGCTCGACGTGCAGGCTGCTCTCGCCACGGCTGAGAGCCCGCGGGAGAAGGCAGAGTGCAAGGCCTGGCAGCGGAGTCTCAAGGGCGTGCAGTCGCGGCTGCACTGGCATTGCCACTTCATGCAGAAGGGTTCTTCGGGGAATTTCGTGGCACTGTTTGGCGGATTCGGGACCGGCGATGGCTTAGATTGGTGGGATGGAAACACTTGCCACCCACTACGCCCGACTGCTGGGAACCGACGACTCCTGGCGGGTTGAGTCGGTTGACC
>JAPLNQ010000277.1 GCA_026401075.1 Planctomycetia bacterium
AGCACGCCGGCGAATGTCAGTTCGGAGAGGCCCTCCGGCAGCGGCATCACGGCTGAGACGGCCAGCGCCGGCGAGCCGCCGATGAAGATCGCCACCCTGAGCGGTTCGTTCCGCTCGAGCGCCGCGGCATGATGCAGGCCGATGCCGCGGTGCAACTGGTAGTGGAGCCCGACCTCGCGGTCGGTTTCGTAGTCGTTGCCCGCGAGCTGCACCCGGTACATGCCGAGGTTCGACTTCACGAGCGCCCGCCTCGTGCCAGCGTGGCGGGGGTCTTCGGTGTAGACGGCCGGCAGCGTGATGAACGGGCCGCCGTCACCGGGCCAGCTCGTCACCTGCGGGAGGCGCGAGAGCGGAATCTCATGGGCGAGCACCGGCCCCGACCGCACGCGCCTGGGCAGCATCGAGAGGGCATCGATCGGGCTTCGCCAATACTGCCACGGTCGGGCCAGGGCCTGGGTGGGATCGATCTTGAGTTCCACCAGCCGCTTCACGCGGTCGAGTGAGTCGGCGAAGATCCGCTCGATCCGACGCTTCGTGCCGTAGAGATTGATGAGGATCGGAAAGGCCGATCCCCGCGGGTTCGTGAACAGGACGGCCGGGCCTCCGGCGCGGAACAGCCGCCGCTGAATCTCGGCGATCTCCAGATACGGATCGACCGGGTGGGAAATCTCGACGAGTTCCCGCTCGCGGCGGAGGGCATCGGTACAGGCCTGGAGTGAGTGGAATCCCATCGGTTTTCTTCCCAGCATGGTAGTCCGTCCCCCGAAAAAGGTGCCAGCCACCAAACCTGGGTAGTATCGGTGGCCTTTGACGAATGGAAATGGTGCCCGGCGAGACTGCCCCGATGAGCGTTGACACTCGAAACCTAGTGCTGTGCGTACTCGTCACCCTCGGGACGATGCTTGTCGCCTGGCCCTTTGCCGAGGGCGGGTATATCGATGACTTCTCCTACATCCACATGGCCAAGACGCTCGCGGAGACAGGCCGCTTCGCCTACAACGGCTGGCCGACCGCGATGCTCGGGATTCAGGTCTGGTGGGGCGCGGCGTGGATCTGGCTCTTCGGCTTTTCGTTCACGCTCGTCCGGCTGAGCGTGTGGCCACTGGCACTCGGAGCGGTGGCACTGGTCTATCTTTTAGCCCGCCGCAGCAGCCTCTCCCCCTCCGATAGCCTGTTCGCGACGCTCCTGACGGGCCTGAGCACCCAATTCATAGATCTCGCACCAACCTTCATGACCGATCTCCCTGCATTGTCTCTGCTTCTTGCGAGTTGGTATGGATTCACGCGGGCTATCGAGGAAGCCGATCAACGACCCGCTGACGAACTGGCGGTGTTGCGGTGGCTCGTAACAGCTCTCGCATGCGGTATCGTTGGAGGTACGATCCGACAGTCAGTGTGGTTTTCGTTGCTGAGTGGGTCGGCTATTTTGTTCCTGAGACCTGGCATGACGCCCCGTGTCCGTGGCCTGGCGTTCTTTGCCGGTGGCATCGGTTTGGCGTGCATCATCGTTGGCATGCGATGGTTCAACAGCCAGCCGTATGCTATTCCTTCGCAGGTACTTCCGCTGCGGCTCGAGAATGCTGGCCGGTGGTTCGACGGAATACGGGCGTTCGTCGGCGTTGTCGTTCCGGTGGTTCTCCTGCCAATGACGTCGGCTGCCGTGTGGTGCCTGCCCACGCTGTGGCCGAAGGGGACATGGCGACCGACCCATTGGGCATTGATCGCCGCGGTGCTGATCGCCACGGCGGCTATTCTGCTGCCGGCGCACAGGCATGCATTCGACGGCGTTATCCAGCTCTTTGGGCAGCGAGGGCCGGTCTCCGTGAGTGCCGCGATCTACGAAGCGGCCATTGCGGGGTTTCGTATCACGCGACTTGCTCTCCTCCTTTTCGTCTTGGGTGTCATGGCTTGGGATGGTCAGCGGTGCCGTCGGGAGATCGTAGCCGTGATTCGACGATTGCCGCCGGCAATCCTCGTGATGTCGGCATATCTGGTTCTCTATCTGCCGGCGGTCATCCAGGCCTCTGCAACGACGGGCGGTCTGTGGGAACGATATCTCCTCCCCGTTTTCCCTGCGGTCTGTTGCGCTCTCCTGCTGTGGGTGGAGCAGCGACGCAGTCACCTAGAGCGACGATCAGTGTGGGGCTTGTGTCTGCTCGCCGTCATGGCGGTCTACAGCGTCGCCTTTACGCATGACCGGTTTGCGGACTGTCGCGCCCGTGTCGCAGCGATTGCTTATCTGCAGGGGCAGGGAGTGCCCCGCAACCAAATCATGACCGGGTGGCACATCGATGGCTGGGCGCAGATCGAGGCAGTGGGCTACCTCAACGATCCTCGAATTCGCACGCCAGCTGATGCGTACGTGCCGCCCGCACCGCCTCACTATCGTCACACCAGCAACCTCCTTCGCGCGCTCACTCCAAAGTTTCTCGTTACGGATGGATCTGCCGAGTGTCTGGGCACTCGCGAAGGGTTTCGTGACTTTCTGTTCACAGCGTGGATCCCCCCGCATGAACGTCGCGTGTTTGTGTGTCATCAAACTGCCATTGAAGCAGAGTCTGTACCGGATCGATAACAGCCCCCACAGCTGGGCACGATCGGTGTCCTTTGGCGAATGGAGATGGTGCCCGACAAGGCTGTCCGATGAGCATCGACCGTCGCAACATCATCCTCTGTGTGCTGGTCACCCTCGCGGCGATGCTCGTCGCCTGGCCGTTTGCCGAGGGCGGGTATATCGATGACTTCTCCTACATCCACATGGCTCAATCGCTCGCGGAGACAGGCCGCTTCGCCTACAACGGCTGGCCGACCGCGATGCTCGGGATTCAGGTCTGGTGGGGCGCGGCGTGGATCTGGCTCTTCGGCTTTTCGTTCACGCTCGTCCGGCTGAGCGTGTGGCCACTGGCGATTGGGGCGGTGGCGCTTGTGTATCTCATAGCCCGGCGGGCCAGGCTCACTCCCGCCGATAGCCTGTTTGCGGCGCTCCTCACGGGCCTGAGCACGCTGTTTCTGCCACTGGCGCCGACGTTCATGACCGATATTCCGGGATTTTTCTTTCTGCTGGCCTGCCTCTATGGCTTCACGCGGGCGGCCGATGCCGCCGATGCGGTTCCAGCAGGGAGCACTCACGTCGCGCCGTGGCGGGCGTTGGCGTGGCTGGCGATCGGCACGCTCTGTGGCGTGCTCGGAGGCACGATCCGGCAGCCGGTCTGGTTGGCTCCGATCGCCTGCGCGGCAGCGCTCTGCCTGTGGCGGTTCGGCGGCCTGAGCCGTTTCGATCGCCGGGTGTTTCGATTGGCCTCGCTGCTCTGCGGGGTGATCGGCATGGTGGCGCTTGTGGTGGGCACCCGATGGTTCAGTCAACAGCCGTATGCGATTCCCACCAAACTCCCTGCGCTCGAAGCCATCGCCCAGTTCAGGGCCGCGTCGATCGCCCGTGACGCGATGACGGTGGTGACAGAGTGTGCGCTCAAGGTGCTGCCGGCCATGCTCTTCTGCCTGCCCTGGGTCGTGGAGCATCTGTCTGCTGGCCTGCGAACGCGGTGGGGTCGTATCACGGCGGTGATGACTGCGATCGTGATGACAGGAGTGCTGGCGGCAACCGTGAGCCGATCGTTCGAAGGTCCGCTGGGCCTGATCGCTGGCAGTTGGAAGCCGACCGGGCATGCTCTGCATGATGGGGGCGTGGGCCTGATCCGCTGCGGCGTGCTGGGGATGATCGTCTCGCTATCCGTGGCGGCGACGGTCGCGTTGGCCCGTGCCCGGTCCCTCCCCACGGCTGCGTGGCAACTGCCGCTGGCGGTCATCATGCCGCTGGCCTACCTCGTGCCCTACGGTGCTTCCCTCTTGCTTGTCTCGCAGACCACCGACGGCATCTACCCACGCTACTACCTGCCGTTCCTGCCGGCGCTGACCTGCGGTCTCTTGTACTGCACCCGCTCCCTTTCCGCCGCGCACTCGGGTGCCGCCGCACGCTCTGCCGGCGCACGCTCTGCCGGCGCCGACCGCCGCTCGGTGGCGGGCTGGCTGTTGGTCGGCTTTTTTGCGCTGCGCGGCATCGCGATCCTACACGACGAATTCGCCGACACGCGGACGAGGCTCGAAGCCATCGCCCTCTTGCAGCAGCAGGGGGTGCCACGGGACCGGATCACATCAAAGTGGGTGATCGACGGCTGGGAGCAGATCGAACGGACTGGATATGTCAACGACCCGCGGATTCGTATTCCCGCCGATGCCTATCGCGCCGACGTGCCGTATGACTACCCAGACCCGAAGTTCCGCGATCAGTTTCCCGCCCTACGGCCCGACTTCATGGTGGTCGACGAGCGGGAGATCACGCCGGGAGACGGTGGCGACTTCCCGCGGTTTCCCTTCACGGCTTGGTGGCGGCCACCGTACCGGCGCACGATCGTGATCCGCAGCCAGCAACTGCCAGACCGGACCGCGCGGTAAGCTGAAGTGAAATCCCTTTCCTCAGGAGCAGTTATTTCATGGTCAGTCTCACCAGCACCTACGAAGGCGGGCTGCGGTGCCGCGCCACGCACGGCCCCAGTGGCACCACGCTCATCACCGACGCGCCGGTCGATAACCATGGCAAGGGGGAGAGCTTTTCGCCCACCGATCTGGTCGCCACGGCGCTGGGCGCCTGCATGATGACAATCATGGGGATAGCCGCGGAGCGGCACGGTCTCAATCTCGTCGGCATGAAGGCCGAGACCGTGAAAGAGATGAGCAAAGACCTGCCGCGGCGGATCGCCAGTCTGCGGACCCGGCTCACGATCCCGCTGCCATCCGGTCACCCGCAGCGGGCCCTGCTCGAGCAGGCGGCTCATACCTGCCCTGTTCACAAAAGCCTCTCGCCAGAGATCGATGCGGCGATCGAGTTTGTCTGGACAGGTGGGTGACGCGTAGAATGACTCCGTCAGGGGCGCGAAGGACGGTGCGGGAGAATTTCTAGACTGTGGGCTTGAGCCCGGAGTCTGGGGGTGCCCGCCCACGGAGGGCCTCCCATGAGACGAGCACTGCCTGGTTGGAAACTGGCGTCGCTGACCCGGAGATTAGTGTCGCCAGAGACCTTGGAATCGAGGCTGGCATTTGCAGCGGAGAGTCTGCTACCGTCGTTTGACATGAGTCCGCCCGCCGGGGCGCCCGCCTTCAACCAGATCTGGGTCGACCCCGCCGCCGGCAATGACGGCAGCAGCGGTGCATCGCGGGCCGTGGCCGTCCGCACGCTCTCCGAGGCGTGGCGTCGGGTGCCCATCAACGTCAACCTTACGACCGGCTTTCAGATCAACCTCACATCCGGCACCTATCCGGAATCAGCGGTGCCGATCTACTGGGAGAGCAGGCACGGCACGCAGTCGGCACCGGTCATACTCAAGGCGATCGACGGCGTTGGCACGGCCCGGCTGCCGAACATGAATGTCTACGACTGCCGCCATCTCTACATCCTCGGTCTCGACATCTCGTCCGGCGGCGGCGACGTGCTCCATCTCGACAGCTGTTCCAATGTGCTCCTCCGCGACACGACGATCCGAGGCCTTGGGGAGATTGCGTCCTATGCCGTCCCGCAGGAGACGCTGAAGGTCAACCAGAGCCAGTACATCTACGTGGAACACTGCGACATCTCCGGCGCCTGGGACAATGCCGTCGATTTCGTGTCGGTGCAGTATGGGCATGTCGTGGGCAGCCGGATCCATCGGTCTGGCGACTGGGCGATGTATGCGAAGGGTGGCTCGGCGTCGCTCACCGTGGCGGGCAATGAGTTCTACGATGCCGGCACGGGAGGCTTCACGGCGGGGCAGGGGACCGGATTCGAATTCATGGTCTCGCCCTGGCTACAGTACGAGGCATACGACATCACATTCATCGACAACGTCGTCCACGATACCCAGGGTGCAGGATTTGGCGTGAACGGCGGCTCCAACATCCTGATGGCCCGCAACACGCTCTACCGCGTGGGCAGTCGCAGCCATGTGATCGAGGTGGGATTCGGATCACGTGCCTGTGACGGGAATCAGGCCGCCTGCCGAGCCTATCTCGCCCAGGGTGGCTGGGGCACCGCGGTCGTCGGGGGGGACGAGCCGATCCCCAACCGCGACGTCTTCATCTACGACAACGTGGTCTACAACCCCGACGGCTACGTGAGCCAGTGGCAGCAGTTCGCAGTGGCGATGCCGCGGACACCGTCCGTCGGCTCCAACATTCCCACGCCAGCCCGGGCCGACACGAATCTCCAGATTCGCGGCAATTGGATCTGGAACGGGCCGGCCGACCATCCGTTGGGGATCGAGCAGACGACACTGGCTGCCGATGTGCTCGCCGGCAACTCCATCAACACCGTGCGGCCGGTGCTCGCCGATCCAGCCCGCGGCGATTATTCGTTGGCGCCAGGCGTTGTATCACCGGTGGCGTCTGTCGGTTTGCCGTCGGTGCTTCCGCCGGCACCCGCGCCGTCGCCTCGCCTGACGGCCACCTTCCGCGTGGTCGCGGCGACCACGGCCCGGCCGGTCACAACGCTCACGGTCACCTTCAACCGGGCGGTGCGCGGCGTGACGCTCGACGACTTCGTGCTCCTGCGTGGCCGCACCGTCGCGTCGCTGGCAGGGGCGCGGATCACGACCACTGATCAGATCACGTATACGATCACGACCATCCGCAGCACGCATCTGGCGGGTAACTACACGCTGCGATTGAAGGCCGCGGGCACGGGGATCTTCGACGCCGCGAACGAGGCCCTTGCCGCTCCGGTGACGGTGTCGTGGCGGATGACCAGGACCGTGCGGCCCGTCCTGCTGTTCGTGCCTCTGGTCCGCCGCTGATGGGGGAAAGCCGTGTCGCCAGACGCGCGGGCTTCCCGAAACCGTCGCGACGGCGAGAATCGGAGCGTGTGATCCACCGTCTCCGACGCCAGCGGGCCGAGCTCCTCCATGGCCGATCTCTTTTCCGCCTCGCGGGCCGCGAATGTCGCCCGGGCCGCGCCGCTGGCCGCCCGGATGCGGCCCCGGCGGCTGGCCGACTATGTCGGGCAGGCGAAGGTGGTGGGGCCGGGCACGCTGCTGCGGCGGCTCATCGAGGCTGACCGGCTGGGCTCCGTAATCGTCTACGGTCCGCCCGGTGTCGGCAAGACAACGCTCGCCGAGATCATCGCCCACGAGACGAAGCGGCGATTTGTCGAACTCTCCGCCACCGCCTCCGGCGTGAAGGATGTTCGTGATGTGCTCGAAGCGGCCCGCCGACGGCTCGAAGACGACGGCCAGAAGACCTGTCTCTTCGTCGACGAGATCCACCGCTACTCGAAGTCCCAGCAGGACGTGCTCCTGCCCGATGTGGAGACCGGCGTGATCGCGCTGATCGGCGCCACCACGCAGAATCCCTTCTTTGCGCTGACAAGCGCCTTGGTCAGCCGCAGCCGCATCTTTGAACTGGAAGCCCTGTCGCGGGACGACATTGCCGACATCCTCATGCGGGCGGTCGCCGACCGCGAGCAAGGGCTGGGTAACGAGCGAATCGAACTCACGCCGGAGGCGGTCTCCCTGCTCGTGGAGACGTCCGACGGCGACGCTCGCCGGGCGCTCGGCGCCCTCGAGATCGGCGTGCTCTCAAGCCCCGAGCGGCCGCTTGTCTTCACGGGAGCGTTGGCCCGCGAGAGCGTGCAGCGGAAGGCGATCACCTACGACTCGGGCGACACGCACTACGACTGCGCGAGCGCTCTGATCAAGAGCATCCGCGGCAGTGATGCCGATGCGGGCCTCTACTGGCTCGCGCGGATGCTGGAGGGGGGCGAGGACGTACGGTTTCTCACGCGGCGGCTCGTGATCCTGGCCAGCGAGGACATCGGCAACGCCGATCCGCGGGCCCTGATGATCGCGGTGGCGGCGATGCAGGCAACGGAGTTCGTCGGGCTTCCTGAATGTCAGCTCTCGCTCTCGCAGGCGGTCACCTACCTGGCACTCGCCCCCAAGAGCAATGCCTGCACGACCGCCATCGGCGCCGCCCGCCGCGATGTGCGCGAGCAGGCGGTGATCCCGGTGCCGCGGCATCTCCAGGACAAGCACTATGCCGGTGCCAAGCAGCTCGGCCACGGCCAGGGCTATGAGTATGCCCACGACGCACCCGAAGGCATCGCCGCGCAGGATTACCTGGGCGTGGAGAAGCGGTA
>JAPLNQ010000134.1:0-957 GCA_026401075.1 Planctomycetia bacterium
GCGTGGGAGCGTGCACGGTGTTCCACCTAACTGATAGCGAAGCGCATGAAATCCACACTCTACACGATCACCATGATCAACGTGTGGTGGCCGAATCGTTCCCCTCGGCCACGGCCATGCGTGCTGCCGGCAGCGTGTCGGCCATCGCCGACACGAGTTCGTCGGCTGACGGGCAGCCCGTCCAGCGACGGCACTCGTTCCCCTCGGAGGTCGCCACGACCACCGTCGGAAACTCCTTGACGCCAAACCTTCGGCAGTCGATGGCGTGCCGATCGGCATCGACCATGACACAGACGAACTGCCGGGAGAGCCCCACGAGCCTCCGGTCGATCAGCGCGCTCTGGGCAAACTCCGCGCACCAGTGGCACCAGGCTGCCCGGAAGACCACGAGCATCGGCCTGTTTTCCGCGGTGGCCCGCCGCCGTCCGGCGTCATATCCCTCCACATACTCAATGGCGTTTCCGAGTTCCGGCGGCGCGGCCGTGAGACGCACCGAGCGCGGGGAGGGCGATTCCACCACTTCGTCGCGGATTTCGAATCCCCCCCAGACAACCAGCACCACGAGCAGTGCCGCCAGCCCCGCCATCCAGCGGCCGATCGGATTGGGAAGAGGGGTGTTGTTCATGGGAAAACCGGCCGGGAGAGCATTCACAGCAGCACCTTTACGGCCACCGCCTGCAGACGGCAAGTCCGGTCGCCCTCCGCTGCGGCATGGGGACTAAGGAGGACGGGGCAATCCGCGGGAGCCGGGCTTTTCGTGGTGGGTGGGCCATGGCGAGCACCACCACGGAAAGCGTTGTGTCTGCCGCACCGAAAACCTATGGTTCCACCTCCCTTCCTGCCCCCTCCGCACCGCATGTCGGGCAGCCCAGGCTGCCGGCTCCATGGCCAGAGTTTTCATCACCGCTGCATGCGGAATCGCTGCCGCTCTCGTGGCGGGATCGGGCTGCCGGCTGA
>JAPLNQ010000134.1:989-17119 GCA_026401075.1 Planctomycetia bacterium
CCCGTGCCGCAGGAGGTCGCCGACGCCCGCCGCCTCTGCAACGAAGGCCTGTCCGCTGCAGACCGCAAGGACCTTCTGCGGGCCGAAGGGCTCCTGGAGCAGGCCGTGAAGAACTGCCCCACCGATGTCGACGCGCGACGGCACTACGCCGACGTGCTCTGGCAACGGGGCGAACGGATGGCGGCGGTGACCCAGATCGCTGAGGCGTTGCGGCTCTCGCCTGGCGACACCAGCCTCTGCATCGATGGCGGCCGGATGTACATGGAACTGGGCCTGCTTGACGACGCCGACCGGTTGTCTCGTGAGGCGGTGCGGGCGGCTCCCCGCTCCGACAAGGCCTGGCGTCTTCACGGCCAGGTGGCACTCGCCCGCGGCAGGTCCGAGGAAGCGTTGGCCGACTTCCACCGCGCCATGGCGATCGCGCCCGACGACCGCGACATCATCCTCGACACCGCGGAGGTCTACCGGCGGCTCGGCCGTCCGCAGCGGGCGCTCGCGACGCTGGCCATCCTCGGCGAAACCTATGCACCGAACCAGACGCCCCCGCAGGTGCTGGTGCTCGAGGGCATGGCTCAGGAGGCGCTCGACCGCCCCACCGATGCGATCGAGAGCTACCGCCATGCCGTGGCCCGTGGTCTCCAGTCGGAGGATATCGCCAAGCGGCTCGAGAAACTGGAGCATGAGGCGGCGGAAGGCCGTCCGCAGACCGCCGTGGCGGAGGCGCCGGCGGACGTTTTGCGGCAGTAGCCCCCGCAAACGTTTATCGCCGGTGTTCTACGTCAGCCTCACTCGCCAGTCGTGGTTCGGCCGGTCAGCAGGTCGAAGGCACCGATCGCCGGCACGAGCATCGCCAGTGTCGCAAATCCGTAGGCGGCCGCCGCCACCAGAAACACCTGCAAGGCGTTGCCCTGGAGGAAGGCCGTGATCGCCACAAACGTGAGCGCCGGCAAGAGCGCCGAGGCCCAGCCGATCGCCGGCGAGGGATTGCGTGCCGACAGCGCGGCATAGAGGCCGATCGCACCGCCGACGATGACCGCCAGGAACGGCGCCAGCTGCAGTTCAAAGCTCGACCCAAATGCGACCATGATGCGCATCGCCGTGGACACCCCCACGAACAGAAACGCCACGGTGCCCAGCGCCACGGCGATCGCCCGCCGCGACGACGCATGGGAGAGGCCAGCGTGCAGACCGAGCACGGCTGCGAAGAACAACAGCACGGCGAGCCCGAGCGCCATGTAGATGGCGTTTTCGATGGTCGTGATCCGTGTCGCCGCCAGCGCTCCGCAGAGCACGAGCGGCAGGAGCACGATCTCGCGGGCCGCCGTCAACACGCCAAACAGCTTCCCCCAGACGAACTCGGAAGGCTCCAGGTCGGTGACGAGCAGCACGTCGAGCGCCCCCCGGTCGCGTTCGGTGGTGATGCTCGTGACGGCCATCGCGGCCACCGCCAGCAGGCTGGCCAGCGCCATCGGCACCACGGCCACCGCCACGGCGAGCCCGTCGGGCCGCGGCCGCCGAGCCTCGGCCACGATGCCCGCGACCGCGGCCGCGAAGAGCAGAAGCCAGGCAAGACGCACCAGCAGCAGCGCCTTGCCGTGCGCCCGGGTGCAGATTTCCCGCCAGAGCACCGGGTTGTCCCAGACCACCCGCGACGGCCGCTTCGCCGAGGCCGCACGGGCGGCACCGCCCGCTGCCTCAGGCTGCCGCCGCATCTCCTGGGTCGTGTTCCAGGCCCGCACCCGGTTCACCGCCACGACGTTGGCCGCCACGATCAACGCCGCCGCGACGGCGAGGAACGGCAGCAGCGTGTCGCCGCCGGTGGGAGTGATCGCTGCAAATACCGCCCGGGCCGGCGACACCTGCGCGCCGACGGCCGCCCCGAACCGGCCGGCGACCACCTCGCCGATCGCCACCCACGCCACGAGTGCAAAGGTGGTGATGGCCAACGCCTGAAACGTGGTGTCTTTCCAGAAGGCGATGCAGGTGGCCACGCTCGCCGCGGCCAGCGCCGCCGCCACGGTCACCACAAAGAGGCGGACCAGTTGCGGCATGGTGACACCGCCGAACAGTGACGCGATGACGAAGACCGGCACCGCGGCCAGAAGGAGCAGCATCACGCGGAGGAGGCTGCCTGCCAGCTTGCCCAGCACGAGTTGTCCGTCACTGAGCCGGCTGATCAGCAGGAGCTCGAGCGTGCGGCGATCCTTTTCCGAGGTCACGGCCACGGTGCTGGTCATCGCGGCGGCGAGCATGGCCAGGGAGAGCTGCAGCGGCGCCAGGATCCGCAGCAGCGTGGCTCCGAATCGGGCGGTGTCGCCGGCCGTGGTGACCGCCTGCGTTCCGGTGACCACCAGCCAGCAGGTGGCGACGATGCCCAGCAGCGCGCCGCAATAAACGGCCCGGGCCACGAACAGCCCACGCGCCCGCGGCACCGCCTGCACCTCGCGTTCGAAGACAGCACCCAGCATCGATTTTCTCCCGTCCGCACCACACGCAACGTGGTACAACTCGGCCTCATCCGATACAGTAGCAGACTCCGCCCGAATCTCGTATGGACGCGATCTCCTGAACGCGATCTTTGGGGCGGGACCCTCCGTTGGAGATTTTCCCCATGGTCAGGCGATCCGCACCGTTTTCTGCGTCCCGTCTTGCGTTCCGTCTTGTTGCTCTGACAGTCGTCTTGCTGCCTGCGTTCGTGGGGGCGAGCCTTGCCCACGGGCAGATCACGGCCCAGACGCTCGTCGGCAAGGCTGTCTCTGACGACGCGCAGTATGGCGACATCAATAACGCCATCGGCCGCTTCCGCGACCGCGACATCGTCGGCTGCCGGGCACTTCTGGAGCGGGCACGGTCGAACAATCCCAAGCTTCCGCCGCCTGGCGTGATGATGTCGGTGCTCTGGCTGGGCGTGAACCAGTTGCAGCCGGCGCGGGCAGGGTTGGAAACCGACGCGGACGTGCTGTTTTTGAAGGCGACGGAACTCACCACCGCGTTCACCGAGAATGCCAAGCGGAAGCGTGACTGCGAGATTCGCTGCCATGCCGGCAGCGGCGCCGTGGCCGAGTCGCGGAAGCAGTGGGACGCGGCGCAGAAGCACCTCTCCGGCTGGCTCGAACTCGATCCCGACAACGCCAGTGCCCGCCAGCGGCTGGGGATCGTGCTGTTTCAGCTTGGTAAGGAGCAGGAGGCGTTGGCCGAGTTTAAAGAGGCGAAAAAGCTCGATGAAAAAGCTGTCCATCCAGAACTGGCGATGGCCCGGCTCTACGACGACGCCAAGCAACGCGACACGGCCAAGAAGCTGATCGAGCAGGCCGTCAAGTCGGCGCCGCAGGATCCTGCCGTGCTGCTCGCCACGGCGCAGTGGTATGTGGGGCAGAACGATCTCCCGGCGGCCACTGTCAACGCCGATAAGGCCCTCAAGCTCGACCCCAAGAGTCTGGAGGCGAAGGTCGTCCGCGGGGCGATCGCCCGTGTTGCCCGCGACTACACGACGGCCGAGAAGTATTTCAACGAGGCGCACGTGCAGTCGCCTGGCAACTTCCCGGCGAGCAATTCGCTGGCAGTGGTGCTTGTGGAGACCGACGACAAGGAGTCGCGGCAGCGGGCCCTGGAAATGGCCGAGGCCAACGTCGCGATGCACCGCGATGGATCGCCCCATCAGGCCAACGCCCTCACCACGCTGGCATGGGTCTACTACAAGCTGGGCCGCCGCGAGGATGCCGAGAAGATTCTCTCGCAGATTTCACAGAACAATCAGCTCACGACCGACGGCGCCTACTATGTGGCCAAGTTGCTTGCCGACCGTGGCGAGAAGGACCGTGCCCGGAAGATCCTCGAGGAAGTGCTCACGAACGAGGCGATGTTCGCCACGCGAGCAGATGCCGTCGACCTGCTGGCCACGCTCAAGAAAACGTCCGGCAACTAGCCGGCTGTGGCGGCGCTACGGTGCCTCCGCAGGCAGCGGCACCGGCGCGACCATCGGCTGCTGCGGCATGGCGCGGATGATGATGCCACCGGGCTTGGTCGGCACGCCCGTGGGGCCCAGCCGCACGGCGGATCCGGGACCGGCCTGCATCGCCCTTCGTCGCGCCCTGAGCCGATCGCTCCGCAGGGGAATGCCCGGATAGGCCTCCACCGGCACTTCGAGGTTGGGCAGGCCGATGCGGCTGCCGTCGCCGAAGTAGGTGAACATCTCGATGCCGCTGGCAGCGGGGGGCATGACCGCAGCGGCGGCCGCAAAGAACAGGACCGGCAGGCACAGGGTCGTGCGCACCCGTGCCGAGAGCGGGAAATTCATGATGGGTGTCCAGCGGGAGGTCCGGCCGGCCAAGGCGAAACCCTCACCGTGTGTCTTCGGCATCGGGCCACGCTGCCGTTGCGGGATTCTTCCGCCCCCCGCGCGACCGTCACGATCGTCATGCAACCGCCTGCTACGCTTGGCATCATGCCCATGCTGCCAGCCACACTCATCCACACCGCGGCCTGCGTCGCCGCCGGCCTCGCCGCGGCGGTGTCGGCGTGGGGCGTCTTTCTGGTTCGTGGCTCCACGGCCGTGCCGGCCGCCTTCTGGTCGGTGGCGGCCTGCCTTAGCTTGGCTGTCGAGATGGGGGCGCGGGCAGCCGGGGGCCTCGCCGACCCGGCCACGGGGGCGGCGGCCCGTCTGGCTGTGGTGTCGCTGTCGCTCTGCCCGGCGATGTCGCTGTTGGGTGCCAAGCGGCCGCAACACGGCGTGTGGCAGCTGATCGTGGCCACTCTGGCTGTCGTGCTGGCGATGCCGGCGGCCACCGCGCTGCTGATGCGGCCGGGCAGTCTGCCCGACCTGCACCTGCTCGGGCGGTGTTTCATGCCGCTGCTCGTGCTCGTCGGCTGGATGAATTTTGCCGGCACGCGGCGGGCGGCCGCAGTCAGCTGCATCGCCGCTGCGCAGCTGCTCCTGCTGCGTGGCTTTCTGCCCGGCATGGCGATGGATGGGGCCATGGATGGGGCGACGGCCGTCGGCGCCGACGCCGCGGCCGCGGGGCTGCTGCTGGTCGGCACACTGTTGGCAGCGGTGCAGGCCTGCACGAGCCGGGGCCGAGGAGCCCGCCGGGGGGATCAGAGGCCCACGTCGGGCCACGCGGTTGCGGCAATCATCGATCCGTCTTTTCTGGCCTTGCGGGAGACGCTCGGCGCCGCTTGGATTCTGCGGATCGCCGAACGCTTCGACACGGTGGCGGACTCCCGCGGCTGGCCCTGCCGGCTCCGGTTTGGCGGACTGGAGAGCGGCGGCGATCCGGGTGACACGTTCTGGCATCGCGACGCCCTGCGGGCCTTCCGAGCACTCGCGAGGCGGTTTGTCTCGGAAGCCTGGCTCGCCCGGCACGGCTGGCACGATGCCGAACAGCCGTCGCCTCCGAGACCCTGACGCCTGCGTTGTCTCTCCGGGTTTTTCGGTGTTTGAGGCTAGTGTCCTCCGAAAAAATAACCGTGTCAGCGTTGGAACAATGGCCCCCACGGTGGTAGGGCTGTAGACTGTGCGACCCGACGTGTTCCGCGGCGCCAGCCGCAGGAATGTTCGTTGGCACTTCCTCGATCTTTTTTTCAGGAGCCTCCCATGGCCGAAGAGTCCCGTTCCGCCGAGCCGATGCCCGTGCCGGTCGATGAGTCGCACATTGCCGCCGCCTACGCCAACTTCTGCCGTGTCACCGGCACGCCCGAGGAGTTGATCGTCGACTTTGGCCTCAACAAGCAGGTGGCCGGCACAACGCCCGACACCATCCAACTCACGCAGCGGATCATCGTCAACTTCTTCACAGCGAAGCGTCTGGCGGCGGCGCTGGCGATGGCGGTGGCTAGGCACGAGCAGGCCTTCGGCATGCTCGAGACCGACGTGCAGCGGCGGATCGTGCACCAGCCGACTTCCAGGGCATGAATGGCGAGAGTCGGGTCAGCTATGAGTCGGCTATGATCAGGGGGGCGTGCCAGGCACGCCTCCCGATCAGGGCCGACGCACGATGACGCACAAACGCGAATGGGGCCGAACTGAATTCCGATGAGCATCGACGAGACGGTCGAAATCGAACGGGCACGCAGCCAGATCCGGGCGCTCGTCGCTGAGATCGAGCAGCTTGCGCGAACCGACGCGGCCGAGGCCGAGTTTTTCCGCGGAATGCTCGAGCGGGTGCTCGTGGCGATGGAGGCGGTGGCCGGGCTCGTCTGGCTCGTGGGCGAAAATGGCCGGGTTGAGCCAATCTGCCACGCCGGTGTGGAACACACCGGCATCGCGGCCACTCCTGAGACTCAGGCCGCCCACGGGGCCCTCGTGCAGGCGCTCGTGCAGAGCCCCACGGGCCTGCTCGTGCCTCCGCATTCGGAGCTCGGTGCGGGTGGGGCCGTCGGTGGCACGGTCGCGGCCAACGATTCCGCGCTCCTCGTGATCGCGGCGCCGATCGACCGGGGTGGCGTTCGCGCCGGCCTGATCGAGGTGTTTCACCAGCAGAATCTGCCCGACGTCGAGCGGGGCTATCTGACATTCCTCGAGCAGGTGTCGGCTGTGGCCGGCGACTATCTCGACCGGCGGCAGCTCAAGACGCTCGACACCCAGCAGACCGCGCTCACGCAGGTGGAGCGGTTCAGTCGGGCCGTGCACGAATCGCTCGACCCCGTGGCCACGGCCTTCGTGCTTGCCAACGAGGCGCGGCGGATCATCGGCTGCGACCGGGTGAGCGTGCTCGTGCGGCGGCGGCGGAAGCTGCGGCTGGAGGCTGTGAGCGGCCAGGAGTCGGTGGAGCGGCGGGCCTCGGCCGTGCAGGCCATCGAGGCGTTTGTTCGCGTCGTGGCCGTGGCGGGCGATCCGCTCTGGCACCCCGACCCGTCCAAGGAACTCCCGCCCCAGATCGAGGAGGAGCTTGAGCACTACATCGACGAATCCCATGCCACGGCGATCGCGGTCATTCCGCTGGAGAAGCCGCGGCCCACGCCGGTGGCGGTGGCGCGGGCGGAGGCGCCGATCGGAACGGCCCCCGAGCCGATCGGGGCGATCGTGGCCGAGTGGTTCTCGTCGAGCAGCTTCGATGCCGGCAAGCGGGCCCGCGTCGATCTCGTTGCCGAGCATGGCAAGGTGGCGATCGCGAATGCCCTCACCCACACCAGCCTCCCGTTCTACGGGCTGATCGACCTGATGGGAAAATCGCGGGTGCTGACGACGGCTCGCAATCTGCCGCGGACGGTGCTGGCCGCCCTGTCGGCGGCGGCAGCGCTCCTGGCGCTTATCTTCATCCCGGCCGAATTGCGGCTGGAGGGGAAGGGCACGCTCGAGCCGGTTCACCGTCGCGACGTGTTTGCGGGAATCGACGGCGTCGTCGAGAAGCTGGAGCCTGGCCTCGAGCATGGTGCCGGCGTGAAGCAGGGGCAGCTGCTGGCCACGCTCCGCAACACCGACCTGGAAGTGGCGCTCACCGACGTGCTCGGCCGCAAGGCGTCGAGCGAGGAGCAGCTCGTGGCCACGCGGCGGGCTCTCCTCGAAGACAAGAAGATCTCGGCCGACGAGAAGACCCGGCTCTCCGGCCGGGCGGCCCAGCTGCAGCGGGAGATCGAGAGCCTCGAGCAGCAGCGGAAGCTCTACGACACGAAGAAGCACGACCTCGAGGTCCGCAGTCCGATCGACGGCGTGATCGTCACCTGGCAGGTGCGCGACCGGCTCACACTCCGCCCTGTGGAGAAGGGCCAGTCGCTGATGAGCATCGCCGACAAGACCGGCCCCTGGGAGCTGGAGGTGCACATGCCTGACGACCGGCTGGGCCACATCAACCGGGCCGCCCTCGTCGCCAAGCAGGCTGGCCGGGATCTGACGGTCGATTACATCCTGGCCACCGATCCCGGCACCCGGCACTATGGGCTGGTGAAGGAGATCCACGAACAGGCTGAGGTGCGTGGCGAGGCAGGCAACACCGTGCTGGTGCGGGTGACGATCGACCCGGAGCGGCACGAGAAGGAGGAGCTGGGGGCCGGTGCCACGGTCACCGCCCGGATCGCCTGCGGCAAGCGTCCGCTGGGTTATGTCTGGTTTCACGACGTACTCGCATTTATCCAGTCGCAGATCCTGTTCCGACTCTGGTAGGGAGCCTTCATGGCAAGTGATCGCTTGGTTGGTGTGGATCTGGTCGCTCGTGATGGCGGCCGGGATCGCGGCATGCTCACGGTGTCCCCGGGCTTCCGCCCGGGGCTTCTTGGGGGAGGGAACGCACCGGTCGAGAAAAAGCCCCCGGCGGAAGCCGGGGGACACCGGGTGGCATCGGATACCGGCTCGCCTCCCATAAAAGCCCCTCCCATAAAAGCCCCCGGCGGAAGCCGGGGGATGAGTCAATCCCACACGGGGCAGATCCCGTCGCTTACGCTGAGGGCTTGTATGGTGGCTGTCGCCCTGACGCTCCTGCCTGTGGCCACGGCTCGTGCCGCCGACGCCGAGCCGGTGTTGGAGCGGTGCCTTGTCTCGCTCATGGAGGAGGCGAAGGTGCCGGCCCGCGAGGGGGGCGTGCTCGAGGAACTGCTGGCCCGCGAGGGCGATGTCGTGAAGCGGGGCGACGTGATCGCCAAGATCGACGACAACCAGCCGCAGATGGAGCGCCGCAAGGCGAAGGCTGAGCACGATCAGACGGTCGCCAAGGCGGAGAGCGACGTGGACGTTCGCTATGCCGTGGCCGCCGAGAAGGTCGCCCAGATCGAGTATGAAAAGGCGGCCGAGTCGGATCGGAAGGTCCCCGGGAGCGTGACCCGCGTCGAGCTCAACCGGCTGCAGCTCAACGAGCAGAAGAGTGAATTGCAGATCGAACAGGCGCAGCTGGAGAAGAAGGTCTCGACAATGGCGGCGATCTCCAAGGGGGTCGAGGTCGACGCGGCTGAGAATGCGATCGAACGTCGTCTCATCAAGTCGCCTCTCGACGGCGTGGTGGTGCAACTGTTTCCGCACGAGGGGGAATGGATGCAGCCGGGCGACCCGCTGGCCCGCGTGGTCCGCGCCGACAAGCTGCGGGTGGAGGCCTACGTCGATTCGAGCCGTTGGAATCCGGAGCAGGTCCGCGACCGGCCGGTGACGGCGGAGGTGGTGCTGGCCGACAACCGCCGGGAGCAGTTCAAGGGGCGGATCGTGTTCACGAGCCCGATCGTGGAGAGCGGAGGCGACTACCGGGTGTTTGCCGAGGTGGAAAACCGGCAGATCGAGGGCACGCAGCAATGGCTCCTGCGAGCCGGCCAGACCGCCACGCTCGTGATCCACTCCAAGGAACCGCCGTTGCCTGCGGTCCGCAAGTAGAGCGGCGCGTTTATGGCCACCGCCGACGCCTTTCGTTCGAGCACCACGCGGCCGGTCGGGCTGCGCCGCCGTGGCGACCTCGTCACCAACCGGCAGGTGCATCAGGGGCAGGCCTGGTGGGTGGTGAAAGACCCGATCTCGCTCTCCTACTTCCGCTTCCGACCGGAGGAATACGCGCTGCTCGACATGCTCAATGGCGAGGTCAGCCTCGAAAAGCTTAAGGAACAGTTCGAGGCCCGCTTTCCACCGCGGCGGATCACGCTCGACGAGCTGGCCCGATTCGTGGCCACGCTCCATCGCAGCGGCCTCGTGATGGGCGACCGGCCGGGGCAGGGGCCGCAGCTCTACGAGCGGCGGAAGCAGCGAATCTGGAAACAGTGGATGGCGTGGCTGTCGAACATCATGTCGATGCGGTTTCGGGGCATCGATCCCGACTGGATGCTCGAGAAGCTCGATCCGTGGTTTGGCTGGCTCTTCTCGCCGCCGGCGATCGCGGTGATGATGACTTTTGTGTCGTCGGCACTGCTTCTCGTGCTCGTGAACTTCGACGTTTTTCGCTCAAAGCTCCCCGACTTCCACCAGTTCTTCGCCTCGGGCAACTGGCTCTACCTCGCCGTCGCGCTGGGGATCACCAAGATCATCCATGAATTTGGCCACGGCCTCTCCTGCAAGCACTACGGCGGCGAGTGCCATGAGATGGGGATGATGCTGCTCGTCTTCACGCCGTGCCTGTACTGCGACGTGACAGACAGCTGGATGCTGCCGAGCAAGTGGAAGCGGGCGGCGATCGGGGCGGCGGGGATGTATGTCGAGGTGATCATGGCCTCGATCGCCACCTATCTCTGGTGGAACTCGCACGCCGGCGTTTTCAACCAGCTCTGTCTCGACGTGATGTTCGTGTCGAGCGTGTCGACGATCCTGTTCAACGCCAATCCGCTGATGCGGTATGACGGCTACTACATCCTCTCCGACATCCTCGAGATCCCCAACCTGCGGCAGAAGGCCACCTCGATCCTGGGCCGGGCCGCCACCCAGTGGTGCCTGGGGATCAAGCAGCCGGAGGATCCCTTCCTGCCGCAGCGAAAGCGTGGGCTCTTCGCCCTCTATGCAGTGGCGTCGAGCCTCTACATGTGGATGGTGACGGCCTCAATTTTCATCTTCACCTGGAGCGTGTTCAAGCCCTACCGGCTCCAGGTGCTGGGGCAGATCCTGGCCGCCGGTGCCCTCTGGGGATTGGTGATCAGGCCGATGCAGGGGATGATCAAGTTTCTCAATGTTCCCGGGAGGCGTGACGAAGTGAAGACTCTCAACATCACGGTGACTGGCATCGTGGCGGCGACGGTGCTGGCTGCGATCGCCCTGATTCCGCTGCCGCAGCGGGTGTGGTGCGCCGCCGAACTGCGGCCGCGGGGCGAGGAGATGGTCTACGTGACGGTGGCTGGGCGGCTGGAGAGCCTGGCGGTGAAGGCCGGTGACCTCGTGAAGAAGGGGCAGGAACTGGCCCGGATGTCGAGCATCGATCTCGACCTCGCGATCGCGGATCTGGAGGGGAAGGCCTCGCAGTCGCGGGCCCGGCTCAACAGCCTGCAGCGGGAGCGGTTCACCGATCCGGCGGCGGGCCTGGAGATCGGCACGGTGGAGGAGTCGCTCAAGAGCGTCGAGGAGCAGCTGGCGAAGAAGCAAAAAGATCGTGAGGAGCTCGTGCTCGTGGCGCCCCGGGATGGCGTCGTGCTGCCGTCGACGAATGTGCCGCCCTCGAAGGAGGCAATGGCCGCGGGCAAACTGCCAGGCTGGTCGGGCAGTGCGCTCAGCAAGAAGAATCTTGGGTCGACCTTCACAGAGGGCACGGTGCTCTGCATGGTTGGCGAGGCGGAGAAGCTCGAGGGGGTGATGGTGGTGGACCAGTCGGAGGTGGAGTTCATCGTCCGCGGCCAGCCGGTCGATCTGAAGCTCGACGCCTTCCCCTGGCGCACGTTCACTGGCAAGGTGGACGAACTGGCGGAGACTCACATCGAGACCGGCTCCGAGCGGCTTAGTGTGAAGGCGGGCGGCCAGGTGCCAACCAAGACCGACGACTCGGGCCGGGAATCGCCGATCTCGACGAGCTACGAGGCGATGACGTCGCTCGACGATCCTGATGGCCTCTTGACCCCTGGCATGCGGGGCACGGCGAGAATCAAGGTGGGCAGCCGCACGGTGGGCCAGTGGCTCCTGCGGCTCCTCTGGCAGACGTTTAATTTCAAGATGTAAACCGCCCTCCGTGTTCCATCCAAGCCCCCGGCGGAAGCCGGGGGACACCGGGTCTGCGGCGGTTCCCGGTTGCCATGGCTATTGGCGATCCCGTCGCTGACGCTCAGGGCTTTTATGAACAGATAGCGCTGCTGGTACGATCTCGGCCATGCCCACGCTCGATCGGATCACGATCTACCCTGTCAAAAGCCTCGACGGGCTCGAACTCGTCGAATGCGGCGTGCTGGAGTCAGCCGCCCTTGAAAACGACCGCCGGTGGCGGCTGGTCGACATGGACGGCCGCGTGCTCAACGCCAAGCGGTCGCCCGTTTTTCACGCGATCCGGGCGGAGTTTGAGCTCGACGAGCGGCTGGTCACGCTCTGGGTCGATCCGGCGGCACTCAAGGCTAAGGCACTCCCCGCGGCCGATCTCGACCGGCTGCGGGGCCTGGCTGGGCATTCGGGTGGCGAGCGTTCCGGTGGTCCGATCGTGCGCGACTCGTTTCATCTGGTGCCGGGGCAGGGTGGGCCGTGCGAGTGGCTCTCGGAAGTCTTTGGCCTCGGCGTGCTGTTGCAGGAAAGGGCCGACGGTGGGTTTCCCGACGACCGGGATGCCCCGGGGCCAACGCTCGTGTCGACGGCGACGCTTGCTGAAGTAGCCCGCTGGTTTGGCTTCGATCTGGCGGAATCGCGGCGGCGGTTTCGGGTGAACCTCGAAATCGGTGGCTGCGACGCCTTCTGGGAAGACACGCTGGCGAGCCCCGCGCGGCCGGAGTTGCAGCCGTCGCTGCGCGATCTGCCGCCCGATCTCACGGTCGATCCCTATGCCGATCTGCCACCGCCCGAGCCGCGGGAGTTTTCGATTGGCGACGCGCGGTTCATCGCGACCAACGTCTGCCGCCGGTGTGTGGTTCCCACGCGGGACAGTTGCACAGGGATAGTCACGGAGCACTTCCGCGACGCGTTCGAGGCGAGGCGAAGCCGCGGGATGCGTGCGGATGTCGATGCGGCTGCGTGGGGCACGCTCTACCGGCTGGGGTTAAATACACGGCTGATGAGCGGCCCGGGGATAATCTCCACCGGGGGCCGCATCGCGCCCCGGCCCGCGTAGGTCATCCGCCGTATGTGGCCGATGCGGTTTCATGGCCGCCCAGCGCGTTGGCGTCTGCTGCCAAGCGTTCCAGTGTCGCGAGGTTGAGTGCCCCGCCTCCTCGCAGGTGAAAAAGCGTGATCTGATCTCGAAGCGTTTTAAAAAGAGCCGGATCCGTCATCGCCAGATCGGCGGGCACGTCGTGCCGGACGTACCGAACCAGGGCTGCCACGTCGGCCCAGCGTTTTTCCTTCAGGCGGATGCCGAGTAGTTCTGGTCGCTCCAGCATCTCCCGGGCGATAAGTTCTTCTTCGCGTGGAGTCATTGCGATCCCTCTTGTATCGGCGACTGTTCGCCGTCTGCATCAGCAATCCGCAGGTACACCATATTTTCCAGGGCCTGCCTTCTGCCCGGGTTCACGAAGGCTTGCGCCACGGCTCGCACGGCTGCCGGGTCGGGCCGATGTTTTCCTGCGAGAAAAAGCACATCCTCCACATCACGGGCGTCTCCTCGGACGAGCTTTGAGGCGATCAGGTGTTCGATCGGTGGCCGGTAGATCTCCAATCTCCCAAAGCGTTCCACCAGCACTGGCGCGAAGACGCCAACCTGCGTTGGCCCTGGTTCCACCAGCTGAACATAAGGCTTTTCAGGATCGAGAGTCGACTTCGGGTCGAACGACAACCCAGCCGCCTCGACGGCCCGCTTCAACTCCACAAGGTCGTAATCGCTTGCCGGCTTCCAGACGTCAAGGTCGCGGGATGTCCTGGCGACCATTCCGCCAAACACGCATGCCACCGAGCCGATCAGGCAGAGACGAACTGCTGGGCCATCTGGGCCGAGCGATCCGGCGACTCTTTCAAGTGCCGAAAGCCATTGTTCGCGATCAAGCCCGTAAGCCATTCCTTTTTATCCCCGACAGTCCTTCATTTCTGGAAGCTTGTTTATGTCGCAGCATCCCGCCGAACAATAAGTGTACGTACGTGCATACTTTTGTCAAGGACTTCGGGTCTCGGGTCTACGTGGCGCATGTGTCTGAAGTTCATATATGTGGGCGCTGCCGCGCGGGGCACGCTCTACCGGCTGGCGGTGAATACAAAGCTGCTCGACGAGCGGGGCGTTGACTACGTGCTCGTCGGCGGCATCGCGATGCGGGTGCATGCCCCCGGTCGCAACACTCAGGACATCGCCCTGATCGTGCCGGCTGAGGCGTTTGACCGTGTTCCTGAGATCCGAGTCATCGATCGGAATGCGTCGTTTGCCCGTGCGAAATTCGGCCGCCTGCAGATCGCTTTTTTGCTGAGTGATCGCTCGGGCGATTCCTTGGGCGGTCACACGCTCTTTGAGATTGTCCGCAGCCAGCATGCCCGACGGGAGCGATTCGTAGAACGGGAGATCGTCTGTGCGACGGTCGAAGGGCTGCTACTTTTGAAGCTGTTCGCATTGCCTTCGCTCTATCGGCAGGGAAAGTTTTCGCGGGTCGAGGACGATGAGCACGACATCGCGGTGCTCCTGCGGGAGCACAGGCCCGACATGGGGCCGATCTACACCGAGTTGGCCAGTCACGTGTCAGAGAGCGATTTGACCGAGGTGCGGTCGGTCGTGGCAGGCATCGAACAGCGGATCGTGGAATCGCAGGGCCGGTTCGGGGGCCGCGGCAGCGGTGCCGATGCGGAGGACAGGTAAGGCCGGAGACTGGTGCCGCTGCGGGGCAGCCGCACGGGAACGTTGCCGGAGCGTTTTCGCTACGCGTTCGGGGCGAGGCGGAACCGCGGGATGCGGGCCGATGCTGCTGCGTGTGCCTACGGGCACGTTGTTACGGGCGGATCGTGCCGGTGCCGACGGCGGCACGGAGCGTTGCGTTGACCGGTTCCGACAGCACGAGGTTGAACGTCGTGTCGCCCGTCAGTCCCGGGCGGCCGACGGCAGACACGGTCACCCGCTTCTGGGTCTGCCCCGGGGCGAAGATCAGGTAGCCGCTCTGGGGCACGTAGTCGTTGTTGCCGCTGGTCGCGGAGCCATCGACCGTGGCATAGCGGACGAGCACGGCCTTGGTCGACGGGCCTGAGAGCGTCACGTTGAAGTTGAGCGGCACCGTGCCAGCGGTGCCGACATTCACGGCATCGCCCTGAACGCTCACCGCTGGCTTGGCACGTGCGCTGTCGCCGGTCGCGGAATAGACGAGGCGGAAGCCAGCGGTGAGGTTTACGACGTAAAGGTAATTCAAAGAACGGCTGTCAAGGTTAAACGCATATCCTTCCTTCTTCACCAGGCTGATATCGAACTCGATGTTGTTCGCGTAATAATTTTCGGCAATAAATCCACGAGTGTCAGCATCGTCGCTCGCCGCGATTGTCTCGACGAACTCCGCGGCATTTCCCGTCTGATCGAGCGTGCCGTAGTAGCTGGCACTTCCAACGTAGTTGCCGGCAGCAGTCGGCGCATTGCTGTAAACGTTCGCGCGACTTACAGCACCGTCGAGCAGGTTTTTCGGCACGGTGTCGGACCGGGTTGCAAACCGCCAGTAGCGATCCGTCAGTCCAATGGCGGAAGGATCGTAATACGCAGCCTTGTACCACTCGTCGCGTGTCGGCAACCAGCAGTTTGCGTTCGGACTGTGCGTGGGTGGCACGGAAACGTAGTCCCAGCCAATCAGCCCCGACTGTTTCGTCGTAAAGTCGGCCGTGAAATAAGTGTCGGAGACGGATGTGACCGTGTGGTAGGAGAATTCGTTGTCTTTTGACGTGAGCACGACGGCATCGCCGACGCGCACGTTCGGCTTGCCGACCGTGACCGCCGTCTTGTCGGCGATCGAGGTGACCTGGCCATGGCCCAGTTCATACGCACCGGTCTCGGTGCTTGAGTTGCCCTGGCCATTGTTCATCCAGTTGGCAAACCGCACCACGTTCATCCAGGTGACGCCCTCGATGGGCAGGTTGGGGGACGACTTCGGGGCATACTGGTAGGCACCCGGTGATCCGGTCCTCGTGATCGCCATGATCGGGTCGAAAAGTCGGTATGGGTCGGACTTGGCGACGGCGTTCAGGAACTTCACATAGTCACCCACCGTCTGCTCGGTTTTTCCGATTTTGTAGGTGTAAGCGACCGCCCCAAGTTTCGTGGTAGAGTCCGCCGAGTTCCCCGCATCCCCGACGAGCACCGTTTCCGGCTTGACGAGCGTGTCATCGCCGACATCGCTATCGTCGTTGAGAATAAAGCCCGTCCCGAAGCTCTTCACGATCGGGGCGTTTTTGGATTCTGACAGCTTCAGCGTGAACGTCTTGTCGGGCTCCGACGCGGTGTTGCCCACCACCGGAACTGAAACCGTCTTCACCATCTCGCCCGGCGCGAAGGTCAGGATGCCGGACGTTTCGACATAGTCGTTGTTGGCCGTGGTCGCCGAGTCATTGGCAGTGGCATAACGGACGGTGATAGTCTTCGAAGGCGACTTGGTCAGCCGGACCTCGAACACCGCATTGCTCGTGCCGTCGTTGCCCTCTGGCACGGCCACGTCCGACACCGTGA
>JAPLNQ010000215.1:0-2306 GCA_026401075.1 Planctomycetia bacterium
CACGCTCCCTGAGGCCAATCCGACCTATTCCATCACGGCGGCGCTGGCGATTACGTTTCCATTTAACATCGCTTTCGGCATCCCGATCTACTTCGAAATGGCGAAGTTCGTCGGCGCCCAGTAGTCTGAACGTTCATGAGTATGAACTATCCATGCAGGAGGGCATCGACGGACATCATGCCCAAAACAGCACGCGCCCAAAGGAGACTCCCATGCAACTCTATCCCCTGAAACTCGTGACCGTGGTGGGCGAGTCGCTCATCATGGAAGACATCGCCGAGCGGGGCATCGAACTCGGTGCCACTGGCTACACGATGAGCGAGGTCATCGGGCACGGATCGCGGAGTGCGCGAAACGTGGGCGCAACGGCCGGCGGCCCGAAGACGCTGAAGGTGGAGTTCGTTGTGCCCACCGAGATGGCGACTCAGATTCTGCAGGACATCTCGCACGAATACTTCGAGCACTACGCCATCATTGCCTGGCTGTCTGACGTCTCGGTGATGCGGGGTCAGCAATACGCCCACAAGTCCGACGGCTGAATCGACAGGCCTGGTTGGCCCTCTCCCGTCACTCCCACTCGATCGTGGCCGGCGGCTTCGACGAGATGTCGTAGACCACGCGGTTGATGCCGCGGACCTCGTTGATCACCCGCGTGGAGATTCTTGCCAGCACCTCGTAGGGGAGGTGGCTCCAGTCGGCCGTCATGAAGTCTTCGGTCTCGACGGCCCGCACGGCCAAAACGTCGTCGTAGGTCCGCGCATCGCCCATCACGCCCACGCTCTGCACCGGCAGGAGCACGGCGAAGGCCTGCGAGGTCTTCCGCATCAGTCCGGCCAGCTCGATCTCTTCCAGCACGATCGCATCGGCCTCGCGGAGCGTGATCAGGCGGGGCTTCGTCACCTCGCCCAAGCACCGCACGGCCAGTCCGGGGCCAGGAAACGGATGCCGCCAGACGATCCGCTCAGGCAAGCCCAACTGGAGGCCGAGGGCTCGCACCTCGTCCTTGAAGAGATCCCGCAGTGGCTCGATCAGTTCGAATTTGAGATCGTCGGGAAGCCCGCCCACATTGTGGTGGAGCTTGATCGTGGCCGCCGGCCCGTCGGGGGCGGCACCGCTTTCGATCACGTCGGGATAGAGCGTGCCCTGTGCGAGGAATTTCGCCCCCTTGATTTTTGAAGCCTCGTCCGAAAAGCACTCGACGAAGGCCTTGCCGATCCGCTTCCGCTTTTCCTGGGGCTCGGTGATGCCGGCCAGCACGCCGAGGAATTTCTCCTCCGCTGGCACCACGTGCAGGTCGGTTTTGAAATGCGTCTGGAACTCGTCGATGACGGCCGCGGCCTCGTTCTTTCGTAGGAGCCCGTTGTCCACCAGGATGCACGAGAGCTGGCTGCCGATCGCCTGCGAGAGCAACGCGGCCACCACGGCCGAATCGACGCCGCCGGAGAGGCCGCAGATCACCCGGTCGCTGCCGACCCGCTGACGCAGGTTGGTGATCACGCTCTGGGCGAAATCCTCGAGCCGCCATGAACCGGAGCAGCCACAGGCCGCCGTGAGGAAGTTCTTGAGGATTGTGCCGCCGGCGGGCGTGTGGGTGACTTCAGGGTGGAATTGAAGACCGTAGACCGGCAGCGTGTTGTGCCGAACGGCGGCCAGAGGGCATGTGGCCGTGCGGGCCAGCGGCCGAAAATCGGCCGACACTTTGTCGACCTGATCGCCGTGGCTCATCCAGACCTCGGTGTGGGCTGGCACGCCGGCGAAGAGCGCGTCGGACTCCAGCACCTCGCAGCTGGCGCGGCCGTATTCGCGGGCCTGCGCCCGGCCGACGTGGCCGCCGAGGGCGTCGCAGGCCAGTTGCATGCCGTAGCAGATGCCGAGCACGGGAATGCCGAGCCGGAAGATGCCCGCGTCGCACCGCGGGGCGCCGGTCTCGTAGACACTCGACGGACCACCCGAGAGGATAATTCCCTTGGGGGCCAACGCCTGGATGCGATCCGCGGTCAGGTCGTGGCGGACGATCTCGCAGTAGACATGCTGCTCGCGGACGCGACGGGCGATCAGCTGGGCGTATTGCGAGCCGAAGTCGAGCACAAGCACCCGTTCCGCCTGTTGGGAGGTGCCGTTGGACGGATGTTTTGGCGAGGCGTTGGAGACGGGAGACGCTGGCATGGCTGGCTCGAGAAATGCAGAGCGGAAAAGCCCGTCAGTATAGAGGGACCGTGCCGGATGGAAACACTGGCCGAATCCACGGCTTTTTTCGGGCTGCTATAGTCTGGCCAGAGTCGAACCAGCGGTTTTTCCGTTCCTTA
>JAPLNQ010000215.1:2328-3306 GCA_026401075.1 Planctomycetia bacterium
CACCCACGACGAGGGAATCTTTGCCCCCGGTCTGGCGGCCCTGGAGCGGGCCCTGCGACGGCTCGGTGATGTGAGCGTCGTCGCCCCATCGACGGAGCAGAGCGGCGTGGGGCATGCGATCACGTTTCTCACCCCCCTGACAGCGAAGGAGATCTTCGACGGCCCGCGGAGCCGCGGCTGGGCGGTCGACGGCAGTCCTGCCGACGCCGTCAAGCTGGGCATCTCCGAGTTCTGCCCGCGGCGGCCAGACCTCGTCGTCAGCGGGATCAACAGCGGACTCAACGCCGGCATCAACGTGCTCTACTCGGGCACGGTGGCCGCCGCGATCGAGGGGGCATTTTTCGGAATCACGAGCATCGCCGTGTCGCTCGAGTGGGACGAGCATGCCGATTACGACCGGGCCGCGGAGATCGCCGGGGAGGTGCTGGCCGGTCTGCTCGCTCGCCGCCCGCCGGCCGGCAGCCTCTACAACATCAACATCCCAACGCGGGCCCTCCGCGGCACGCCGGAACTGCGGGTCGTGCCGATGAGTGTCGCCCGCTACGGTGAGGCCTTCGAGCGACGGGTCGATCCCCGGGGCCGCTCGTATTACTGGGCCACGAACGATCCCCCGCCGCCTCCTTCTCCACACGAGTCGGATGTGAGGGCACTGGCCGCGGGCAACGTCACGCTGACACCGCTCGACTACGATCTCACCCACCGGGCCAGTCTCGAATCACTCGCCGAAGGGCCGTGGAAGATCACCCCGGCTCCTGGTGCTCCTGGTGCTTGACGGGTGAGTCGCACCCGCATCGGTTCGCCGGATATATCACTTGCCGCTTGGGGCAGGCGTGGCCGGCCCGCTGTCAGGCGTGAGTTTGTCGAGACCGTCGAGGGGGCTCGGGCCGGAGGATTCGTCGGCAGGCTTCTCCGCCTTTTTTCCGGCTGACGACCGGCGGTCAGGTTTTGGCGGCAGCTTGGGCTTTGCGGATGCCGAGG
>JAPLNQ010000147.1 GCA_026401075.1 Planctomycetia bacterium
TCTGGCCGGCGTCCTTGGTGGCCTGCCGCTGCGCGTCGTTGAAGTAGGCCGGCACGGTGATGACGGCCTTGTTGACCTTGTGGCCGAGGTAGCTCTCAGCGCTCTCCTTCAGGCTGCGAAGCACCTTCGCTGAGATTTCGGGGGGGGTGCTGGTCTGGTCGCCGGCTTTCACCTTGACGTAGTCATCGGGGCCGCCCACGACCTCGTAGGGCACCATCTTCTCCTCGCCCGCCACTTCGTTGTGGCGCCGGCCCATGAATCGCTTGATCGAGTAGATCGTTCGCTTGGGGTTTGTCACGGCCTGACGGCGAGCGATGTCGCCGACGAGCGTCTCCCCCTTGTCGTTGAAGGCGACCACGCTCGGCGTGAGGCGATTGCCCTCCTTGTTCGCGATCACCTTGGGCTCCTTGCCCTCCATCACCGCGACCACCGAATTGGTGGTGCCGAGGTCGATGCCGATGATCTTTTCACCCTGCTTGGTAGCCATGGATTTTGGATTCCTGTGCTGTGTGTGGGAATGCTGCGGGAACTCTATACGTCAGATATTGTCCCGGGTTTTCGTTATCTCAGTTCAATGCAAAGGCCGTGCCAGCCCTGTGACACACCGCTCAGACTCCGGAATTCACCGGTGAAAACCAGCATCAGGCGTCATTTTCGACCATATTTACGCGGCCCCGGTTCAAGGTACAGTTGGAATCGTGCGGCAACCTGCCGCCTGACCGGGAGCCGATGCCTGCCATTTTGGCGTCCGCGGCTTCCGGAACGCTCCACTTCCTACACGTCCGAGGCTCCTCGCATGGCTCAGTCTGGCTCGCAGCGGAAGTCGGCGGCGGAGGCCGCGCGGCCGACGGGTCTCACGGCCCTGCGGTCGCAGATCGACAAGATCGACCGGGAACTGGTCGGCCTCGTGAACGCGCGGGCCGAGTTCGCGCGGCAGATCGGCCACCTGAAGCAGTCGAGCGGTCAGGTCACCTACGATCCGTCCCGCGAGGAGTCGGTGCTGGAGCGGGTGGTGGCCTCGAGTGCGGGCCCGCTGTCGAGCGAGAGCCTCAAGGCGATCTGGCGGGAACTGATCTCAGGCTCCCGCGCGATCGAGCAACATCTGCGTGTCGCCCACCTGGGCCCGGCATGGACCTACAGCCACCTGGCCGCCCTCCACCGTTTTGGCAGTTCCGTGGAATTCGTACCGGTGGGGAGCATCTCGGCAGCATTCGAAGAGGTGAACGCCGGCCACTCCCACTATGGCGTCGTGCCTCTGGAGAACTCGACCGATGGTCGGATCGCCGACACGCTCGACAACCTTTCGCGGCTGCCAGTGAAGATCTGCGCCGAGGTGCCGCTCCGAATCCATCACACGCTCCTGGCCACCTGCGACCGCGCCGGCATCACGGAGGTCTACAGCCGACCGCAGGCTCTCTCCCAATGCCGCAACTGGCTGGCCCGCCACCTGCCGAATGCTCGACTTGTGGAGGTCGCGAGCACGAGCGGCGCAGCCGAGACGGCCGCCAAAACGCCGCACGCCGCGGCGATCGCCAGCCGGCAGGCGGGCGTGCACTATGGGCTCAATGTGCTCGCTGAAAATATCGAAGATGTCGCCGGCAACACCACGCGATTCGCCGTCATCGGCCACGCCGACGCCAGCCGCACCGGTCGCGACAAAACGTCGCTGATGTTCGAGATCGAGCACAAGCCCGGCGGGCTGGCCGACGCCCTCTCGGTGCCAAAGAAACAGAAGCTCAACCTCACCTGGATCGAGTCGTTCCCGATGCCGGGCGAGGAACGCGGCTACATCTTCTTCGTGGAACTCGAAGGCCATCGCGATGACCTCCGCGTCCGCCGCGCGATCGCCGCCCTCGAAAAACGCTGCAAGCGGGTCGTGATCCTCGGCTCCTACGCCGCCGCCGCCGCCGTGGGTTAAAAAGGTGCCAGCCACCAAATTTGGGTAGTCTGTTAGATTGCCTATTTTGGTGGCTGGCACCTTTTTCTTTCCGCAGAGGAGCACACTCATGACCCGCAAAAGCATCGTGGCCGGCAATTGGAAAATGAACCTCGATCGCGCCAAGGCGACGGAGCTCGCCCAGGCCGTCGCCGGCCGGCACGCGGAAGCCGGCAGCGTGGAACTCGTCCTCTGCCCGCCGTCGCCCTACCTCAGCACGGTCGGCACGGCCGTCGGACTTGCCGCCAACGGCACCAGCCCGTCGGGCGTGGCAGTCGGTGCCCAGAATATGCACGACAAGGCCAGTGGCGCCTTTACCGGCGAGATCGCGCCGGCGATGCTTGTCGACCTCGGCTGCCGCTATGTCATCCTCGGCCATTCCGAACGACGAACGCTACGCAGATTAACGGCTCGCTGGCGGGGCTTTCACCCGCCGATATCGAGAAGATCGTGGTCGCGTATGAGCCGGTCTGGGCGATCGGCACCGGTAAGGTGGCCACCCCCCAGCAGGCCCAGGAAGTGCATGCCCTCATTCGTGGCCTGCTTGGCTCGCTCGCCTCGCCCACCGTCGCCGCCAAGGTGCGGATTCAATACGGCGGCAGCGTGAAGCCCGACAATGAGGCCGACCTCGCCGCCCAGCCCGACATCGACGGCGCGCTCGTGGGCGGCGCAAGCCTCAAGGCGGACGATTTCCTCGGCATTGCCAAGGCGTTCGCCTGACCGGTTTTCACGGCCGCTTTGCCAAGCTGGGGTATGCCGCCGGCCCGTCGTGCGATACCCTAATGCCCTAGTTCGATCGCCCCCCGCCATCCCGAGACGTTTCGGAGTCCACCGTTCCCATGACCACGTTTGTCCGCCTGTTCCTCGGATCGATGCTCGCTCTCACGTCGCTGTTCCTGATCCTGCTGGTGCTCGTGCAGCGGGGACGTGGCGGCGGTCTGGCCGGGGCGCTCGGCGGCATGGGTGGCCAGAGTGCCTTCGGCACGAAGGCGGGAGACTTGTTCACACGGATCACGGTCGGTGTGGCCGCCTTCTGGATCATCCTCTGCCTGCTGGCAACCAATCTCCTCGGCCGGCAGCAGTCGCTCCTCTCAAGTGATCTCGGTGGCGCCGCTCCCCAGGCGACAGCACCGATGACCCCCACGCAGCCGATGACCACGCCCCAGCCGCCCGCCGCGACGGGTGGCCCTGCGGCATCGGCCGAGCCGTCGCTCAGTCTTCCTGCGACGCCCGCTGGCGAGGCCGGAAAAGATGTAGCCACACCTGCTGCAGCGTCGGCGGCTGTTCCTGCTTCAGCTGTTCCTGCTTCAGCTGTTCCTGCTTCAGCTGTTCCTGCGGCTGAAGCCACCCCTGCGGTACCGGCCGAGCCAACTTCCGCCAAATAGCAGGCTGTCGCCGCGATTTGTTGGCGAATCTTTCAGCACGCTTCAAGCGGCAGGCTTCTAGAAAGAGGGCACGCAACGCATGGCGATCAGCATGACCGGTTGCGGAGAGGGCGTTGTCTCCTCGGACAGCAGCACCTGCCGTGTTGAATTGCGGGTGGTCAACAACCGCTTTTTCAAGCTGGCCCTTCGTTCGCGGGATGCATTCGCCCTCCTCGAACCGCGGATCGAGGCCGCCATCCGCAGCCGCATCCGCCGTGGTGCCGTGCAGATAACGCTCGACATGACCGGGGCGGCTGCGCCCGCGAGCCGCCGGTTCGACCGTGGCCAATTGTCCGCTTATCTCGATGATCTCGAGGATTTCTGCGCTACGCACCGCATCCCGGCACCGCGGACGATCGACGGGATCCTGGCGCTGCCCGGTATCCTGGTGGAAACGCCCCCTTCGAGCGATGCCGTCGAACAGAGCTGGCCGCTGGTGGCCCGTGCCCTCGACGCCGCCCTCGACGGACTCGAGGGCATGCGGCGGGCCGAAGGCGACGCGCTGGCCCGCGACATGCGGAACGGCTGCGGCGAGATCAGGCAGTCGATCGCGGCGATTCGAGAGCGTGTGCCAGCGGTGCTGGTGGAACACCGCGCACGGCTGACCGACCGGGTGGCCAAGCTCCTGGAGGGGTCTGGGGCGACGCTCTCCGCGACTGACTTGATGCGGGAGGTGGCCCTGATCGCCGACCGGTCCGACATTGCCGAGGAACTGGTGCGGCTGGAGAGCCACGTGGCCCAGTTCGACCGGCTGCTCGACGAGGAATCGCCTGGCCGATCGCTCGACTTCCTGTCCCAGGAACTGGCCCGGGAGGCCAACACGATCGCCTCCAAGTCGCTCGACGTCGCGATCGCCCACATGGTGGTGGAACTCAAGTCCCGGATCGAACGGATACGCGAGCAGCTGCAAAACATCGAGTGAGCGACACCTTTTCAACCGACCGGTCGAGACGCTTTTCAACCGACCTGTCGAGACGTTAGAACATCGGGATGACACACCTTCCGGGCAAACTCGTCGTCATCTCCGGCCCTTCGGGCGTCGGCAAAACTACGATTCTGCGGCGGCTGCTGGCTGACCTGCCCCACCTGATCCCCAGTGTCTCGGCCACGACGCGGCCGCCCCGTGTCGGGGAACAGAACGGGGTCGACTACCACTTCATCGCCTCCGAACAATTCGAGCGGCGGCGGGCCGCCGGCGATTTCCTGGAATGCTGCCAGGTCTACGGCCGCCAGTATTGGTATGGCACGCTGGTGGACGAAGTCACCCCCCGATTGGCAGCCGGAGAGTGGGTCGTGCTCGAAATCGACGTTGAGGGTACACTTTCGATTCTGGCACGGTATCCTGAGACCGTGACGATTTTCGTCGAGCCGTCCCACCCGGACCAGTTGCTTGAGCGGCTGCGGGCCCGGGGGACGGAATCGCCGGAAGCGATGGCCCGCCGGCTGGAGGTGGCCCATCGGGAACTGCTGCAGTCGCATTACTACCGACATCGCGTCGTGAACGACAACGACATCGCGACGGCGGTCACCGCGATCGAGCGGATCCTGTTCGACGCCGGCCTGCCGGATCCTTTAGCACATCGTCACCAGCAGCAACCCTCCCACGACAAGCCCGACCACGCCCCGCACACCCCCGCACAACCCCTCAGAGGAGCTCAGACATGATCGACGACCTGCGTGAAGAAGAGATCGTCAACAAGGTCGGAGGACGCTTCAAGCTCTCCACCCTCATCCAGAAGCGCATGGTCGCGCTCAACGCCGGCGGACGACCGCTGGTCGACATCGATTCTGACGACAAAATGCAGATCGTCATCGAGGAGATCAAGCAGGACAAAATCTACCTCGACACGTCGATGAACCTCCGCGTCACGGGTGAATCACCCGAGGCGGGCGGTCCGCTCGACTTCGATCCCACGATCCTCTAGTCGCGCCTGCAATGCTCTCATGCTCGAAGGTCGCGAAATCATCGTTGGCGTGTCGGGCGGCATTGCAGCCTACAAGGCGGCTGCGCTGACGAGCCTGCTCGTGCAGCAGGGGGCCGGCGTGACCGCCGTGCTCACCCGCAACGCGCGGCGGTTCATCGGGCCGGCCACGTTTGCGGCCCTCACGGGCAGGCCGGTCGCCACGCGGAGCTTCGATCCCGGCGTGCATCCGCTCGGGGCCCACATCGAACTGGCGGCCCGTGCCGATCTGGTCGTCGTCGCACCGGCCTCGGCCGACCTGCTCGCGAAGGTGGCGGGCGGCGCAGCCGACGACCTGCTCACCACGCTCCTGCTCTGCGCCGAGTGCCCCGTTGTCATGGCGCCAGCGATGAATTCGGCCATGTGGGCCAAACCCTCCGTGCAGCGCAACGTGCGGCAGGTTACCGCCGATGGCGTGCAGATCATCCAGCCGGGAACGGGCTGGCTCTCCTGCCGGCAGCAGGGGGCTGGAAGGATGGCCGAACCGGAGGCGATCGCAGGCGTGATCCGCGGTCTTCTCGCCGGCGTTCCAGGGAAACGTTCCTCCTGATCCGGCCCTCTGGTCCGGCCTTTTTGGGCGGATGGCGATCGATGGCAAGAATCCTGCTCACCGCCGGCCCCACGCGGGCCTACATCGACGAGGTGCGGTACCTCACCAACGCCTCGAGCGGCCGCATGGCCCGATCGATCGCCCAGGCTGCTCTGGCCCGCGGCCACGACGTGACGATCGTGAGCGGGCCCGTCAGTGTGACGTATCCGGCCCGTGCCCGGGTGATCCCGGTGGTCACGACGGCGGAGATGCTGGCGGCGGCGATTGAAGAACTCCCGCAGGCCGACGGCGTGATCGCCGCGGCGGCCCCCTGCGACTTCGAGCCCGTGCGGCCCGTGCGCGGCAAGATTCCCCGCAATGCTGGCGGCCTGTCGCTGAAGCTCCGGGCCACCACCGACGTGATCGCCACGCTGGCAGCCCGCATCAAACGGCAGCCTTCCGGCCGGCGGCGGGCCACCTGGTGCGTCGCCTTCGCCCTGGAACCAGGGGCCGACAAGGCGCGGGCCTGCGCGAAGGTCACGGCCAAGCAGTGCGACCTGATCGTGGTGAACGACCTGGCCGCCCTCGAATCGACGAAAAATGCCGTGGCCGTCTACGACGCCCACCACGCACTCGTGGGCGAAAAGCGGGGAACGAAGCCGGCCGTGGCGACCTGGCTGATCCAGCTGATTGAAAAGCGACTTATGGGCGGCTGACGGCGATGTGGAGCATTTCGCCCACGCCCGCTATAAAAAGTCGCCTCCCGCACCTCCCTCGTGCACCCTCCAGGTTCTTTCGATGATCAAAGTCGCTGTCCTCGGCGCCACCGGCTACACGGCACTCGAAGCCATCAAGATCCTGCTGCGGCATCCGCAGGCGAAGATCGTCGCCGTCACCAGCCGGCAGGAGGGCAGCACGCCCGTGTCGAGCGTGCACCCCAGCCTCGTGGGCCGGCTCGATCTGCCGCTCGAAGACCTCACGCCCGAGCAGGTGGGCAGCCGGGCCGAGTGCGTGTTCAGCTGTCTGCCCCACTGTGCCAGCGCCGAGATCATCCCCAAGGTGCTGGCCGCCGGCGCCACGGTGATCGACTTCAGCGCCGACTACCGGCTCGACGATGCGGCGACCTACCTCGAATGGTATGGCCACCAGCACCCCGACACAGGCCGGCTCGGCCAGACGGTCTACGGCCTTCCGGAGCTGTTTCGCGACCGGATCAAAGGGCAGTCGCTCGTCGCCAATCCCGGCTGTTACGCGACGTCGGCGATCCTGCCGCTGGCGCCGCTGCTGAAGAGCGGACTCTTCGAGACCGATGACATCATCATCGACTCCAAGAGCGGCGTGAGTGGCGCCGGCCGGTCACCGAAGCTGATGACGCACTTTCCCGAGTGCAACGAGAGCATGTCGGCCTACAACGTGGGCCGGCACCGCCACACGCCGGAGATCGAGCAGATCATCAACAGACACGCCGGCACGATGCCCAACGTCATCTTCACGCCACAGTTGGCGCCGATGGATCGGGGCATCTTCTCCACGATCTACATCCGGCCGAAGCGGCCTACCACCGAGGCGGATGTCATGACGCTGCTCCGCGACGCCTACTCAGGGGAACGATTCGTGCGGATCGTGGACCACCTGCCCGGCACCAAAGACACCGTCGGCACCAACTTCGTCGACATCACGGCCCGGGTCGTCCGCGGCCGCGTCCTCCTGATCAGCTGCCTCGACAACCTCGTGAAGGGCGCCGCCGGAGCGGCTGTACAAAACTTTAACTGCCTGTTCAGCCTGCCCGAAACAACGGGACTGCTGTAGACACGCAGGCAATGCCAACCTGACCGCTGCCGGCCGGGACGCCCGACATCCTCCCGGGCGGCATCACGCGAGAAAAACCATGGCCATCACTGAAACACCCGTTCGCCTGCCGATTCCTCCCCTGCCCCGGGGATTCCGCGCCGCCGGCACCCACGCCGGCCTGAAGCGAAATCCCACTCGAGAGGACATCTCGCTGATCGTGTCGGACCGCGATGCCACGGCCGCGGGCGTCTACACGACAAACCTCGTGTTTGCAGCACCGGTGGCGTTTGACCGCAGCCGCACGCCGGGCGATGGCTTCCGTGTGATCGCCATCAATTCGGGCAACGCCAACGCCTGCACCGGTCGGCGTGGCCTCGACGATGCGCGGGCGATGGCGGCGGCCGCCGCCAAGGCCGTGGGCGTGGACGAGGCCGGAGCCCTCGTGCTCTCGACCGGCATCATTGGGGAGTTCCTGCCGCTGGAAAAAATCCAAGCCGGCATCGACACGGTGGCCGCGAAACTCGGCAGCGACGCCGACTCGGCCATCACTGCGGCCCGGGGCATGATGACGACCGACACCCGTCCCAAGCTCTCCGGCTCGTCGTTCACCGTGGATGGCCACCACTACACGCTCTTCGGCATGGCCAAGGGCGCGGCGATGATCGGTCCGCGGATGGCGACAATGCTTGGCATCATCCTCACCGATGCTCCGGTCGGGGCGGCCGATGCCCAGCGGCTCCTGCGGGAGGCGGCGGAGCAGACCTTCAACTGCGTGAGCGTGGATGGCCACACGAGTACCAACGACACCGTGCTGCTCATGGCCAACGGGGCCGCCGGCGGCAGACCGCTTGCCGGAGAGGGGCTCGACGCCTTCGGCAAAGCGCTCATGGACGCCTGTGAGACGCTGGCCCGGGAGATCGCCGATGATGGCGAAGGGGCGACGCACGTGCTGAGGATCGAGGTGCAGGGCTGCCGTTCCCGCGACGACGCGAGGCAGCTCGCCCGGAGTGTTGCCGACAGCCCCCTGGTGAAGACGGCGATCTGCGGCGCTGATCCCAACTGGAGCGACGGGGCTCCAGTGGCGTTCGACGGCGGAGCCGTTTCGGCGTCGATCCAGGCCTCCCGGGAAACCCTGATTGAGCTCGATTTTGGCTCCGGACCGGGCTCGATCCGGTTCTATTCGAGCGATTTGACGGCCGAATACGTCCGACTCAATGCCGATTACCACACCTGAGCTTCTCGGTGAGGAAAGCGTATAGTTTGTGCGGTCCGTCCCGTGGCTTGACGCGGGCACGCTAAAACTGTTTTCTCTGGCTCTATGTTCCCGGGTTTGGCTGTCTCATTTCGTCCGCCCCGTTCCAGTCCCCCACCCCACCAACTTTCGCCCATGCTGATCCCCCCGCCTTCCATCGACGTCCTTCCATCCCTCTGGCCTGCCGACCCCGCGCAGACTCCTGCGGACGTGCTGCTGGTTCCACCATCAGCCCCCCTGCCCGGGCAGCAACTCGGCACGAGCCGCATGAAGTGTGCCAATGAAGCCGAAGATGAAGAAGAGGATTCTGGTGACGAGGAAGACCTGGCGGTCGCCCAGCCCGCCGACGAAGAGGAATCCAGCTTCGATGATTTCGACGACGAATTCGATGATGACTTCGAAGAGGAGGAGAACGATCCCGACTGGGATCACCCCGATGACTCCGCACCGGAGACGCCGCCACCCGGCAAGGGTGGTGGTCGCAAGAAGTGAGCACTGACCTGCGGCAGATATTTTCCGCCGCGACCGATCACGAGCATTCACGATGTCCGGCCGCGATATCCCTGCCGACGATCCCGACGCCGAATCCGGCGGCTCCGTGCGCGGCGACACACGCGGCCGCCGGCCATCGCACACCCACGAGGATTGGTTCGGCGACCTGAGCCAGCTCGACTTCGACATCGACTTTTTCGAGGGGCTGCTTGCCCGCAACGGGGAGTCGGTGGAGGTCCTCCGCGTGCTGGCGGAGCTTGTCTCGCAGAAGGGGCTCGTGAGGCGGGCGCTCGAACTCGATCTCCGGCTCGTGGAAGTGCTGCCCAACGACTTCCTTGCTCGCTACAATCTCGCCTGCTCGCTGGCACGTGCCGGGAGACCCGACGAGGCGATCGACGCGCTCTCCCGGGCAATCCTGCTCGGGTATGACGACCTCGCCCACCTGGAGGTCGATCCAGACCTCGATTCGCTCCGCGAGCACCCGGAGTTCCGGGAGTTGCTCGGTCACGAGTAGGGCGGTCCTTCTCGCGTCGGTTGTCTACGTCGGCCACCTGTTTTCCGCGTCTGCCATTCGGAGCATGCATGCTCGACCAATTCGACAAGATCACGGAGGCCTGCGCGACGATCTCCGCGCGGTGGCCCCACAAGCCAGCTGTCGGCCTCATTCTGGGCAGCGGACTCGGCGCCGCGGCGGCCGCTCTCACCGACACGGTGACGATCCCCTACGAATCGATCCCCCACTTTGCGAAAGCGACGGCGCACGGCCACGCCGGTCAGTTGGTCTGCGGTCTCCTGGCTGGTGTGCCGGTCGTGGTGATGGAGGGGCGGATGCATGCCTACGAAGGCTATCCGGCGTCACAGATCACGTTTCCCGTGCGGGTGCTCACGCGGCTGGGGGCCGGGCTGCTCATCGTCACCAACGCCTGCGGCGGCCTCAATCCGCAGTTTCGCACCGGCGACATCATGGTGATCGACGACCACATCAACCTGATGAACGACAACCCGCTCGTCGGCATCAACGACGATCGGCTCGGGCCCAGGTTCCCTGACATGTCGGCCCCCTACGCCCCGGACCTCATCGACCGGGCGCTCGAGGTGGCACGTCGGGAAAACTTCGTGGCTCATCGCGGTGTCTACGTGGCGGTGACCGGCCCAAACCTGGAGACCCGTGCGGAATACCGGTTCCTGCGGACCATCGGCGCCGACGTGGTCGGCATGTCGACGGTGCCCGAAGTGATCGTGGCGGTGCATGCGGGCCTGCGGGTGCTCGGCCTCTCGGTGATCACCGACATGTGTCTGCCGGATCATCTGGAGGTGGCCACGGTCGAGAACATCCTCGCCGTGGCGCGATCGGCCGAGCCGAAGCTCCGTGCGATCATCACAGCGGCGGTACGCGACGCCGGCTGAGCCGCGGCCACACCCGATCCGCACCTCCACCCGACACGTTTCCACAGGCTATCCATGTTTGACCCCGTCCGCGGCAAGCCCGACTTCCCCACCATCGAGGCCGCGATCTCGCAGCTCTGGCGTGAGCGTGGCGTCTACAAGAAGTCGCTCGAGCAGCGGCGTGACGCGAAGCGGTTCGTCTTCTTCGAGGGCCCGCCAACCGCCAATGGCATGCCCCATCCCGGCCACTGCCTGACGCGGACGATCAAGGATCTCTACCCGCGCTACCGCACGATGCGGGGCGAATACTGCGAGCGGAAGGCGGGCTGGGACACCCACGGTCTGCCGGTCGAAGTGGAGGTCTGCAAGGAGTTGGGCATCCACTCGAAGGCGGAGATCGAGGCCTTCGGTGTCGAACCCTTCATCCATCGCTGCCAGGAATCGGTCTGGCGGTACATGAAAGAGTGGGAGACGCTCACCGAGCGGATCGGCTTCTGGATCGACCTCTCCGACGCCTACGTCACCTACCACCAGAGCTACGTGGAAAGCGTCTGGTGGGCGCTGGCCGAACTCTTCAACCGTGGACTTCTCTACCAGGGGCACAAGATCGTCTGGTGGTGGGCGCAGGGTGGCACGGCACTCTCGAGCGGAGAGGTGGGCCAGGGCTACCGCGAGGTGGCCGATCCGAGTGTCTATGTGGCTTTTCCGCTGCTCGACGATGCGGGGAATCCGACCACTCGCAGCCTCGTCGCCTGGACGACCACGCCGTGGACGCTCCCCTCCAACCAATTCGCGGCCGTGAAGGCCGATCTCGATTATGTGGTTCTCAAAGAATCCCCGAGCGAAGCCGACGGGAACGGATCAGGTACCGCATCGGCTGAATTCATCGTCGCTGAGCCGCTGGCAGCGCCGCTCGGCGAGAAGATGAAGAAGCAGTTCGAGGTGGTCGACCGCTTCCCAGGCGCCGCCCTCGTGGGCCGCTCCTACCTGCCGCCATTCGACACCTTTCGCCCGGCTGGCTTGCCGCAGTCGGCACCTCTCACCGCCGGAGGCACGCAGCCTGCGGCCTGGCGGGTCGTGGCCGCCGACTTCGTCACGACTGACTCAGGCACCGGCATCGTCCACATCGCGCCTGCCTTCGGCGAGGTCGACTACACGGTGCTGGCCTCCGAGCAGGCACGGTTCGCCGAGGGGCGAGGGCCGACGCTCATCAACTGCGTCGCCCCCGACGGCAGCTTCACGGACGCCTTCCCCATGGGGAGCGGCCGGTTCGTGAAGGAGTGCGACCGCGACATCACCCGCGACCTGCGGGCGCGTCATCTGCTCATGCACCAGGAGCAGTATGTCCACGACTATCCGTTCTGCTGGCGGGCTGACAACGATCCGCTGATCCAGTATCCCCGACAGAGCTGGTTTATCCGCACGAGCCAGTTCCGCGAACAGATGCTCGCCAACAACGCCCGGATCGACTGGCTGCCCGAGCACATCAAGGACGGCCGGTTCGGCAACTTCCTGGAGACGAATGTCGATTGGGCTCTCTCGCGCGAGCGGTATTGGGGCACGCCGCTGCCGATCTGGAAGTGTGAGACGACCGGCAAGGCCGAAGCGGTGCCGTCGTATGCGGCGCTCACGGCCAAGCCAGGCGTGCAGGGCACCGACGTCTTCGACAGGGCGAAGGCCGCGAATCCGAAACTCTGCGACGATCTCCGCGTGCACAAGCCCTACATCGACGCGGTCACCTACGACTCCCCGTTCGCACCGGGAGCCAGGATGCGGCGCGTGCCGGAAGTTATCGACTGCTGGTTCGACTCCGGTGCCATGCCGTTTGCCCAGTGGGGCTGGCCTCACCGCGGTGACGAGGAGTTCAAGACCCAGTTTCCCGCCGACTTCATCTCCGAGGCGATCGACCAGACCCGCGGCTGGTTCTACAGCCAGTTGGCGATCAGCACGCTGCTGTTTGGTGACAAAGAGACGCCCTACCCGCATCCCTTCCGCACCTGCATCGTGCTCGGGCACATGCTCGGCGAAGACGGCCAGAAGATGAGCAAGAGCAAGCGGAACTACCGCGAGCCGGCCGAGATCTTCGACAAGTATGGGGCCGACGCGCTGCGGTGGTTTTTCCTCGCCGGCCAGCCGCCGTGGACGAGCATCCGCTACAGCGAGCGGGCGATCCGGGAGAGTGTGCCCGAGTTCCTGCTGCGGCTCTGGAATGTCTACAGCTTCTTCGTGATCTACGCGCGGATCGATGGCTTCGATCCGGCGTCGCTCCTCGATGCTCCCGGCTCCCTGGAGCATGCCGATCTGGCGAGGGCCCGCGGCTACCGGCCCGTCGCCGACCGTGGCGAGTTGGATCGCTGGATGCTGTCGGAGCTCAACGCGACTGCCGCTGCCGTGGTCGACCGCATGGACCGCTACGACCACTTCGGCGCCGCCGGAACGCTTTCCGCGCTCGTCGATGCCGTCAGCAACTGGTTCGTCCGTCGCAGCCGCGACCGCTTCTGGGCCGCGGGCCGGGCCGACACCGGGCCGGAGGGCAACGCCGCCAAGCTCGATGCCTATTGGACGCTCTACGAAACACTGCTGACGATCGCGCGGCTCTCCGCGCCCTTCATTCCGTTCGTCAGCGAGGCGATCTGGCAGAATCTGGCGGTCGCTCCCTTCGGCGCTGCCGCGCCCGAGAGCGTGCACCTCGCCGACTATCCGGTCGGGTGCGAGGCCCTCGTCGATCGGGACCTCGTCCGCCGCATGGCGATCGTCCGCGACGTTTCGTCGCTGGGCCGGGCCGCCCGCGCCGTCGAGAAGCTCAAGGTCCGCCAGCCGCTCTCGAAGGTGGAGGTGATCCTTGCCGAGGGACACGCTGACGCCGCCGACGCTGCCTGGCTCCAGGCCCACGCCGATCTCGTCTGTGACGAACTCAACGTCAAGCAGTTCGAGATCTGCCGCGAGCCCGACCGCTACATCACGCGGGCCGTGCTGCCGGATCTCAAGAAGCTGGGCCCGCGGCTCGGGAAGGATCTGCCAAAGGCCCGCGACGCGATCACAAAGGCCGATGCGGCTGCGCTGCTGGCGGCCCTCAATCGGGATGGCCGGGCGACGATCCCGCTCGCTGGCGGCGGCGAGGCGGTCATCGAGAAGGACGACGTGATGATCCGCACGACCGCGAAGGAGGGCTGGGCCGCGGCGGAGGGGCCGCGGGCCGTCGTGGTCGTGTCCAGTCAGCTCACGCCGGAGCTCATCGCCGAGGGCCTTGTCCGCGAGGTCGTGCACGCCGTGCAGTCGCAGCGAAAAACGCTCGATCTCGAGTTCACCGACCGGATTGAACTGGCCTTCGAGACCTCGTCGCCCGAACTGCAGGCCGCCATCGGGCGGCACCTCGACTACGTCGCCTCCGAAACGCTCGCCAGTTCGGCAACGTTCGGCGAGCTGGCCGGTGGAACGACCGAGTCGCTCGACATCGACGGCCATCCGCTCACGATCGCGATCAAGCGGACAGGCACAGCCCGCGGGGCGACCGGGGGTGTGGCGTGACCGGTGCTGCTGCCACGCCGACTGAGGGGAAGACGCTCCGCCTGGCGGTGTTGCTGTCGGGATCCGGGCGAACGCTCGAAAACCTGCTCGACCGGATCGCCGCGGGCCGGCTGGCTGCGAGCGTCGAGCGGGTGGTATCGAGCCGAGGTGACGTCCGCGGCGTGCGGCTTGCCGAGCGGGCCGGCATCCCCGTCACCGTCCTGCCGCCGGCCGGACGACCGCTGGCCGACTGGAGTGACGCGATTTTTGCCGCCTGTCGGGAGGCAAGGCCCGATCTTGTCGTGATGGCTGGCTTTCTGCATCTCGTGGCGATTCCCGCCGACTTCGCCGGCCGCGTGATCAACATCCACCCAGCCCTCCTGCCCGCCTTCGGCGGCAAGGGTTTTCACGGCATGCACGTTCATCGCGCGGTGGTCGCACGCGGCTGCACCGTCTCAGGCTGCACGGTGCATCTTGTCGACAACGAATACGACCATGGACGGATTCTGCTGCAAAAAGCGGTGCCGGTGCTCCGCGACGACAGCCCGGAGTCGCTGGCCGCACGGGTGTTTGCCGCCGAATGCGAAACGCTTCCCGAGGCGATCAACCGGATCGCCTCCGGCGATCTTGCCTGACCGACCATTGCGAGACGATAGAATCCATCTCTGACATCCATCCCCGGAGGATCTTTGCCATGTCGCGCTCGCTTGGAAACATCATCGCCGACACGCTGCAACTGTCGGTTGGCTACGCGGAGCGTCTGCTGAAGGAGGTGCCCGCGGACCGCTTCGGCTGCTTCGCCCGGATCGGCGGCACGGTCGTCGAGTCAAACCACCCGGCGTTTATCTACGGTCATTTGAGCCTCTATGCACCGAAGGTGCTCCAGCAAATTGGCCACCCCGCCCCCGGAGTCCCTGAGCACTTCGAGCACCTGTTCTCGAAGGATGCCAGTTGCAAGGACGACGAAGACGGCGACCTTTACCCGCCGATGGACGAGATCACGGCCTTCTTTTTCGAGAGCCATCGCATGCTCGCCGGCGCGCTCCGTGGCACGCCTGAAGCGACGTTCGAGCAGCCGAATCCGGCGGAGGGCCGGATGAAGCAACTCTTCCCGACGCTCGGCTCGGTGCAGACCTTTTACTGCGGCGGCCACATGATGATGCATCTGGGCCAGATGAGCGCCTGGCGGCGGATGCAGAGGCTCGGCTCCGCCTGACGGCGCACCATGTTCACCTGAGCTCTCGCCGTCGCCTTCCGCAGCCGGCCGGGTTTTCCTTCACGATTCCTGCTCGCAACCGACGGCCCGCCAGAAGCCAACCGCCGCCGGCCAGGAAGAGAGCGTCTCGGCGAAAACCCGTGTCGCGCCGAGTGACTCGGCGTGGGCCACGGCACGGGCGACAAGCGCCGTGGCGATGCCACGTCGGCGTGCATCAGGATGCACGAGGAGCCAGGCGATCGAGAACCGCGACCTCGGCACCTCCCCGGCGACTACCAGGGCGACGAGCCCGAGCGGGCCGCTGTCGACGCAGCGGGCGGCCGCCGCGGCTCGCGTCACTGCTCCCGACGGCCATGCCAGCCAGGCGTGCACGGCCCGACCCGGACGACCGCGGAGTTCCGTCAGCAGGCCAGCCGGGGCGAAGTGGCCGGCGGGGTCGGCCGACCGACACTGCGTTACCAACGTCATCACCGCCTGACGCTCAGC
>JAPLNQ010000017.1 GCA_026401075.1 Planctomycetia bacterium
CGGCCCGACTTCCCAGACCGCTTCGCCAGCCACGACCACGGCCTCGACTTCTGCCGCGAGTTCTTTCACTGGCACAACGAGGAGCACCGGCACTGGGGTATCGGGCTTCTGACACCGGCCGTCGTGCACACTGGCCAAGCAACGGCAGTCCTTGAGGCGCGGGCCTCCGTGCTGGCCGCCGCTCATGCCCGCCACCCAGAGCGGTTCGTCCAAGGCGTTCCGAGGCCGCTGACGCCGGCAGCGGAAGTCTGGATCAACCCACCCGAAAATCGGCCAACAGTCCGCACACTTGAACTACCCAACGACACTAAATTCGTTCCGCAGCTGTCTCAAAGTCATTGACACGTTCCGGAACGCAGGTGCTCGCCGAAGTGCTTTGGCTATGGGCGGCTTTCGGCCGCGAAGCCCGATCTGACTGCGGCCGTGCAGGAAGAGCAGGCGAAGGACTACTGGCAGCAGCAGCTCGAGCCGGCCGGCATCGCCTGGGGCGGCTTCTTCTGCGATACCAGCGCCCAGGGAAGTCAGCTTTTTGCTGATCGCAAGCAAGGCGGAGAGGTATTTGCCCTTGCCGAGACGGGCGATCATGTGGTCGTGTGGCAGCTCGACCGGGCGTTTCGGTCGGCGGCCGACGGGGCCGTAGTGATCCAGGCTCTAGCCGCCCGCGGGGTGCGGTTTCACTCGCTCGAATTGCCAAGCGAGGCCGCTGATTCGCTGGATGGCGGCATTGCCGTCGTGATGCGGGCCGTGGGCGAAATCGGCCGGTCATTCGCCAGCGAGCGGACTCTCAGAACCATTACTGATCGGCGTGAACGCGGACTACCCGTCGGCGGGCAAGCTCCCGTCGGGTGGAAGATCATCGGCCTGAGGGCGAGGGAAACAAAGTCCAAGAAGTCGACCCGTGAGTATTCGATCGACGATCGGGAACGCCGCCTTGCCGAGGCGATCCACGCGATGCGTCAGGCGGGCACGAGCATCGAGCGAATCGCGGTGTGGCTCATGACCCAGCGCGAATACCCCAACAAACGCAGGTTCGACAACTACAAGGCCGTCGAGTGGGCGATTGCGGCGAAGGAGTTGGGCTTCCCGCTGCAGACCGACAGCAAGCAGCTCGTGCGGGAATGGCGGGCGACGAAAAAGCGGTCGATAGCCGATACGTCACGCTGAAAAAATCACGCGTCGAAACAATAATTACAAGCCAACATGTTGATTCATGGGCAATGACGCCAGAATTCCGCCGCATTTCGTGGGCAATCGATTACATTCATTTTTCAAATTCCGAAAATCGTCGGCACCAAATTTTTCAGGATCACTGAGTTTTCAGATCGGCGCCGTTTTTTCTTCGTCCGTTCCCGAAGACATTCGTTGGCAAGCGGCTCAGAGTCGCAGTCGCCAATCGTTGGTGAGGGCGCATACCGACTCCCCGCGAAGGGAGCCGGAGTGCCAATCGTCGGAGCCGGGTAGCACACCGCCTGCTGCAGTTTGGTATCGGGTTCGCAGGTTTCATCCATTCCCCGTGCGGGAGACCCTCGAAGGGCTTTGGGTCCTGGTCGGAGTCGTGAGCGCACCAGGCTTATCCCGCGTGACCTCGGATTGCCGCGGAATGCGCGGGTCCGAACGTCCTGCCCCCTATTCTTTTGCTCCCGAGGGGAGCCCGTCGGCGGGGGGCCGTGCTTCAGGCCGTCTGGCACACAGAGCCTTTGCTGCGTGCAGGGCGTTTATGTCCCTGCGCATGTTTATGGGGGTCTCGGTCAGAAAACGAGCATTCAGCCCGCACAGCGCCGGGAAACAGTGCCAAGATGGGCAAGCAGGGAAATTTGCGCCGCTTCGGCAAGCGACGGCCGAGCGGGGCGGATGAGCGTCGTCGTCGCTGACTCCCCGTGACGCAGGATCTATATCCGGGTGAAGCGGAGCGAGCCGGAGCTGGAGGGCTGTCTGGCGGAAATTTTTTACGCTCGCACTCGCCTTTGGCGGCATCGTGCACTGCGGGAAGCATAAAGGATGGTTCGGGCTGCTGGTTCCCCGAAACGCCACACCCCCCTGCGCTGGCGATTTTCCCGCCCACGGCGCGGCCCGAGCCTTGCGATCGGATGGTGGCGAACCGCTCCGTCCCGCGGATAGTGTACGGCCGTTTACTCACGCCGTCCACTCGCCGGTCCGTCCATGGTCGCCGTGGTCACAGGGATTCCCGCGCGAAGCCGACGCCGACCACATGGCGGCCCCGCGCCGGCACGCCGCTACGAGCGTCGCCGCCCCGAGAAGACCCCGCTCCACAAGATCGTGTCGGAGAACCTCGAGAGTTGGCTCGAGTGGCGGGAAGCTGCCGAGCGTCCCGTGCCGGGCTACGTCGAGGAGGAACTCCGCGGGTATCTCGAGTGCGGCATCCTCTGCTTCGGATTCGCCCGTGCCCTCTGCACGGGCTGCGGCCAAGGGTTTGTCATCGCGTTCTCGTGCAAGGGGCGCGGGGTTTGCCCGTCCTGTAATGGCAGGCACATGGCGCAGACCGCCGCGCACCTTGTCGATCACGTGATTCCACCGGTGCCCGTGCGACAGTGGGTGATCTCCGTGCCGAAGCGATTACGGGGTTTTCTCGCCGATCGGCCTGCGGCCGTCGCCGCTCTCACGAGAATCTTTATTGAGGAGATCGAGCGGCTGCTGGGCGCAGCCGCAGGCCTCCCCGAGGCCGCCACCACGCCGAGTGCGTCTCGCCCAAGGCTCGGCGCCGTCTCCTTCC
>JAPLNQ010000168.1 GCA_026401075.1 Planctomycetia bacterium
TCGACGTATTTCTTCACGTTGCCGCCATCAGCCCCGATCTTCTCGAGCATCTCGACACAGGCCTGATTGGCACCACCGTGGAGCGGGCCCCAGAGGGCGGAGATGCCGGCGGAGATGCTGGCGAAGAGGTTGGCGTCACTCGACCCGACCATTCGGACCGTGGACGTGGAGCAGTTCTGCTCGTGGTCGGCGTGTACGATCAAGAGCATGTCGAGCGCATCGGCGAAGTCGGGATCGCAGCGGTATTCCTCGCACGGCACGGCGAACATCATCTGCAGAAAGTTTTCACAGTAGGCGAGGTCGTTCCGCGGATAGATCAGCGGTTGCCCGATCGACTTCTTATGGCTGTAGGCCGCGATGGTGGGGAGCTTCGCCAGAAGACGATGCACACTCACCTCGACCTGCCGCGGATCGCGGACGTCGAGCGAGTCCTGATAGAATGTGGAGAGGGCGCCCACCACGCTACCCAGAATCGCCATCGGATGCGCGTCACGGGGAAACCCGTTGTAGAAGCTGCGCATGTCTTCGTGGATCATGGTGTGGTGCGAGAGCGCCGTCCGGAAGCCATCGAGCTCGACGGTGTTGGGCAGATTGCCGTAGATGAGCAGATAGGCCACCTCGACGAAGTCGCACTTCTCCGCCAACACCTCGATCGGATAGCCACGGTAGCGCAGGATTCCCTTCTCGCCATCGAGAAACGTGATCGCGCTGGTGGTCGAGCCGGTGTTGACGAAACCCTCGTCGAGCGTGATGGCACCGGTGGCGCTGCGCAGCTTGGCAATGTCGATGCCCTGCTCTCCCTCGGTTCCGATAACCACCGGAAATTCCGTGGTGCGGCCATTGATTTCCAGCCGGGCGGTGCCATCGAACTTGGCATTCGGCCACGGTGGAACGGGGGCGGCGGATGAAACGGGGGGGTTCTGTGGAGCACTCATGGGGCCAATCTCTCCTTGGCGATGGGGTAGCCGGAGCGCCAGACGCAAGCATCCGCCGGAGGCGGCAGTCTAGCCCGCTCCGCACGGGTCGGCAATCGCCGCGGAAGCTGCGGCCAACCATCACCGCGTCGTGCGGGGCTGGCTCGCGGTCTGCGCCGCAGCCTGCGACGAGCCACCGGGCTCGTCGTCGAAAATTGTCCAGACGGGAGTGCGGTCACGAACCGTGGTAAGGTACTCATCCATCTGGCGTTTACGACGATCGTCCTGGAGTTTCCCGCGAATCTCCACCTGCGCCTCGATGAAGGCTACGCGACCGGCATCCGTCCTCTCGGTCACACGCACGATGTGCAAGGCCGAGCCATCGTCGAGAATCGCGCTCAACTGGCCGACGGGCAGCGTGAACACCGCCTCGTCGACGACCTTCGACACGAGGCTTCCCTTGGTCGTCCAGTCAAAGCTGCCGCCGGTCGCCGCCGTCGGCCCCTCGGAACGGGCACGGGCGATGTCCGCGAAAGGCTTGCCCTGCATCACCTCGTTGCCCATGCCCGCCAGCATGGTCCAGGCCTGACCACGAGGCCGGCTGGCCGTGATCTTCACCGTCAGCTGTTCGAACCGAACCTTGGCGGGATAGTCGTATTCCGCCAAGTGATTTTGGTACCAGGCGATCATCTCCGCATGCGGAATCTCCCCGTCATTGACCACCTTCTGCTGGATCCATTGCTGCGCGAGGGCCCGCTCGAAAAATGTCTTTCGGATGCGGTCAAGCGACTGTCCCCGCGACCGTAGGAGCTGGTCGTATTCGAGGCCACTGGCTACGCCCGCATCGCTGACCAGTCGGGGCAGTTGCTGCTGGTCGAACGCCTCGTTGACCTTCTTCTCGATCTCCGGCAGGCGTTCCTCGGGAATCGTCCGACATGCATCGACGTAGACGATCAACGACTCGACGTGCTGTTTGATCACCTGACGACAGATTTGCGTCTTCAGTTCGCGGATCTGCTCCGGCGTGAGCCCCCCCGATACCTTGTCCAACCAGGCCAGCGCCGTGGGCGTGAGCAGGTCGCCTTCCAGAACGACCTGGGGACCGACCCGGGCGACCACCCGGGCGTTGTCCAGCGACTGCATGCCCGCGGGCTGCTCCGAGCCGGCCGAGCCAGCCGGCAGCGTCTCCTCGAAGCCGGCCTGGATGACACCCGACCTCCCCGTCACCTTCGCGTCGGACTTGTTTGTCGGGATCGCAACCGGCTCCAGTGGCCCGCCGGGATTGGGGAGGATGCTCGACAGCACATGGTTTTCCTTGCCTTGCTTCGGCTCTCCCGTGCCGCCGGGCCAGCCCTCGGGCCGCGACAGGGCCTTGGGCACGTGGGGCATCTGTCCCGGCCCGACCAGACTGCGGGCGGCGGGGGCCGAGGCGGCCGGCGGCGCAGTGCCGCCAGCGGCCGCGTCGTCAAATGGCCCTGACAGGTTTTGGGCCGACGCGGCACCGGCCGAGAGCAGGACAACCGCGCAGCATCCCCATGGAAGTCTGCTGCGGGCATGAATGTGGCGGCCGGGATGGAGCATCACGGTCTCGGTCGGAAATGTCCCGAAGCCCGCCGAGCGGCCGGCGGTTACGTGCGCGGTTTGGTCGCGACGGGGCGGGGACTATAGGGACGCCCGCGAGCGGGCCGCAAGAGCGTCCTGGCCGTTGCCAAGAGCCTGTCAGGATCGTCACAAATCCGCTGGTCTAACGGTACCACGGCACTTTTTTCACCTACGATGCGCAGCGTCTTCCCCCCAGCCTGCCAGGCCACCCGCAGCCGTTGGATGGCCTTCAGGTCGTGATGGCCGATCATGAGCATGCCTGGTTGCCGGGTGATGGAATCGATGCCGTGGGCCGCGGCGGCGACCCGCAGTCGGGCAAACTCTAGCATCCTGGTCACCTCCGCCGGCAAGGGGCCGAACCGATCGACCAGTTCCGCCGCCAGGTCGTCGACCTGGCCTTCGTCCGTCACCCGCGACAGCCGGCGGTAGACATCGATCTTGGCGCGGAAGTCGGGGATGAAGTCGCGTGGCAGCCAGGCGGCACCGGGCAGATCGATGGTCACCGGCGGCGGCTCGGCCGGTGGCATCGCCTTGAGCCCGCGGACCGCCTGCTCGAGCAGCCGGCAGTAGAGCTCGTACCCGACCGTGGCGATATGGCCGCTCTGCTGCGTGCCGAGCAGGTTGCCTGCGCCACGGATCTCGAGGTCGCGCATCGCCAGCGAGAAGCCGGCGCCCATGCTGGTGAACTCCTGGATCGCGCGGAGCCGCTTGGCCGCGGTGCTCGTCAGCGTGGCGGTCTCGTCGACGAGCAGATGGCAGTAGGCACGGTGGTGCGACCGGCCGACGCGGCCGCGCAGTTGATGCAGATCGGCCAGCCCGTAGGTGTCGGCCTCGTCAATGAAGATGGTGTTCGCCCGCGGGATGTCGAGGCCGCTCTCGATGATCGTGGTGGCCAGCAAGATGTCGGCCCTCCCGGCGACGAAGGCCAGCATGACCTCCTCCAACTCCGACTCGGAGAGCCGGCCGTGCGCGATGACGATCGTCGCCTCGGGCACGATCTGGGAGAGCCTGTGCTGCACCTTTTGGATGTCGTGGATGCGGTTGTGCACGAAGAACACCTGCCCGCCCCTCGCAAGCTCCCGGTCGATCGCGGTGCGAATGAGCCGCCCATCCCAGCGGGCCACGCGGGTCTCGACCGCGATGCGGTTGGCGGGTGGCGTGGTGAGGTTGGAGATGTCGCGGATGCCGAGCATCGCCATGTGGAGCGTCCGCGGGATCGGCGTAGCGGTCATCGTCAGCACGTCCACGCTCGCACGCAGCGCCTTAAGCCTCTCCTTGACGTCCACGCCGAATCGCTGCTCCTCGTCGACGACCACGAGCCCCAGGTTGGCAAAATGGATGTCGGCCTGAGCGAGCCGATGTGTGCCGATGACGATGTCGACGGTACCACGCGCGAGTCCTTCCAACGTGTCTCGCTCTTCCTTTGTGCCGGTGAGCCGAGAGAGTGCCCGGATGGTGAAGGGGAACTCGGAAAACCTCGCCGTGAACGTGCGGCGATGCTGCTCGGCCAGCACCGTTGTCGGCACGAGCACGGCCGCCTGTGCCCCCGCCTCGGCCACTTTGAAGGCCGCCCGCATCGCCAACTCCGTCTTGCCAAAGCCGACGTCGCCACAGAGCAATCGGTCCATCGGCCGCGGCCGCTCGAGGTCGGCGCGGATCGCCTCGATCGCCGTGAGTTGGTCCGGCGTCTCGTCGAAAGGAAACGAGTCCTCAAAGCTCCGCTGCCAGGGCGTGTCGGGCGGGAAGGCCACGCCGGGGCGGCTCTCCCGCCGGGCCTGCAGTTGGATCATCTCGGCGGCCATGTCGGCGACGGCCCGCTCGACCGCAGCCTTCTGCCGTTCCCAGAGGCCACCGCCAACCTTCGCGAGTCTGGGGGCGAGCTTGGTGCCTCCCACGTATTTCTGCACCAGCTCGATGCAGGACGCCGGCACATAGACCCGCGTGCTCTCCGCAAACTCGATCTCGAGAAACTCTTCCGTACGGCCATGCTTTTCGAGTAACTTGAGGCCCTTGTAACGGCCGATGCCGTGGGCCACGTGCACGACATAATCCCCCTCGTGAAGATCGAGGAAGGTGTCGATCGCCCGCGAGAGCCGCTGCTTCGCCGGCCGCGACGTCGCCACATCCTCGCGACGGAAAAGTTCTGCGCTCGAGATCAGCACGATCTTTTCCGGCACAAGACGGAAGCCTCCCGAGAGGTGGCCCCGGGCGAAGTGCAGCCGGCCCGAACGCGCCGGCGCACACTCGGCCAGCAGCTCCCGGAGCCGCTTTTCCTCGGCATCGGTCGGCGCGACCACCCACACCTCCTGATCCTTGCCGACCGTTTCCAATTCCTCGCGGACCCGGTCGAGCACGCCGGTGAACCGCTCCACGCTCTCGATGGCCAAGAGCGCCGTCGACTCGAGGCTCGACGGCGCCACGGCGGAGAGCGTCACCGACGGGAATCGGTAGATCTTGGCGAACACGTCGGCTGGATCCGCGACCGGCGACGAACCACCCGCCTCGGAGGTGGCATCGGTCAGGAGTTGGTGCGCTCGGGCTGCTTCCTCGGCAATCTCGCCGGGCTCGACGAGGGCCCACCACGAGCCAGCAGGCACGATGTCGGCCAGTTGTGTCCGCCGCACCGGCAGGCCACCCGTGCCCGATGCATCCCGCACCCGTTCATCCCGCACGAGGGCCGTAAGGTCGATGGCATCAAGCGAGTCAACGCTCCGCTGGCTGACGGTATCGAAGGTGCGCAGCGACTCGATCTCATTGCCGAACAGTTCGACGCGGACGGGACGGGCCCAGTCGGTCGCGAAGAGGTCGAGGATGCCACCGCGCCGAGCGAACGTGCCGGGGGACCCGATGGCATCAGCCGGCTCCCAGCCCCGCGCCACCAGCCAGTCGGCGAGCTCTGCCGGATCGAGCCTGCCTCCCACGGTGAGGCGGCGCGTGCTGGCCTCGATCTCGCGTGGGTCGGCCAGTGGAAACAGGAGGGCCTGGATGGTGGTCACGATGATCCGCGGCTGTTCGGTCGGAGGGCCGATCAGTCGCTTGACCAACGCCAGTCGCTCCGCCGCAGTGGGATCAGTGGCCGAAGTCGCCTCACTAAAGTCTTCCAACGCCGGAAGGAGGGAGACGCGGAACTGCGTGAACAAGCTGAGGTCGTCGAGAAAAAATTCGGCGTCGGCAGCGTGGGGCAGCACCACGACAAGGATGCCGGTGCCGTCGGTGCCGTCGACCAACGCCTGCGTGAGAGCGGCGGCCGTCAGCGCAGACGCCGATCCCCAGGTTCCGCCGATCGTGCCGCCGTGTCCCGCTCGGAGACTGGCGACCACCTCGGCGAACCCGTTGTGCGTTTCGAGCGTGTCGGCAAGGCCGAGCAATCGCCCGGCCGGCCCTGAAACCGTGGAATCAGACACGCGAAACAGTGTAATAAAAACGAGGGCGGGCGCCCCGCTTCACGAAAAACACGACATCGTGTCAATCCTGTTCGGCACGACAGTGCTGCCTCCCGTGGCGGCAAGTTTTTAACTTGTCCGTTGCCCCGGCACGGATTCCACAAGTTAAAAACTCGTGGCCACAAATCCAACGAGGGCGGGGCTGGTCACGTCCTGAGAGCCGGCGTTGCTCGGGCACCGATCCGCTGCGGATTGGTCGTCGTAGGCAGGATGCCGAAGCGCAGTCAGCATCGAGTGAGCGGAGGCAGGATACGAAAGCGAACGTCCGGCGACGGGGCGTGGCCAGCCCCGCCCGGGGCCCGGAAAAGGCGCCGTAATCGGCAAATTCTCCGAAAAATCGACCCCTGACGCGGCCGGCCATTTTTCGTGTATTTTTGAGGGTAGCAATCCGGCTGCCGCCCGACCGTCCAGTCCACACCAGAGGAGTCCACCCCATGGCCACCGTCTCCCGACCCCGCGCCTCCGAAGCCTTCGTCAGCGGTGCCGACGTGGTTATTGAGTCGCTGATCCGCCATGGTGTGGACGTGATCTTCGCCTATCCGGGCGGTGCCAGCATGCCGCTGCACCAGGCGCTCACCCGCGCCGCAGACCGACTGCGGACGATCCTTCCACGGCACGAGCAGGGCGGCGGCTTCGCGGCCCAGGGCTACGCGCGGACGACTGGAAAGCCGGGTGTCTGCATGGCCACCAGTGGCCCCGGTGCGCTCAACCTCGTCACGGCGATCGCCGACGCGAAGATGGACAGCGTTCCGATGGTTGCGCTCACCGGCCAGGTGAGCACGAGCGTGATCGGAACAGACGCCTTTCAGGAGACGCCGATCGTTGAAGTCTGTCGCGGCATCACCAAACATCACTATCTGGTGACCGACGCCAACGACATCACCCGGGTGATGCGGGAGGCATTCCATATTGCCACCACGGGGCGACCCGGCCCCGTGCTGGTCGACCTTCCGAAAAACGTTCAGCTCGCGCAAATCGTGCCCGACTACGATGCGCCGATGAATCTGCCCGGCTATCACCCCGACGTGCGGAAGCCGCATGCGGAGCAGATCGCCCAAGTGGCTGCCGCCATCAAGCGGGCCAAGCGGCCCGTGATCTACGCCGGTGGCGGTGTGATCGCGGCAGACGCCTCCGCCGAACTCCGCGAACTCGTGCGGCTGACCGGCATCCCGGTCACGATGACCCTTCTGGGACTCGGGGCGTTTCCGGGCGACGATCCGCGGAGTCTGGACATGCTCGGCATGCACGGCAGCGTCTACGCCAACCAGGCCGTCGATCAGGCCGACCTGTTGATCGCAGTGGGCGTGCGGTTCGATGACCGGGTGACGGGCAAGGTGTCGGAATTCGCCCAGCACGGCTTCATCGTGCACATCGACATCGATCCCTCGGAGATCAACAAGAACAAGCTCGTCCACGTGCCGATCGTGGCCGACGTGAAGGAGACTTTGGCACAACTCAACGCGACCGTGGAGCCACCTGCGGCGCCGCTCGACGCATGGTATGCACAGATCAATGAGTGGAAGCGGGAGGATCCGTTTTCCTACGATCGTTCTTTCCCCGGCATCCTGCCGCAGCACGCCATTGCCGAACTCTCACGGCTCACGGCCGAACGCGACACGATCATCACGGTGGGCGTGGGCCAGCACCAAATGTGGTCGGCACAGTTCTACAAGTTCCGTCGCCCCAGGACGTGGCTCTCCTCGAGTGGCCTGGGCACGATGGGATTCGGACTGCCGGCGGCGATGGGGGCCAAGGTCGCCCATCCAGAGTCGCTCGTTGTCGACATCGATGGAGACGGCAGCATCCTCATGAACATCCAGGAGTTCGCCACCTGCCACTGTGAAAACATCGCCGTCAAGGTGCTGCTCCTCAACAACCAGCACCTCGGCATGGTGGTGCAGTGGGAGGACCGGTTCCACAAGGGAAACCGTGCCCACACCTACCTCGGCCCCATCGGGAATCCCGAATCCTCCGGGCAGGGCAACGGCATCTCGCCGGAGGCGCGCTATCCGGACTTCGTGCAAATTGCGAAGGGATTCGGCTGGCAGGCCGAGACGGTCGCGGACCGGAGCGATCTCGAGGCGGCGCTCATTCGGCTGATCGACTTCCCGGGCCCGGCGCTGCTCGATGTGCAGGTTCCCTATCAGGAGCAGGTGCTGCCGATGATTCCGTCGGGCGGCACCGTCCGTGACCTGATCAAGCGGTAGCCGATCGCAGGGTCTCAGCTTGCAGGGTCGCAGCTCATTGGGCCGCCGCGGCCGGCGGCCCTTCGGCAGCCGCAGCCGCTGGGGCCGGCGGCTTCAGACCGGTGAGGGCCTGCCGCAGCGTCAGCTCTTCGGGTGTGGCATCCAGCTCCATCGCAGCCCGCCTCAGGTTCTGGGCCAGTTCCACCGCGGCCGGCGCTGCCTCGCCGCCCAGCACGGCGATGCCACGCTTCGAATCGTCGGTGAGTATGGAATCGGCCAGCACTGCCAAACGCCAGGCGGCCCGGCGGCAGACCTCCCGCGGAATCATTTGTTCGATGGCTGGCTGGCCGGACGGGTCGCCTCCCATCCCCGGCGGCATCATCCCAGGCGGCATCATCCCCGGTGGCATCATCCCCGGTGGCATCATCCCCGGTGGCATCATTCCAGGCGCGGCCCCTCCGGTGCCACCGCCGTATTGCCGATCGAGGATGAGCTTATCCGCAGCCGCCACGTCACGTTCGAGTGCCACGACGGCCACCGCCCCGATGGCCTTGATGACGGCTGCCTTGTCGACCTTGGATTCAGGGCCCGCGACAGCCGCCAGTGCGGCCGCAGCCCGCACACGGACATTGATCGATCGCTTGTTCTCACCAAGAATCCGCACCACTTCTGCCGCGGTCGCAGGCGTGAGCGGCCCCAGCGAGGGGAGCATCGTCAGACACCGAGACGCCATCCAGTCGTTCTCGACGGCCACCGATGAAGGCGTCGGCTCCTGCGGGTCTTCTTTGAGAATGGCCACGATGGCCGGGACCGCCACCGCTGCCATCCGCTGCTGTTCCTCAACAACGCCCTTCGTCGCCTCGACGTGCCTGGCAAGCCCCACACACGCGGCGATCCGCACCGCTTTCGGCAACTCGGCGTTCGCAGCCGCCCGCGCGAGCACCGCGGCAGCAGGCTGCCAGGGCTTTCGGTCCACGGATTGCAATTCGCCAATCAGCAGCATCGCATTGACCCGCACCGCGGCATCCGCATCCTCCTTGCCGGCGAGCGATTCCATGAACGACAGGCAGGTCTTGCTAGCCTCTTCCGCGGCCTTTTCGTTGGTGATGTCGGCAAGCAGATATTCCCGCAACCGCTTCCGGACTCGCTCGATCGTGGTGCGGTTGGCCTCGAGACCCAACTGCGGCAGCGCAATCTCCTCGAGAAATCCGCGAGCAGCCGCGTCGAATGCCCCGCCACCACGCATCGACTCCTTGTAGGTGCGGGTTTCCGCCGCAGACTCCACCTTCGCCCAGTTCGACAAGCGGGCATCGTCGTCCTGGGCGAAGGCGCCGGCCGCAGCCGTTACCAGCACTCCAGCCGCCACGACAGCCGTGACGCGAAGCCTCAGGAAACGGCCGTTGGGCCGCACGTGCTCGGAGTGGAAGAGGCTCATGAAGGCTGCCCTGACACTATTTTTTGGGTGCGAACGGATTACCGAACGGAGAATCGCCGGGAACCGGTTGCTGACCGGGGCCACCGGGGCCACCCCCTGCAGCAATGTGGATTGATACCGGTCGATATCCTGCTGAGAATCGGCCGAGGAGGCGACTTCGAACGTGCCGTCCGGCCGGAGGAAGATCATCTCGAGCGGTTCGGGGGGCGGCGTTGGCTTGCCTGTCCTTGTCTCCGCGCGATCCTCAAGCCTGCCGCGGATGTCGAGGAGTACGCGATCGGTGACAATCGCATCGCCTCGCGAACGGGGATCGCCACGCTTATTTTGCGCCGGGTCCACGTTCGCGACACCGCCAACTTCCATCAACAGCGACCGCAGGGCAAACGTGCCGGAGTTCTGTTTTTCGCCGAGCACCAACGCGAAAACCATGCCCCCCTTGAGTCGCTTGAGATCCTGCTTCTTCATCGGCTGCACCAGCAGTCGGGCACCGTCGGGCACGACGACGGGCGTGGTGGCATTACTGTCGGGGGATTCGAGGGTGGTCAGTTTGGCAATCGCCACATCCACGAGGTGGCGGCCCGGCACATTCAGATTCGGGTTCCAGCACACCGTCTTGACCCTGTAGCGGTATGTCCGTCCCGGCATGACCGCCAGATCGATGAATCTGAACAGGCGGTACTCCGGCCCCTTCGCCACCTGCCCGTCGGGACCTGGCATCATTCCTGGCATCATTCCCATCCCGTCAGGGCCCATCGGCCCAAAGCCACCGGGGGGCTGCCCTCCAGCTGCTCCACCGAAGACATTCGTATTCTCTGCGGCCTTCTCCGCCTCTGCCTCGGCCTGGGCCTTCCGGGCGGCCGCGTCACGCTGCAGATAATCGCTGAACCAGGGATGCAGGGCGTTGAAACCCCAGGAGCTCTCTGCCAGTTGCGGCATAGGCATGCCGAATGGCAAGGGCGACTGCGTCGGATCCCGCCGCTCCAGTTCCGGTGGCAGCAGGATTGGTGGCAAGAGCAGTTCGGGCTGAATCCCCGCCCATTCGCCCGCATACCGACGAGCGATGCTCTTCATGTCGACTGGCGTCCACTTCTCTGCCGTTCCCGGCAGTAACTCGGTCCTTTCAAGGCGGTAATTACTCCAGCTTGGAGTGTCGAGCATCGCGTCGCGGAGACTCGCTGTACTGAACCTGCGCTCGTATTCCTGCTGCTGTTTGACGACGGGGATCAGGCCGGTGACGAGCACATACGGGACGATCTTGCCTTGAATGGCATTCGGGTCAGCCTGGGGCGGCATCACTCCCATATTCGGCGGCTGCGGCGGCATGGGCCCACCCCGACCACCACCCCGCGGCGGCTTGCCAGGCTTCGGCGCGTTGTTGGCGTCGAAGTTGAGGGGCCGGTCAGGCACCGGCCGATCGCCGACCGGCTTGGGCTTCCGCGCCATGACGGCAACGCCCGCGACGGCCCGCAGGTCTTCAATCGGCAGAATGTCGGGGCTGCTTCGCCTGGCGAGCTCTCCGAACAGCGGCTTGTTGAACACCACCTGCGGCGGCGTCGGTGTGATTTTCGGCGACAGCCATTGGGCCACGATGTCGGCGAGCCCCTTTTCGCTGGTCAGTTCATCGTCCGGAGCGATCTTCACCGCTTCGATGTGCTCGGCGGTTGTCGCCGCATCGGCAACGATCGCATCCGGCTGCTGATCCTTCGTGGGCTGCATAGTACGGTAAGCCGACACGCCGCCCCAGGCCAGCGCACACGCCGCCAAGCCGACCATGACTGCAACCACCTTCTCGCCGTGATTGAGCAGGAACGTCAGCAGCGCATCCTTTGTGAATGCTATACGGGGCGCTCTCATGACGCGATCCTCCTGCGCGTGGGCCTGTTCAACAGCGCTGCCTTGGGTACCGGAGCCGGCTTTTCCGCAGCATCGGCAGGAGCCACCGCATTACCCTGCCCAGGCTCCAAGCCGACGGTTTTCTCGTTTGGCGGCGTCGCCAGACCAACCGTGCCGCGAAGTTCGAGGGTCACGTCGTAGTACCTTCCGGCTCCAGCCGGGCCGCCGAGGCCCCCTTCCGGCATGGATGGCATGGATGGCGGCCCGCCGGCCTGCCCCGACGTCGGGGCGTTGATCCGAACCTGGCGAACATCGATTGGAATTGCAGAGGCTGCCAGGCCGACGAGCAACCCGTCTATCTGTCGCTGATCGACCACGACACGCAACACGAACGGCATCAGGTGAATCATCTGACTGTCGATCGCCGCCTCCAACTCGGCAGCACTCAGCGGCTTCCCCGCGAAGTCGACATAGATCCAGTTGCGCAGCAGCACGTCTGCATCCACCGGCGCCGCGGCTTCTTCCGGAGAAGACATCGGAGCTGCCATGGGACCAGCACGCTGCCCCCCTTCGAACCGCGGGTTGGGAGGCCGGCCCACGGGCGCCCCGGGTGCTCCCGGTGCTCCCGGTGCCATCATGTCTGGTGGCGGCATCATCATCCCATCAGGATTCGCTTTTGCGACCATGCGGATGACCCGCCCGCCGTTGGCGCCTCCCGGATTGTCTTCTGCCGCCGGATACCCGACGTAGAGTTCGTCGACGCGAGAGATTGCGGCGTTGTGCGGGCCCGTGGCCGGCTTGTTGATCCGGGCCACCGCGTCACAGAGGAGCCCGTACACCCAGAGCTCTTCCTGGGCCAGCAGCACCTTCGCGGTCGATGGTTTCTTATCCCAGTCATAGGATCCGTAGATCCGCTGCTGGTTTTCCGGATTCCACGTCGCGGCATAGCGCGACGCCTCCGGCACCATTCCCGCCGGCCCCATGCCGGGCCGCATCATCTCCGGACGAAGCGGCTGCTGGCGGACCTGCGACTGCCCTGCCCCGTTGATGTCCATCATGGCCTCTTCCACACCCAAGTGTGCAGGCAGCTCCCGAACCAGCATTCGCACATTGTTCTGGTAGCGCTCGAGCAACCGCGGAGACAACTTGCCGTCCGGTTTCAACGACTCCACCGCCTTCACGAAATCGGGCCCCAACGATTCGGGCCAGGCGCGGAGCGACTGCTGGCTGTCCCAGAATTTCCGCCACACAGCAAACGTTTCCCGCTTGACACGCATGGTGCTGGTGTCGATGTCGTTGGCCCACGAGGTGTTGGGATGCTGGGGAATGCTTCGCACGCTCTTCAACGCCGTGAGGTGCCCCCTGATCTGCGCTCGTACGGCCTCGATCTGCGTGGTCAGCTCCCCTCGGACGAGGAACACCAACGGCAACAACAGGAACGGCACCATGATCGCCAACAGCCAGAAGTGGTGCTTGGCGAGCATTGCCACAAAGGGACGATTCGTGTCCGCAGCGGAAATCTTGGCCATGATGTTGACGCTTGCGAGCGATGGAGGGTTGGGCTGGATCGAAAGACGCGAGAACGGGCTGAATCACTGCCCAGCCTCAGGACCAGCATCGGCTGGAGACGAGGCTGGTGGAGCCTGTCCGGCGGGCCGTGGCTGCCAACAAAACTGCAGCACGAAGTCATACCGATGGAGAAACAGTTCCTGCGGCTCCTGCGGCAGCGTTGGATCGCTTCCTGGCTGGGGTGGCATCGGCATCGGCATCGCCGGCGAACTGCCGCCTTCGCTCAGGTTGGCGATGGGGATTCTCACCGGCTTGATGGGGGACGACTCAACAATGATGGGAAAGCCGATTCCCAGGTCGGACACACTCAACTGCTCTCCCGCCAACGGACCGGCAGAAACAATGACCTTGGTATCCTTGCCCATCAGATTCTTGACGAGCGTTGAACGCAGGAATTGCGCCCCTTCCAGCGGCTTGTGACGCTGTTCGTTGTGGAAGTGATGGCCACGCAACTCGATGACCCAGCCAGCACCAGTGGGGCCGACGGCGTCGTCTTTCTTCTCCGCCTGGTCTCCCTCGGAGGCGGCCGGATCGGCGGCCGGATCGGCGGCCGGCGCATCGGCGGCCGGCTGCGGGGCCGGCGCTGGCGGCTCGCCGTTGCCGTCCGCCTGAGCAGCCTGTCCTTCGGCTGCCTCCTCCCCGATGTGGGTTTCTGCCCACTGCGGCTTGAGGCTCGCAAACCACTCGGCGAGATCGGGAAAATACTGGCAGTCCATCTGATCGATGTGGAGTTCCTTGCGATCGGCTGGATTCTCAGGAATCTTTCCCTCTTCATCACGGGGCAGCAGCGACTGCACCGACCGCATCATATCGAGCGCCTCGAACCGCTGGTTCTGCACCCTTGCCAGCCACTGCTGCTGGGCAATCGCCGCGGTCTGTCGTTCGCGGACCTGGCCGATGGCCGCCGTGGCGGCCGCGGACTGCTTCTTGACCGTGTCGGCCTTGCCGAATGCAGCCGCATAAAGGTCGGGAGCGTATGCCGTCCAGGCGGCGAACATCCCGAAAAAATTGATCATCGCGGCAGCCAGCAGCCCGACCAGCACACCAACGGCCCACGGCTTCTTCGATTCGATGATGCGATCACGGACGATCTCGCCGGGCAGCAGGTTCGTGCCGATCGCCGCGACGTTCGCCGCCTGCAGCGCGAGCCCATAGGCGGTTCCGAACGCGAGTTGATGCTCCTTGAACGCCGGGGTCGACAACACCGCCGCCCCCTCCAAGGCGTTGAACTTGTCGAGCCTCTGCACATCAAGCTGCAACTGCTGGCCGACGAAGTCGGCCAGCCCGCGGAGCTTGGTCGCATTTCCCATCAGCAGCACCTTGGCGATGGTTGCCGTCCGATCGGTGCCTGTGAAGTAATTGAGCGATCGCTGCAACTCCGAGGCGAATTCGTTGAACACCGGCTTCATCGTCTTGAAAACGGCCTTCGGGTCCTCCGCCTTGACGGCATTCCGCTTCAGGTTTTCCGCCCTCGAAAACGTGAGCTTCATCCCCTGCACGAGCGACTTGGTGAAGTTGCTGCCGCCCGACTGAATACTGCGCTGCCAGATGCGTCGTCCGTTGGTGACCACGAGGTCTGTGGAGTCCACCCCCACCGACACCAGCGCGATGGACGGGATCGGCGTGTCGGGGTCTGTGGTCGCGGAATCGGGCAGTTGGTCGAATATGGCCATGTTGGCCAGTGCGATCGGGGCCAGTTGCAGGAAGTCAACGTGGATGCCCGCCTGCTGAAGGGGCGCCAGCGCCTTGAAAACCTGCTCGCGTTTCATCGCAAACAGGGCCACCTCAGCATCGAGCACGAACCCGCTCTCCTCCATCCCGCCGGCCAGCCGTTGCCAACGCCAGACCACCTGCTCCAGCGGAAACGGGATCTGCTGCCGCGCCTCGTACTTCACGATGTCGGGAATCTTCTTAGACTCGATCGGCGGCAGTTTGATGAACTTTGAAAGACCAAGACTGCCGGGCACCGACACGGCGACTTTGTCGCCCTTCAGGTCGTGACGGCTGATGAGCTGCTCGAGCGCCGACTGGACCAGTTCGATGGGATCGGCCTCGGGCTGGCTGAGAATCATCGGGTATTCGATGTACTCACACGCGACGGCCTCGAGCTTCCGTGGCTCGGCGGACACGCGGCACCGCAGCGCCTTGAGGGCGCATTTGCCGATATCAATTCCCCACACGTAAGAACCGCTGGCCATGGCCGTTACCAGAACATCCTTGGGTACGAATCGACCGGGACCCGGAGACGCATCAAACGCTTCCCTACCAACACTTTACGAGTGATGTGCGCGGGGTGTCAAACGGGCCGCGCGTTCACGCCGAGCAAGGCCCTTCGGGCTTTCCGCTTTCCGATTTCCGCTTTCGCTAAACTCGTCCCCATGAAACCCGACCGCATCACCGTCTCCCTCCCCTGCCATTCGCTCCATGATTTTCCGACCTGGCTGGACGAGGCCGAGGCCGAGGCCCTGCTGTCAGCCTGGACGGCGGCCTGGCCCCCCTGGCTGATCGCCGCCACCGGCGACATTCCCCGTTGGGCGAGCGTCGATCTGCCGCCGACGGATCATGCCAGTCTGGGCATCGTGCCAGCCCCCTGGGACGACCGATTTGCCGCCCAGGCCGACGTGGTCTGCACGGCCGGATCGTGCTGGGTTCGCGGCGTCACGGGCCGGGCGAATATCGTCGCTGCCGCTGCGGCGGCATTGGCGGGCGATGATCCGGTCACGGAGCCGCTCCCGGGCGGGACGCTGGCGGACGACTTCCAGGCCCTCGGCCTGGCCACGCTGCTTGCCGAGGTGCTGGCGCAGCGGATGCGTTCGTCTTCCGCGCTGGCCGAAACCGGCTTTGCCGACGCGGCCGTCAAGGCGGCCAGAGAGGCGATCGCCGGAGACGACGAGGCCACCCGAGCGGCCCTCAAGGAGTGCTACGGGTTTCTTGAGTTGACACGGGCGCACTACTATCCGGTCGACGTCTGGCTCCTCGACGTCGTCCTTCTGGCGGAATCCACACTCGGCGACTCGCTCGATCGGGAACTTCGGTCAACGGTGCCCATGGCACTGGTGGCCACCGGTGCCATGATCGAAAAGCTCGCGGCCCGTAATCCCACGGCGCTGGCCCGGCTGCGGGAACGATGCAACGACGGCACGATCGCCCCGGCGGGTGGCCGTTACGACTCGCAACCGCTCGATGAGTGCACGCCCGAGGAGATCGTGGGCTCGTTCGAGCGCGGCCTCGCGGCGTGGCACAACACCGTGGGCACGACACCAGTCACGTATGCCCAGCAGACAGGTGGCTCGTCGGCGATCCTGCCGCAAGTGCTCACCAGCCTGGGCTTCACTGGTGCGATCTGGACACTGTTCGACGGCACCCCGCTTCCTGATCCGGGCGGCAGCCGCATCCGTTGGGAGGGCAGTGGCGGTGGCTGCATCGACGGCATCGCCCGGTCTCCACTCGACGCCCGCTCCGCCCAGACAATCCTTTCCCTCCCGGAACGGATCGGCGACGCCATGGATCACGACCACACCGCCGTCATCCAGTTTGCCCACCACGCCGGCACCGCCAGCCCCTGGTTTGATTGCCTGCGGCGGATCGGCGCCGCCAGCACCGTGATGGGGACCTTCGTCACGCCGCCCGAGTTGTTCAGCCGCACCGCCGGCGCGGGCACGGTGGTCTCCTTCGAGCCGGATGCTTTTCCCGTTGGTCTGCCCACGCCGCATCCTGCGGCATCCACAGCGGACCGCCGGCCCGACCCCGTGGCCGCCGGCGTGGCCGCCGGCGTGGCCGCGGCCCAGGCCGAAGCCCGCCGGATCAGGGCCGCGTGTGAGCCACTGCGCGATGTGCTCGATCAACCACCGCTGCCCGCCGATGCACCGTCACCAAGGACCGCGGGCCAGAGCGACCGCTCCGGCGGGATCTTCACGGCACTGTTCAGCACGCGCCAACGGGCCGATCAGGACCTCGTGCTCGAACATGACTCATTGCGTGTCCAGGTGCACCGCCAGACCGGGGGTCTGCTCTCCGTGCGGCGGCCCGCAGACCGGGGCAATCGGCTGTCGCAGCGACTGGCCTTGCGCACAACCCGTCCGGCGCCGCCGCCCGGCCACGCGTGGGAAGACGCGACCGAGCGTGCCGTCTATTCGGAGATGCAGGCCGATTCGATCATGCGTATGCCCGCAACCTCTGGCCGCGGCGAGGCGATCGAAAGTCGCGGCCGACTGCTCTCCGCCCAGCGGCTTGAGATAGGTTCGTTTACACAGCGGATCGAACTCGTTGACAGGCTGCCTCTCGCGTTGATCGAAGTCACGGTGCGGCTCATCGAGCCTCTCCAAGGACCGCTCTTCGAAAACCATGCAGCCTGCCGCTTCGCCTGGAACGAAAACGAAGACGTCGACATCCGCCGCAGCCTGCACACGCAGGCTATTCCGAGTGAACGCGGGCGATTCACGGCCCCGTGGTTCATCGAGATTGGCCGTCATGACGATCGTCAGCAACAGGTCGCGATTCTCACCGGCGGACTCCCATGGCACCTCCGATCAAGTCCCCACATGCTTGATTCGATCCTCCCACTGCAGGCACTCATGCAGCAGCCCACGACATCCGAGGGGAGTGCCGCATGCCGGCTGGCGGTGGGGATCGGCCTCGCCAGACCCTGGGACGTGGCGGCCGCACTGCTGGCCGATGCGTCGCCCACCTCGCTCTGGGCGGCGGCGGTCCAGCCCGCGGTGCCGCCGAACGTGCGGCTCACGGCCGGGCCGGTGCGGTATGAAGGAGACCGGCTCGTGGCGGCGCGGATCGGTCTGCTCGAATCGGCCGGCCATGCGGGGGAAGTGCGACTGGAATGGGCCGCGGATGTGGCCCGGGCGGTTCCGTGCGACGCCAGCGGGAGGAGCCTCGACGGCGACGGCTCGACGGCGGACTCCGTGACCGTTGACGGACGGGCGACAACCCTGTTTCTCAAGCGGTATCAATGGCGTCACCTCGAAGTGGAGTTTCACCGATGATCATCACGCTCGACGGGCCGGCCGGAGCCGGCAAGAGTTCGGCAGCCCGGGCGTTGGCCGCCAGGCTCGGCTGGTGCTACATGGACACGGGGGCGATGTACCGGGCCGTAGCCCTGACGGCGCTCGAGCGGCGCGTATCGCTCGACGATGCGGCCCGCATCGCGACGCTCGCCGAGGAGATTCAGATCGAGTTTTGTGATGGTCGCGTCAACGTCGATGGTCGCGACGTGTCGGTTGAAATCCGCACGGAGCGGATCACGGCGGCAACTCGACCGGTGGCCGACGCCCCGCCGGTTCGCGAGGCGATGAAGCGGATCCAGCGTCGCATGGCGGAGGGGATCGATGTTGTCACCGAAGGCCGCGATCAGGGCTCGGTGGTGTTTCCGCATGCGGAGTTGAAGGTGTTTCTCACCGCCTCTCCCGAGGAGCGGGCCCGGCGACGCCACCACGAAGAGATTGGCCGCGGCCTCGCGACGTCACTCGAGTCTGTGCTTGAATCGCAGTCGCGGCGGGACGACGGCGACTGCTCGCGGCCGGTGGGCGCACTGCGGCAGGCCGACGGTGCGGTGCTCATGGAAACCGACGGGCTGTCAGCGGACGAGGTGGTACAGCGGCTGGCCGACATGGCCGAGGCATGCCGTCGCATACGGGGGAATCCATGAGCGATTCCCAGGAGCCAGCCGCTGACAAAGCCCGTGGTGGAACGACTGTCACCGCAGGCCATAGCAGGTTCGGCCGCTGGCTGTATGACCTGCTCTGGGTGCTCTGTCGCACGCTGGGTGTGTCTGTCTTCGGATTCCGCGTGCGATTCGCCGAGCCGCTGCCACAACACGGCGGACTGCTCGTCGTGTCGAGCCATCAGAGCCATCTCGATCCGCTCCTGCTCGGGCTGGCGACCGATCGCAGGCTATCGACCCTAGCCCGGAGTTCGCTCTACCGTTTCAAGCCGTTCGCGGCGGTCATCACCGCGCTTGACGCCGTGCCCATCGATCGCAACGCATCGATGGTGAAGACCATGAAGTCCATCATTGGCCGGCTTCGCGATGGCCGCGCCGTGGTTATCTTTCCGGAGGGCACGCGAACGGCAACGGGACGGTTGGGCGAACTCAAAAGTGGCTTCGCGCTCATGGCGAAGAAGGCCGAGGTGCCGATCGCGCCGGTGGCGATCGTGGGCGCCTACGAGTGCTGGCCGCGAACCAGTCTCCTGCCCAGGCCGGGCCGAATCCGGCTGGAGTTTGGTCGCGTGATTCCCGCATCCGAGATCGCCAGGCTCGACGAGCGGGAAATCCTCGAACTCTGCACGGCCCAGATCCGCGAACTCGACGCCAACGCTCGCCGCCTCCGCGCCGGCCGCGGCGCGACATGAACGCCGCTACCCAGCACCGCCAACCGACTTCCCCGCGTCGAGGGTGAACGCCACGCCCAACTGCTCCAACGGCGGCGTGTCGTCGAAATGGATCTGCGGCACCGTCTTGATCGCGTGCCGCAGCGCCTGCTCCCAGCTGGAGCGAATCTCGCCCAGCGCCGGATCGCTGGCATCGAGCCGGCGATAGCGTTTCACCGAGAGGTCGTCGTTGGCATAGACGAGCAGGTCGATCGGCGGACCAACAGCCACGTTCGAACGCATCGTCGAGTCGAGCGAGATGATGGCGTAGGTCACCGCCTGATCGAGCGTGGTTTCCCCGAAGCGGATGCCACGGTCGAGAATGGGTCGCCCATACTTGCTCTCACCGATCTGCAGAAATGGCGACAGCCGCGTGCAGCGGAGGGGGTTCCCCTGTGCGTAGATCAAATAGAGCTGCGGCAACTCGCCGCGGATCTGCCCGCCGACGAGCAGATTGACCGAGAAGTTGATGCTGTCCCGCTCCATGTATTCCCGGTCAAGCGCCCCGACCGCGCGAACCTGTTGCCCAACACAGCGGGCGGCCTCGTAGAAGTTGGTGACGCTGGCGAGGCCGTCGCCGGCGCGAAAATCCTGATCCAGCCGGGTCATCACCGACTGCGTCAGCGACAGGCTGCCGCTCGAGAGAATGGTGAACATCCGCTCGCCCGGGATCACAAAATTGTGCATCTTGCGACAGACTTCCACCTGGTCGATCCCAGAGTTTGTCCGTGAATCGGAGGCCAGCACGAGCCCTTGCTGGGTACGAATTCCGACGCAATAGGTCATCGAATCCTCTGATCCCGTGGAAAGTGGCTGGATAATGGCGCGGAACTTGCTGTGACAAGAGGTGACAGATGACGATGTGGCTCGCAGACTAACGGACGGCGTGTTTTCGTCAAGGAAAAAGGCGGAGGAAAAAGGCGGATGAGTTCCCACCAGCCCGCGGCCGCTGCCCTCGGTTCGGGCCCGGAGTGCGCGATTTCCGCGCAGGAGGGGCTCTTCGCCGGGTATGAACTCGGCGCGGCCTACGACGAAATGATCGGCGGACTGCGGTCCGGCGAGCCGGTGCCCCGCCCCCACTATCAGCCGCTCCACGAGCGGCTGCTGCAGACGAGCCCGGAGGATTTCCGCCGCCGCAAGGCGATGACCGATCTCTCGATGCGGCAGGACGGCGTCGGCTTCACGGTCTACCGTGCCGAGGAGGGCATCGAACGGGTGTGGCCGATGGATCCTGTGCCGCGGATCATTCCGGCCGCGGAATGGCGGCAGATCGAGGCCGGCCTCACCCAGCGGATCAACGCACTCAACCTCTTTCTCTGGGATGTCTACCACGAGCAGCACATCCTGCGGGACGGCGTGGTGCCCGCCGGGCTCGTGCTGCAGGGGGCCTTCTTCCGCCGCGAGTTTGTCGGCGTGAATGTGCCGCGACGGATCTACATCCACATCTGCGGCACCGACCTCATTCGGGCCGCCGACGGTGAATACCTCGTGCTCGAGGACAACGCCCGCACACCGTCGGGCGTCAGCTACATGCTGCAGAACAGACAGGTCATCAAGCGGGTGTTTCCGTCGCTGTTCAACGACTACGACGTGCTTCCCAACGACGACTATCCGGCGGCGCTGCTCGACGTGCTGCAATACATCGCGCCGCAATCGGTGTCGCAACCGACGGCTGTCCTGCTCAGCCCGGGCATGTACAACTCCGCCTACTTCGAGCACAGCTTCCTCGCCCAGCGGATGGGCATCGAACTGGTCGAGGGCCGTGACCTGCTCGTCGACGGGAATCGCGTCTTCATGCGGACCACCCGCGGACGCCAGCGGGTCGATGTCATCTACCGGCGGATCGACGACGACTTCCTCGATCCGCTCACGTTCCGGGCCGACAGCGCGCTGGGCGTGCCAGGGCTCGTGAATGCGTACCGCGCCGGCACGGTGGCGCTGGCCAACAGCATCGGCACGGGGATCGCCGACGACAAGGGGATCTATCCGTTCGTGCCCGACATGATCCGCTATTACCTCAAACAGGAACCGCTGCTCAACAACGTCGAGACCTTCCGGCCCGAAATCCCGGCACACCGCAGCCACGTGCTGGAAAACCTCGAAAAGCTCGTCGTCAAGCGGGTCAACGAGTCGGGTGGCTACGGCATGCTCGTCGGGCCGGCCTCGACGAAACAGCAGCGGGAGGAGTTTCATCGCATGATCGCGGCAAACCCGCGTGATTTCATCGCGCAGCCCACGATCCAACTCTCCACGCACCCCACCTTCGTCGACGGCCGCCTCGAGGGCCGCCACCTCGACCTGCGGCCGTTCGTGCTCTGCGGCGAGCGGGTCACGGTCACCCCCGGTGGCCTGACTCGCGTGGCCTTGCCGAAGGGGAGCCTTGTCGTGAACAGCTCCCAGGGCGGCGGCAGCAAGGACACGTGGATCCTCGCCGACAAACCATCCGCCAGCCCTCGGAACGAGTGAGGCCTCGCATGCTCAGCCGGGTTGCCGACGCGCTGTTTTGGATGAGCCGCTATCTGGAGCGGGCCGATCACGTCGCGCGGGCGGTTGATGTCACGTTCCAACTCGACCTCGATCTCCACGGTGTGCTGGCCAACCCTGTGGAACTGGAGTGGAACGCGTTGTTGTCGCTGCTCCGTCAGCCGCCGCCGCAGATCCGCGATGGCGAGCATCCCGTCGGTGCGGTGCAACGCTGGCTCCTGCTCGACATGTCCAATCCCGGCAGTGTGATGTCCTGCGTGAACCGCTCCCGGAACAACGCGCGCAGCATCCGCGGCTCGATCAGCCCGCCGATGTGGCGGGAACTCAACAAACTCTACTGGCGGCTCTCCGATGCCGGTCTGCCGGCGCGGGTGGCGGATTCACCGCACGACTTCTGCGAAGAGACGCAGATCGGCGTGCTGCTCTTTCACGGCGTGTGCGAGGCGACCGTCATGCACGACGAGGGCTGGCACTTCATCCAACTCGGCCGGCACCTGGAGCGGGCCGAGAAGGTGCTGCGCACCCTGGATTCGAAGTTCGGCCTCCTCGAACGATCCGAGGCGGCCGACCTGCCGATCAACAACCTGCAGTGGGGCGCCGTCCTCAAGAAGTGCGCGGCCTACGAAGCCTACCAGCGGCTTTACATCAGCCGCGTCGAGCCGGAGCGGGTCGTCGAGTTCCTGCTCACCAACGCCGACTTCCCGCACTCGGTGCGGTTTTGCCTGGCACGAATCATGCAATCCCTCACTGAAATCAGCGGCAGGCTGCCCGATCGCTGCGACGATGATGTCGTCCGCACCGTCGGTCGCCTGCTCAACGATCTGGTGTATCTCGAGGATGCCACATTCGACGGCGAACGGTTGCACGCGTTTCTGGGCAATGCCCTCTCCCGCTGCGCGAGAATCGGAAACCTGCTCCAACAACAATACGCCCTGCAATAACCGGTGGCAGGCCCCCGACATGGAGACGCTGCGATGATCCTGGAGATTCAACACGAGACCGAAATGGAGTATTCGCAGCCGGTGAGTGAATGGCTCTGTGAACTGCGAATGGAACCGGTGAGTGATGCCGCGCAGCGTTGCCACTCCTTCCAGATCAGCGTCGGCCAACCGGTGACCCTCTGCAATTATCTGGACGGCTTCGGCAACCGCGTGCACCACTTCAACCTGCTCAAGCCCCCCACGTCGCTGCGGATCCTCGCCGCCAGCGTCGTCGAGACGGAGGATACGGGCATCGGGCCGATGGCCAGCCAGACCACTTTTTCGGCCGAGGGCACCGCTGACGGCTGGCACCTGCCGCTCGAGTCGCTCGACTACCTGCCGCTCCGCGGGCCCGCACGAGCCACACCGCTCTTGGACCCGGTGCTGACAGAATTGCGGCCGATGCCGAGGATGCGGGTCGGCATGTGGGTCTGCCAGGTGGCTGAACACATCCGTGGGCATTTCGAGTATGCCAGTCATGTCACCGACGCCACCTCGCCGATCGACCATCTCCTGACCCGCGGCAAGGGGGTCTGCCAGGATTTCACCCACCTCATGATCGCCGTCCTGCGCTCGTTCGGGGTGCCGGCCCGCTACGTCAGTGGCTACATCCACCGTGAGAACAAGGAGTCGCAGAGTCACGCCTGGTGCGAGGTATGGCTGCCCGATGTCGGCTGGACCGGGTTTGATCCCACGAACGGCTGCCCCGTGAACGGCCATTTCGTGAAGACGGCGACGGGGAGGGATTTCACCGATGTGCCGCCAAACAAGGGCACCTACCGCGGTGCCGGCGACGAACGCATCAAGGTGCGTGTCGCCACCCGCACGCTCGACCGCCTGCCATCCCTCTCGTGGCACGATCAACTCGCCCCGCTCGATGTTCCCGTGCACTCCGTGCTGCGAACCGCGCCAGTGTATGGCAGCGAGGAAGAGGCCCAGCAGCAGTGACGGGAGGCAGTGGAAAAGTTGCCGGCCCGTGATCACAGTCCTGCCAGGGCAAGCAGTCGCTCGGCGACGTCGGCCCGCGCGGCGGCGATGATCGGCATCGGTTGGCGGATGTCGTACGGCCGTCCATCGACGCCCCAGTACACGCCTCCTCGCTCCTCGACCCAGAGCTTGACCGGCAGAACGTCCCAGGCCAACTGCTTCGGATGGGACGCCGAGTTGTCGTGAATCACGGCCAGCCGCCGTTTGGTGCCCAAGGCGACGCTGGCCATCGAGTGCGGCATTCGGCTCTCGATCGCCATGGTGTGGGCGCCGGTCCGCAGGCTGTCGTGCAGTTTCACGAACGCCGGATGCGATCGACCGCTGTCGCTCTGCGGATTGAAGAGCACGCAGCCCTCCTTCAGCGTGCCCATCGATGCGAATCCACCCGCCGGCAGCCAGCGGGAACCGTCGGCAGTCGAACGGAGGACCACCGCCCCGACACCACGTTCAGCAATGGCGAGCGTTGTCCCATCGAGCGAGAGCATCGCGGACATCCGCGGCTCCCCGTGCTCCAAACGGGCGACCATCGGGCCGCAGAGCGCCGTCTCGCCACAGATGGAAGCCGTCGTGCCGTCGAGCGGATCGATGAGCCAGGCCTCGGGGAGGGCATGCAGATCGGCGGCGGCCGGCCCCTCCTCGGAGATGATGGCCATCTCGCGAATGGCCGTGAGCGCCCGGGTCAGGTGCCGGTCGAGGCTCATGTCGAGCGCCGTCACGTAATCCCCGACCGATTTTTCCTTGATCGGAGAGCCGTCCGTCTCATGGGCAAGCCCGTCGGCGGCTTGGTCGGCCACGGCCGCGTTATTTTCCAGCAACGCCTTGTCGGTGGCTTCGATCACGGCGGCAGCCAGGGCAAGCGCTCCAGCCGACACCAGCCGGTCGGCGTGCGCCGTGGTATCGATGGCGTGAAGCAGTTCGGAACGGCACCGCAATCCAGATCGCATGTTGAGATTGTCCCGGATGAAAGACGTGCGTCACGGCGGACGGGTGCCTCGGCAACTCGACAGAATGTAGCCTCCGGCGAAAGATCCGTGTGCCCGCCCCCCCGCCCTATGGCTGCGCTGCGCGGGCCCGCTTGAACGGATCGATCGTACCGCCGCCCGGGCCGGCTGGCGGTGCATTGGATGACTGTCCAAACGGGAGCAGTTTGGGCCATTCGAGATTCATGCCGGGCCACTGCGGTGCGGCCCCCGGCGGGCTCGTTGGAACGGCTGCGGGAACAACGGCGGCCACTGGGGGGGCCGCAACGGCGGCCGGACCTGCCCCCACATCGGGGAGCGGCGTAGGCACGGCGTTGGGGAGCGGCGCGGGCGCGACACCGGGGCCGGCAAGGAGGTCGCTCGGCTGCGGGAATCCCGCGGGCGGTGATCCGGCCGGCTGAGGGACAGAGACAACGGCTGCGGGAATGCCGCCGGCAGAGCGTTCCAGCACTCGCACCGATACATCGTCGATCCGCGCCTCGCCCATGCCCGTCAGCGCGAACGTCACGGTGAGCGGTTCGTCGGCGGCATCGGCAGGGACGATGCGGTAGAGCACCAACCGCCGCCATGCCGATGTCATGCCCACGCGTTCTGCGAGGGCGGGGCCCCCGATAGAGTCAAACACGAGCAGTCCGTCCACGCTCCCCTTGATCGGCCGTGGCACCCAGACACGGGCCTGGATCTCGAGCAGCCTGCCGGCCGGGACGCGCATCGCGGGCGATGTCACCCAGACCGGCGGCGTTTCGACGACCACGGGTGTTTCATTGACGGACGTCGGCTCGGCTTTCATGGTCAGGCTGCCGCTGCCGACGGCGGGCTGGGAGCGGTCGATCTCGACGGCCGTGCGCAGAGACTGCTGTTCAAGGGCGAAATGCCGCCAGCCGGCCTCGGCGAGGTCCTCGATGCGATCCATGCCGCCGCCGGCGAGCAACTCCGTCGCGGGAACGGTGCCAGCGAGCGCGTCGATGAACCGCCAGTGCTCGGCCAGCGTGGCATCGGACGTGGAAAGTGGACTGGCCACCATCGAACCGGTGGCCAGCACGCCGCGTTCCCACGCGAGTCTCTCCACCTGCCCTCCAATGGCCGCGGCGCGGCGCAGGCTCTCGATCGCCACGGCCGGATCGGCTGCCGCCGCATCGGCCTGCTGCATGTCGCGTTGGGCCTCGGCGAGCATCGCGGCCACGGGCAGGTTGCCGAGCGCCGCGGGTGGCAGCCGTCCGAGCAGGCTGGCATCGTCGGCCAAAACGCTCACGGCCAGCGCCCGCGCCGAGGCCAGTTCGAACGGCACGAGCTCGCGAACGCGCTCCTGCACGTGCGCCGTCACTGCGGGATCGCCGCTGAGCAGGATCAGCGAGTGTGCCCGAAATGATTCGAGTGTGATCGAGATTCCGCCCGTCACCCGCTTGTGCCGCAACGGTCGCAGCCCCGCGGGAGAAACCTCCCAGGCCTGATGCGCCTCGGGCACGCCAGGCACCAGCAGGGTGAGTGGCTGCGAGTTGCGAGGAATGTCGCCGTGGTAGTGCCTGGCGACAATCTGCGATCCCTGCACGCACCGCCAGGCGACCACCATCCGCGCCCTCGCCGCCTCCAGCACGACCGCCTGAACCTCGGGATCGCTCGACTGCGCCGCCGCCGCAAACCGCCCCGCGGCCCCCCAGGGTTCGAGCAGCTTCAGTTGCAGGTTCATCGAGAGCGATGCTGCCGCGCGGGCCCGCGACTCGTGATCGTCGCCGTCGATCCGCCTGGTTGACGAGAACAGAATGCCTCGCGTGCCCGCCGACACGGCTGCCAGCGAAGCCAGGCAGAGGCTCTCCGGATCGACCGACAGCCCCTGTCCACCGATGCCTGACAGCGCTGCGGCCTGCCGCGCCGTTCGTGGGTCGATCTCGGTCGCGAGCGAGGCCAGGATCGGGGTGCCTGGCCTGGTGAGCCGGGGCCGTTCGCGAAGCCAGGCCAGATAATCGAGGAGTTCGAGGCTGGTTCCCAACACGGTGCGACGAGCCACGAGCATGTCCACATGCCGCGAGACGGCTCGCAGCCCCGAGTCGGCGGCTGCGATCAGCGGTCGGCTGCCGCGGGAATCACACGTCCGCACGCGCCGCACCCGTTCGGCGAGTTGCTCCATGTCGGTTTCCGCCAGCCCGCTCCCCATGTCCCAGAACAGCACCCGGTCCCAGCGGGCGGAGAAGCTGGGGAGCGAGTCCACATCGCGGATGTCGATGTCGGGGAGATCTGGAGGCGGGGAGACCAGCCAGACGCCCGCCTGTTCGGCTTCGGCAAGTAGGTCGGCAGTCGCCGGCGCCGACAGCCGGACGCAGTTGAAGCCCAGTCGCGCGATCGTCTCGAGCGGCTCTCCGTTGTGATCGAGGCTCCGTGGAAAGAATGGCAACCCACCCACCTCCAGCACGCCCCGGGTCAACGCCGCTGTTGGGACAGCCGCCGCTGTTGGGACAGCCGCCTCAATGAAGGCCGCCTGCCGCACGGGAAGTGCGGCACCAGGGTCGGCGGATGCTGCGGACTGGGCCAGCGGGGCCGTGGCGGGAATCAGACCCTCCACGCGCAGGTCATCGATGGCCAACTCGTAATGGCCCGGCGCGGAGTAGAGTTCGAGGACGAGGTGGGTGACCACGGCGCCCGCGAGGCTGCCAGCCGGACCGTGCTGGGCGCGGAGCGCGGAAAGTTGGCGTTCCAGTCCGGTCACGATGTCGGCTGCTTCGAGGAACTCCCAGCGGTCTGGATGGCGGGAGGCTGTGCCCTGCACCACGACATGGATCGGTTGCCCGGTCTGCCGCGACGGAAGGTTGGGCAGTGCGATCCTCACGCCGAGCCGAATGGCGGGACGATTGGCACGCACCCAGACAGCGGCACGGAATTCATCGATCACACTTGCGGCGCCGATCGGAAACTGCAGTCGGAGCGTCGAACCCGCGGCAGCGTCGAGCACGAGCCGTTCGCCAGCATCGCCCCGATGGGCCGCTTCGCGTTGGATCGCGTGGCCGTTCACACGAGGACTACAGTCGGCGTCGGCGAGTGACCAGCGGGGGTGTCCGCCCTCGAATCCCTCCTCGATGTCGATGGCCCATCCTCTGGGCGCCCAGATAAGCCAGACGAGAAGGAAGAGCATGCAGCAACCCATCGTCAGCAGGGGATGACGGGCTGGCGGCGGCGGCAGCGCAGGCTGACAGGGCATGGAATCTCCACGGGGCCGTTGGGGCACGGCAGCGGCGGCCTCGAAGGCCGGGTTTGTAGCACCCGGTACGACGCTGGCTCCAGAGAGATGCCGACTGTCCTGCACGGGCCAACGGATGCCTGTTCCCACACACGGCGACCCGCCGTTCTCCGCTGTTCGACCGGTTTTGCCGTCTCTACCGATGAATCCGCGCCGCGGAGGAAAAGTCTGCCGATTTTCACGATCCGCTGGCCGGAATCAACGACATGGGCATGAACATTCGGTTAGGATATCCGTAGTCCACCTGTGTCGGACACGGCCCTGCGCGGCCAGCCTTAGGCAGCCTACCCGGTCCTCCCTGCCCTCCCTGCCTGCCTGCCTCGCCTCTCAAGCCTCGCGTTTCGTATCCCGCCAGGTTTCTGCCTATCATGAAGCCGTTGACGGCTGATGAACTCGCCCACCGCCTGGAGCAGTTGGATCTCGTCCAGGCAGCGCACTTCGATGCGATCTGGAGCGAACTCGGCGGCCACAACGTGCCTGTGCAGCAGTTCGGCACGGCGCTCGTCCGCCATGAACGGCTGACGGGCTATCAACTCGATCGGCTCCTGCGTGGCGAGGTCGATGGCTTCTTCTACGGCAGGGCCAAGATCCTCTACCAGGTGGGGGCTGGATCCTTCTCGCGGGTGTATCGCGCCATCCACGCTGACAGTGGCCGCATTCTCGCCGTGAAGGTGCTGCGCAGCCGCTACAGCTCCGATCCCGAAAAATGCCAGTCGTTCCAACGCGAGGGGGAAATGGGACGTCTGCTTCGGCATCCCAACATCGTCGCCATCGAGGACGTCGGCAGGGAATACAACTCCAGCTACATCACGATGGAGTTCGTCGAGGGACAGACACTGCGGGAATTGGTGCGGGTCCGCGGGGCCATCGACCTGTCGCGGGCACTGGGCATCATTCACCAGTTGGTAGAGGGGCTGGAATACGCCCATCGCCTCGGGGTGACCCACCGCGACATCAAGGCCTCCAACGTGCTCATCTCTTTCAGCGGGCAGGCGAAGCTCGTGGACTTCGGTCTTGCCGGCGGCGACACGACGGCGAGCAAGGCTCTGCGTCGGACGGGACAACCCCGAACCGTCGATTATGCAGCCCTCGAAAGCATCGGAAAGGTCAAGGACGACAGTGTTCGGAGCGACATCTATTTTCTCGGCACGGTCGCCTACCTGGCGCTGTGCGGTGTATCGGCACTGACGGAGTCGCGCGATCGCGCCGTCCGCACCGATCCGCGTCGGTTCACGGGGGTCGAGCCGCTCGCCTGGCGGGCCCCGGAACTGCCTCGTGATGTCATCGACCTTGTCATGCGGATGATGCATCTCAATCCGGAAGAGCGCTGGCAGTCGGCGCTGGAGGTGCGGCGGGCCCTCGAGCCGTTGGTGGCCAAATATGCGACCGCGGCCGATGTTTCGGCATTGGCGAGCGCCAACGAACTCGTCGTAAAAAAGACGGCCGTCAAGAACGCGGCCGCACAGGCGGCGGTGAAGGGGACGCTGATGTTGGCGGAGGCTTCACCGGCAGAGCAGGCGGAACTGCGAGGTTTCTTCAAGCAGCTCGGCTACAAGGTGCTGCTGACGGAGAACCTGCAGCGGGCGCTCGACAGGTGTTCCGCGTCGCCCCCGGCTGCCGACTGCCTCCTGATCAGCACAGCGTCGTTCGGGAGGGACGGCGTGGAGGCGTTCAACACGCTCCCCGAGAATCCCTTCCTGAGAGATGCTCCGGCGGTGCTGCTTCTCGATCCCGCGCAGCCTGAACTGGCGGGGCTCGCCAGGGTGGACGAACGTCGCAGAACGGTCACGGTGCCGTTGCAGACGGCCGAGATGACCGAGGTGCTCACCGCCCTCATCAGATAGCCGACCGTGTTCGTGCGGCTATATGTAATACATCGGCTCGTTCACGGCGCGGGAGCGTTCCACGAGGTCGGCGAACGTGATGCTCCGCAACGTGTCCGTCTCAGCACGGGCCACCTGACGCCAGGCGTCGAGGAGGACGTTCACCGTGCGCGATCGTCCCGCGAGGTCTGCCGTGACGGCTGTCAGGAGTTCGTCGGGCCCTTCGATCACGCGAAACACATCCTCCAGCGTGATCTCCCCTGGCGACCTGGCCAGTTGGTAGCCTCCTGCGGCGCCCCGGGTGCTGGTGACCATCCCCGATCCCTTCAGTTGCAGCAGGATCTGCACCAGAAACCGGGAAGGCACGCCGTGCGCCTCGCAGATCGAGCGAATCCGCACCGGTTCGCCAGAGGTCCACTGGCGGGCGAGTTCGAGCACGGCGATCGAAGCGTATTCGGTCTTCGCGGAAAGTCTCATCCCGAATCCTTTAGAATCGCCGGCGAATCCCGGCCGACATCAATGATCGCGGGAATGGAGACCGCACTCTGTCTTGGCAGTGCCACTCCAGCGACCAGCCCGTTCATCCTCGCCGAAACTGATGGCCCTGGTGCATGGCCAGCAGCCGATGGAGATATAGCCCTGATCATGCAGCGGGTTGTAAGGCACATCCTCCCGCACGATCGCATCCCAGACCTTGGCTTTCGTCCAGTTGGCCAGCGGCGAAATCTTCACGACGTCGAACTTGTGGTCCCAGTCAACGATCGGGGCGGCCGCACGGTCCGGACTCTGGTCGCGGCGGATGCCGCTCATCCACGCATCAAACCTCGTGAGGACGCGACGGATGACGGCGATCTTCCGGTCGCCGCAGCAGCGGCTGGGATCGGTTTGATGCAGCGGGCCGCCATGCTCCCGTTCGTATTCCTCCACCGTCGTTTCCGGCCGCTCGAGCGACACATCGATGCCATACCGGCGAGCGATGCGGTCGCGGAGTTCGAGCGTCTCGTTGAACTGGTAGCCGGTGTCGAGATTGAAGACGAACGTTTTCGGGGCGATGGTTGCCAGCCAGTGAATGATCAGACAGCCCTCCGGGCCAAACGCCGTGGCCATCGTCAGTCGCTGTCCATATCGCTCCACAGCCCACGCGATGATCTGAGGGGGCTCGAGTGCTTCCAGGGAACGGCTGGCGTGAGCCAGATCCTCGAGCACCTCTGCAGAGACGCCGACAGGCCGCGATTCGATGGCGTTCAATCCCATGGCGACTGCCCACTGACCGGAAAACGGAGAGAGGCAGGATTCTGCACTGACTGAATCCTGCATATGTTACCCAACTAGCTTAACAATAGGCTTTTGCTCGTGAAGTATCGACCCTTTCGCCGCGAATAACGCACAACGAGCCCGCTGGCACCGGAAAGTTCGCCGTTTTCCCCCGGCCTGCCGCTCTCCCGGGCCGCCCGGAGGCGGGTTTGGGGCACCCCCTTCGAAAGCGGATCGAAAAACGGAACAATGGCTGGTCTTTCCCGGACATGTCCGTTTGGCAGGAGGGTGCAGCATGGCGAGATCCGTGGCATTGGCGATCGACCTGGGTGCCTCCGGAGGGCGGGTCGTGTCTGGAGCCTTCGACGGCAGGCTCCTGGAACTGGAGGAGATTCACCGGTTCGAGAACGGACCGGTCTCGATGAGCGGCGAACTCGTCTGGGATCTGGTGCGGCTCTGGCAGGAGGTGGTCACCGGCCTGCGGGCGGCCGCGGTCAGGCATGGCCACGCGGTGCGGAGCGTCGGCGTCGATACCTGGGGCGTCGATTTCTCCTTCCTGACGGCTGATGGCGGCTTGCTGGCCAATCCCGTCTGCTATCGCGATGCCCGCACCCAGGGCATGCTCGCAGCCGCCGAGGCGATCGTGCCCCGCGACGAGATCTTCGCGGCGACCGGTCTGCAGTTCATGGAGTTGAACTCGCTCTATCAACTGCTCGCCCTGAAACGCCAGCACCCAAGCGTGCTGGCGGCAGCCGACCGATTCCTGATGATTCCCGACCTTTTTCACTGGCTGCTCTCGGGAGAGCGATCCAACGAGCGTACCAACGCCACGACAACGCAGTGTTTCGACCCGCGACGCCGCGACTGGGCTTTCGACATGCTCGATCGGTTCGGGCTGCCGCGGCACGTTTTTGGCCCACTCATCGAACCTGGTGCAGACCTCGGGCCGCTGCGTCCCGACGTGGCGGCAGAGACGGGGCTATCAGGCGTCCGGGTCGTGGTGCCCGGCACCCATGACACCGCCAGCGCCGTGGCGGCGGTGCCTGCGCTCGAGCCCCCCTGCAGCCGGCCGGAGTGGTGCTACGTGAGCCTCGGCACCTGGGCGCTCGTGGGCGCAGAACTCGATCAGCCGCTCGTCACGCCGGAATGCCGTGCCCACAACTTCACCAACGAGGGTGGCGTCGGCGGCACGACCCGACTGCTGAAGAATGTCTGCGGCCTCTGGCTCGTGCAGCAATGCCGTGCGAGCTGGCTGCGGGCCGGCCAGGAATGGGGCTGGGAACAACTCACGGCCTTGGCGGCGGAGGCCACACCGCTGGTCACGCTCGTCGACCCCAACCACCCCTCCCTCGTGGCGCCGGCCGACATGCCGGAGGCGATCCGCAGCCTCGCCCGGAGTGCCGGGGAACCAGTTCCCGAGACGACCGGTGCCGTCATCCGCACGGCGCTCGAAAGCGTGGCTGCCGCGGTGCGCAAGACGCTCGAGGAACTCGACGAACTGCTCGGCCGTCGCGTGGAGCGAATCCACGTCGTGGGCGGCGGTGTGAAGAACGCATTGCTGTGCCAGATGATCGCCGACGCGACGGACCGCCCGGTGGTGGCCGGGCCCGTTGAGGCGACCGCCATCGGCAACCTGCTTGTGCAACTCGTCGCCCACGACGGCGCGGTCGATCTCCGCCGGGTGCGGTCGGTGGTCCGCGACAGCTTCGAACTCGCCCACTATCAGCCACGGGAAGCCGCCCGCTGGAACGCCCGCCTCGGCTAGCGCAGCGCCGGGCGTGCTCCCCGAACACGCTTCGCTCGTTGGTTCGTGGCCACGAGTTTTTAACTTGTGGAATCCGTGCCGGGGCAACGGACAAGTTAAAAACTTGCCGCCACGGGGGGCAGCACATGGCGTGTTTTCCGTGAAGCGAGCGTCCGCTCTGCGCCTTACTTCGGTAGGACGCTGACGACGATCAGCGACACCAGCGACACCACCACGAGAACGGCTGCCCAGAGGGCACGCGCCAGCCACTGCCGCGCCCGGCGCGAGTCCTGCTCGTGCCGCAGGCGATCCATCTCCCGTCTGCGCTCAACGCTGGACTCCGCCGCCAGCACGAAGAACTCGTTGCACTTCGGACAGACCACTCGCTGCCCCAGCATCGCCTGAGTGACCTTCAGCACGTGCCCACGGGGGCAAGGAATGTGCAGGCAGTCGTCATTGGCCGCCGCGGGCGTTCTGCAGATGGGGCAGGCGTCCCCGCCCGCCTCCGACACGCTCGGTCCGCGATAGCCGCAGATACAGGAGATGGAAGCACCCATGCTCCCAGTCTATCAAGCCGCCCGATGTTGCGAAGCCGGCTTCTTCGTGGCGGTGCCGTGCTCGACGTGCACGATCGAATCGGCAAGAGCCAACGTGCTGGCTCTGTGCGTGATCATGATGACGGTGCGATTCTCCACGTAGCGGGCCAGCGATTCGTGAATCAGCCGCTCGCTCTCCACGTCGATCTGGCTGGTCGCTTCGTCAAGCACGAGGATCTCTGCGTCCCGGAGGATCGCGCGGGCCAGTGCGATCCGCTGCCGCTGGCCGCCCGAGAGACGAAATCCGTTGGGTCCGACCATGGTGCGATAGCCGTCTGGAAAGTCGCTGATGAATTCGTGGGCGTGCGCCTGCTTGGCGGCCGCGATGATCTCATCCTCGGTGGCATCCCACCGCCCATAGCGAATGTTGTAGAGGATCGATTCGTTGAAGAGTTCGGTCTGCTGCGTGACCAGCGCGATGCGACGCCGGACATCGTGCAGTGCGAGGTCGGTGAGCGGCACGCCATCGAGCAGCACATCCCCGCCCGTCGGGTCGTAGAACCGGCAGATCAGGTTGATGAGCGTGCTCTTGCCACCACCGTTCGGGCCGACGATCGCCACCCGCTCGCCGAACCCGATCGACAGGTTCACGTTCTTGACGACGGTATCGATGCCGTCGTAGCTGAACGACACGTTCCGCAGGCTGATCTCCCGGTGCGGCGATGGGAGCGTCTTCGGATTCGCCGCCTCGCGCAGCTTCGAGGGATTGTCGAGCAGCGGGTAGAGGGCCTGCGCGCCGACGACGCCCATGTTGAGGCCGGTGAGCACACCGGAGAGCTTCCGAACAGGGTCGCTGGCGCCGATGAGCATCCCGAAGAAGACCATGATCCCCGGCACGGTCATCGGGCGGTCCGTCATCGTGATGCCGAAGATCTGTGTCTGCTGGTTGATCACCAGCCAGGCTCCGACGGCTATCGACGTCGCCACCATGCCGATGCCGAGAATCTCCGTGATCGGATTCGCCAGGGCGAAGTAGAAGGTGTGCCACATGCCGGTGCGGAGCATGTCGCCCGTGCAGTTGCGAAAACGCTGTCGCTCGAAGTCCTCCATCGTGTAGGCCTGCACGGTGAGAACATTATTGAGCGTCTCCAGCAGCACGTGATGGAAGCCCTTGGACCTCGAAAGAATGTGCTTCGAAACATTGCGGATCCGGCGATTGAGCCAGATCATCAGGAACCCGACGATCGGGGCCAGCGTCAGGCAGGCGAGCGTGAGCTGCCATGAAATGCAGAAGGCTCCGGCGAGGCACGCGAAGATCTTCAGCGGCTCCGTGACGGCGCCGCCGTAGACGGCCGTGATGCCTCCGGCCAGCATATCGGTGGTATGGGTCAGCTGCGACATGAAGCCGGCCGAGCCGTGTCGCATGAACTGGGCCCTGTCGAGTTCGATCGCCTTGTCGAAAACCCGCAGACGGAGATCGCGGCTGATGTTCATCGCCACCCACCCCACCATCATCGTGCCGGCCAGCATGAAAGCGTGCTTCAAGAACGTGCTGACGACGATCAGTCCCACGACCAGCAGCACGGTCTGGAACGGGTCGGATGGCAGAAACCGATCGAGCCAGGGCGCGAGCTTCCGCGCAGAATAGACGACCGCCTCGTCGCCACGGCGGTTCAGGACAAGCGTATCGATGCGGCTCCGGGCCTTCATTCCCTCGGTGGAGCCGTGGGAATCGGAGGCGATCGACGTCTCCAACGCAGCGGTCTCAGCGATCGCGGCCGCGATGCGGTGCTCTGCGTCGGAGAGGCGGCGGTCGTTCCACGACTGCAGGGACTCCCCGTTCAGGGTCACCTCGATGACCGGAAAGAGCGCGGCGATGTTGGCGCCCCACAGTCCGGCGACGCAGGCTGAACAGAGGAATGCCGCCAACAGGAACGGCCATCGTTTGATCGCGTCGCGGAGAGCGCGGAGGAATTGATTCATGGACCGGAGCTTTCGGCATGCCTGGAGGAAATGCTCCCTCAAGCATCGGAACGACAGCATCTGCGACCCCACCACGGCCCTCACGAGGACGGCGCGGGGAGGATGCACCGGGGCGGGCAAACTGGGGGTTTTGGCCAGCTGCGCGATCCCGTGCGGGCGGGGAGAATAGAGATCATGCCCCAGTCGAACAAGGTGAAGTTATCGGACAAAACCGCCCTCTTCCAAGGGTTTTGCCAACGGTTCCGTTGCCGGCTCAGCGGCGACTCGACCGGAGTTCGGCGGCCAGCAGGGTATTGGCGAGGAGCATCGCCACGGTCAGCGGCCCCACCCCGCCCGGCACTGGGGAGATCCAGCCGGCCACCTCCCGCACGGCGTCGAAATCGACGTCTCCGACGAGTTTGGCAGTGCCGTCCGGCCCCACGATCCGGTTGATACCGACATCGATGACCGCGGACCCCGGCTTCACCATGTCGGCGGTGACGAGCCGCGGCCTGCCGACGGCGGCCACAAGAATATCGGCCTGTCGGGTCACACCTGCCAGATCAGCGGAGCGGCTGTGACAGATCGTGACCGTGGCATCGCCGCCCGGCCCACGTGACGCCAACAAGAGCGCCAACGGCTTGCCGACGATATCGCTGCGACCGACGATCACCGCGTGCCGACCGGCGGTCTCGATGCCGGCATCGATCAGCATCCGCTGCACGCCGGCGGCAGTGCACGGCACGAATCGGGGCCGCCCCTGCGACAGCAGGCCGGCGTTCTCGGGATGAAAGCCATCGACATCGCGGTCGGGCGGCACGGCATCGAGCACCGCGACCGTGTCGACACGCTCCGGCAGCGGCAACTGCACGAGAATGCCATCGGCAGGACCATGCTCATCGCGGGCGATCGAAGCCACCAGGGAGACGAGTTCGTCGGTCGTTGCCGTGGCCGGAACGCGGACCACATCGGAATCGATCCCCACGCGATCGGCCGCCGACGCCTTGCTCTTCACGTAGGAGCCACTCGCCGCGAGGTCGCCGACGAGGACAACCACCAGCCGCGGGCGGCGATGGAACATCGTCACGAACGTATCCACTTCGCTTCGCAGCGAGCCTTCAATCCGGGCCGCGAGTGCCCGGCCGTCGAGCAATGTGGCCGTCATGATGGCTGCTCACTCATGTACATCATTCGCAGTTGATGCTGGATCTCTTCCAGCACGCGTCGTTCGTCTTCCGTGAGGTTGCCAGCGGTCTTCTGCTCCAGCATCGCGAGCGTGTCGATGAAGTGCCGTGCCGTCGGCAGGTTGCGGTGTGCCTTCCTGGTGATCGGATTGGGAATCCTGCCCAGGGCCATCAACGCCTGCGTGAAGAGGGTATGCGCGAGAAACTCGAACGTGGGCGGGGGGGCCTGACCGGCGCTTGAATCACCGGCTGCGGAATCCCCGACTACGGAATCGTCAGCGGAGACGATCTCGTCGGCCGGCTCCAACCGCAATG
>JAPLNQ010000198.1 GCA_026401075.1 Planctomycetia bacterium
CGGTCGCGGGGCTCACCACGGCGAAGCTTCGGGGCGAGAAGATCAGCGGCCGACGGCACGATCAGCTCGAGCCGACCGTAATTTGCCGACAAGGCGCGATCGCGCCAGTTGGCGGGGAGCTCATCGAGCACCGATCGCGGCAGCAGGTTGACATGCCAACCCCGTTGCTGCTCGAACTCGCTGCCTATCAGGGCGTCATAGCACATCCAGGCCAGGGCATCCGATTCGGTGACCGGATCAACGTCCATGCTGTTCTCCGGCAACGATACATCGAGACCGAGACGCCCCGCGTGCCAGAGCAGGCCAGCCGAACCAATCAGCGTCATCGAAGCCGGTTCCACGAGGGCATCGCCCCATTCGACGAGCCAATCGATGATCTGCTGAGGCTTCGAGAGTTCTCGACGGGGCATGGCAGATCACTTTCTCGCAGGATTTCGCTGGTGCACCAAATCCGCGACTACTCTCCAATCATACGCTGCTGCCGCTCGTCACCTCAAGAGTCGTTGACGGGCGGGAAACACCGTCACACCAGTGGCTCCTCAAGAACGCGCAAACGTTGCCGCCCAGAGTCACCCGTTCGATCGCCGAGACCTCGTCTTCAACCGTCCGCTCAGCGGCATGGAAAAAGCTGCCGTGATGGCCTACCTCGCTGCGAAGTGGGACCTCGAGTGAGTGGCTCACCGCCGTGCGTGTTCATTTCCCGCCGTTTGCGATACGGTGTGGGTCGTAGGCGGTATCGAGTCCACTGTGCAGGAGGTTGGGATGCCAGAGCGGAAGGTCGCCGTCGTAACAGGGTCTGCCACGGGCGTGGGTGCCGCCACGGTCCTGGGCCTGGCTCGCCGCGGGTATGACGTTGTCATCAACTACACGAAGAGCGAGGCGGAAGCCGCGGCTTCCGCCGCAGCCTGCGCGGAGGCCGGTGCCGACACGCTGATGGTGCGGGCCGACGTGGCCGACGACGCCGCCTGCCGCGGCATGGTCGGCGCCGCAATCAATCGCTGGGGCCGCATCGACGCGCTCGTGAACAATGCGGGCCGCACGTCCGTTGCCAGCATGGCGGGCTGGGACGGGCTCGATGCGCAGGTCTTCCACGACATCTACGCCGTGAATCTGATTGGCCCCTTCCAGATGATCCGCGCCTGTGCGCTGGAACTGACGAAGGCCAAGGGGGCGATCGTGAACGTCTCGTCGATGGCCGGGGCGCTCGGGATCGGCACCTCGGCTCCCTACATCGCCTCCAAAGGAGCGCTGAACGCCCTTACCCTGAACGTGGCGAGGATGCTTGCCCCGGATGTGCGGGTGAATGCCGTGTGCCCGGGTCTCATTCTCAGCCGCTGGTTTGCGAGTGGAGCCGGCGAGGGCGGCATGGAGCTGCTGAAGAGCCAATACGAACAAGCCGTTCCGCTGGAGCGGGCTAGCACTCCGGCGGAGGTTGCCGACGCGGTGATCTGGTTGATCGATGGTGCCGCAACGATGACGGGTGAACTGCTGCTGCTCGATTCGGGCATGCATCTCGGCAAGGGGTTGTCGGGAAGCCGCACGGCCTCTTGAGTCGCATGGCTGGCGTTGGCGGCGGATCTATCTCGAGGATAGGCTCGTGCCCTGGCGGAATCCTCGAGGACACAACGTGACAATCAGCGTGGCGATCGTTGGTGGCGGGCCTGCGGGCCTGACGCTGGCTGCGGCTTTGGCCCAGCAGGGCGGGTTTGAGATCGCTGTTTTCGAGCGTGCCGACGACCACTTCACCGCCGAAACCTACAACCCCGATCGCAGCTACACGATCGACATCACGGGCCACGGTATGCGTGCGGCACGCTTCATCGGCATCACCGACCGCTTCGATGCCGGGCTCATTCACTTCAAGGGGCTGAAGATCGCCCCCCATCCATGGCTTCATCGGCTCGGGGCCGGCTTCGCGGAGGAGCCCTATCACGGCAAGGGCTGGACGGGCAGCCGCGGTGACATCTGCCGCTGTCTTCAGGCCCATCTGCTGGAGCGGCATGCGGATTCTGTGGCCCTCCACTTCGGGGCGGAGGCGACCCTCGTCGATGCGGGGCAGCCACAGCTCCGCATCGCGTCGCGGGGCGACGGGGCCGGCGACCTAAGACGGTTCGATCTGGTCGTGGGCTGCGACGGCTGCGGCAGCGGCGTGCAGCGGTCCATCGCCGATCACACCAGCGGGTTTTCAGTCGAGGGAGCCGATCTGGGCAACCACTCCCTGATGCTGCACCTCGACCAGCACCTCGACGAGTTGGATCCGCAGTACCTCTATGTCCTAGCCGTCCATCCCGTGACGGCCGTGGCCGGGGCGATCAACGGCCCCGGAGGGCCGGCGGATCCGCGGTGGTTCTGCCAGATCGGGTTTAGCGGCACGAAGCGATTCGACTCCGCCGCGGATGCCGGTCGCTTTCTCGACAAGGGGCATCCGCTGCTGCGGCATTTCGCCTCCGATACAAAAGTGGAGGAGTTCAGCCATCGGCAGTGTCTGCCAACCGGCAAGACCAAGCGGTGCTCGTCTCTCGTGGCCGGGCGGGTGGCGCTGCTGGGCGATGCCGGTGCTCCGGTGCCGCCCGTGGGCCAGGGCGTGAATGCGGCCATGGAAGGCGCGACGGTGCTCGCCCAGTGCCTGCACGAGCATCGCGATTCGCTGGATGCCGCGCTGGCGGCCTACGCGGCCACGTGGGGCCGGGAAACCGATGCGCTGCGGCGGATTGCGATGACAGTCGACCTCTCACACCCCATGACGCCCTTCCGGATCCTCATGGCCTCGTTCCTGGGCTACTCCTGCTTGAGGCTCGCCAAGCGCGAGGATCTCAGTTACGCCGAGGCCTGGGAGACGTTCCGCCGCGGCGAAGAACGCATCAGGCGCAC
>JAPLNQ010000095.1 GCA_026401075.1 Planctomycetia bacterium
GCCGAACACCCCGCAGACAGGGGCCGCCGTGGTGTCGTCAGCCGACGATCCGCGCATGCGGCCGATCGCGCTGCACGCCTGCCGCATCACCTATACCGATCCCGATACGAGGGCCGAGGTGACGATCGAGGCAACGCTTCCCACCTATTGGCCGGAGTCGGTACACTCAAGTCAGACGCTGCCGGGCCAGCCGGCGTGGGTGAGCCACTGCTGAATCCAAGGCGTTGTCCACGGGCTCCATGTCGGGAACGCGACCGACACCACCGACAGGCCAAGCAGGGCCAGCGCCACCACGCGGCCCACGCGGCTGCCTGCCAGGCGGTCGGCGGCAGGCACGGTCGCCATCACCCACAATGGCGCCAGCCAGAATGCCCAGCGGAACCCACTCGATCCGCCGCCGTAGTTGCGGTCGAGCTGCGGCCGCGACAGATAGAACGCCAGGACCACGAAAGAGACCAACGCGATCGCTAAGGCGAGTCGTTCCTGGCCGTCAATGCCCCCATCGACAGGCTGCTGTGCGTGTCGCGGCCACCGGCTCGCCCGTCGTCGCCCCGCTGACGTGGCCAGGATGCCGATGCCCGGAATCGCGAGCAGCCAGGCGGGCGTGAGCGAGAAGATGCCGTGATGACCGACGAGCACATGCCATGCATAGGTGGCGGCAGACGGCTCGCCGCGGTCAACGCCCTGCGGCGACCTCCAATAGCTCGTCAGCAGCTTGCCGCTGGAGAGCCGGAGGGAGTAGTCGTACCAGTTGTCGGGATTCCACGATTCACCTTCCCGGAGCGCGACGCCCGGCGGCAGCGGCCGCGCCGCGGCGGCCCGGTGGGCATACGGTGGCGAAATCGAGCCATGCGCGAGCCAGTTGGTGGAGAACGAGGCCACGGCGACGAGCAGGGCCGCCGGCAGGGCTGCCGTGACGGTGCGGCGGAGATCGCAGGATGCCAGCACCGCGATCACCGCGGCTAGCCAGGCGAGCGCCGGCAGTTCGAAGGCCGCGGCCAATGCCGCAGCGAAGCCGGCCGCGGCGAAGCCGGTATGCGAGCGGAGCCCATCGACCGCGATCCGATGCGCGAACCAGGCACTCGCCGCAGTGCAGGCCGCCGCGGGCACGTGGTTGGTGAACACGATCGCGAAGGTGTTGAGCAGTGTGCCGCCCGCCGCGAGGCCTGCCGCCCAGAGCCGGCCCCAGTCGGTGGTGCCGATGCGATCGATCAGACGGAACGAGAACAGCATGAAGACTGCCAGCGGCATGAGGCCGTAGACCACCATCAGGAGCCGGCCCAGTTCGAAGGGATGGTCGCCGAGCGTCCAGCCGGTGAGCCGGTGCAGCAGCCAGTAGGGGCCTGCGCCGAGCACGGAGAGGAGCGGAGGCTTGCTCGAATAGAGCCGCAGATTCCCGGAGGCATCGGGATGGACGACGGCATCGATCGTGTCCCAGCCAGGCTCCACGACGAGGTCGTCGATCGCGAACGTGCCCCGTTCCACCAGCCCGCGGATCGTCAGCCAGCGGCTGCGATCGTTGCCGGAGAGAAACGGCCGAATGAGCCGTTTTTCCTTCTCGATCTTCACCCGGATCGCCTCGGGGTCGGCCTCCTCGCCGGCGGCCTTGGCCTTGGCCACGGCGTCGGTGACCAGCTTCTTCTCAAGCGCGATGCGATCGACGCTGGCGACCGCGCCGATGCGGCCGAGCACCGCGGCCAGTGCCATCGTCGCCAGGATGGCATACACGCCGTGCCGCAGCCGGGCTCGCGAGTCGCCCCGGCGGGGAACCTCGGCCGGACGGACCCGGCCCCAGACCTGTGCCGCCACCCGCGTGAGGTCGAAGAGACCGTGGAAGAATCGTGCGATGCCATATTTAGACGTGCCGCGGGTCCGTGGCCGGTGGTGCACCGGCACCTCCGTCACGCGAAAACCCTCCGCCGCCGCCAGCACCGGAATGAAGCGGTGCATGCCCTCCGTCATCTCGAGCCTGCTCATCACGTCGCGGCGAAATGCCTTCAGACCGCAGTTGTGATCGTGGAGCCAGAGGCCGGTGAACAAGCCGACGAGCCAGTTGAACACCCGCGACGGCATCGTCTTGTGCCAGGGATCGAGCCGCGGCGTCTTCCAGCCGTTGACGAGATCGGCGCGGGATCCGTCGCCAGCCAGCAAGCTGAGCATGCGGGGAATCTCGACGGGATCATCCTGCCCGTCACCGTCGAGCATCACGATCCGGTCGCCTCGGCAGCACGCAAACCCCGCCGCGAGGGCGGCCGATTTGCCCTGCCCACGTTCCAGGCGAATGCCGTGGACACGAGCGTCGGCCACGGCCAGGGCCTCGATCTCCGCCCACGAGCCATCGGCGGAGCCATCATCGACAAGGAACAGTTCCCAGGTGAGGCTAGCGGCGTCGAGCGCGGTGTGGATCTCGGCGACCAGCGGGGCGATGTTGCCCGCCTCATCACGCACGGGAACGACGAGTGATGCGGCGGGCGTGGTCATGGCGGTGGCGAAGGGTGGGCTACGGGCCTCAGAATCTGCAGCAGGATACTGCCCCCGGCCGCTCTTCGCCATGCGACAATGGTCCTTCAGTCGGCGAGACGGCTGACGCCTGGAGGGCGGTTGGCGTACACTCTCGGGATCAAGACTGGCTCGTGGTCAGGCTCGTGGTCAGGCATCGCAACGTGGAGCAGGCGGAGCAGTCTCCGGGACATTCTCAGATGACAAAGCTGATTTCGTTCGGCGTGATTCTCGGGCTGGTGGTCATCTTCGGCCTGCTCTCACTCCGCGTGATGTCGAGCTTCCTGCTGCCGCTCTTACTCGCGGCGATGCTGGTGGTGATCTTCGGGCCGCTGCACCGCTGGCGGCGCGAGCGGTTTCTCGTGCCGGAGTGGGTGGCGGCCGCGCTGACCACGCTGTTCGTGCTCTTGATCGTGCTCGTGCCGCTCTTCCTGCTCGTGTCGCGGGCCGGCGGCGATGCCGTGGCCATGCTCCGTAGCCCCGAAGGCATCCGTCTCGATCCGAACGTGCTCGATGGACTCGTCCACACTGTCAACGATGCAACCGGCCTGCATGTGACCAGCGAGAGCGTCAACACGGAACTCCGCAAGGTGGCCGAAGAATGGATCGGCCCGATCGCGGCCCGGGCACCGGTGGTGATCGTCAAGCTTCTCATCGGGCTGATTGTGATGACGGTGAGCCTCTTCTACTTCCTCGCCGACGGCCGAAGGATGTTCGAGGCGGTCACGCGACTCATCCCGCTCGACAGACGGTATCAGTGGCAACTGCTCGACGAATTCGAGGAGGTGAGCCGGGCGGTCGTGAGCTCCACCCTGCTGGCGGCGATCGTCCAGGCGGTGCTGGCGGGCTTCGGTTTCTATATCGCCGGCCTCGGGGGAGTGTTTCTCCTGACACTGCTGACGTTTTTCGGGGCGCTCGTGCCGTTCGTCGGCGCTGCGGCCGTCTGGGGCACGGCCAGCCTTTACCTGCTCTTCTTCGTGAAAAATACCTGGGCCGCCGTCGGGCTGGCCCTCTGGGGAGCCTGCGTGGTCTCCACGGTCGACAACATTATCAAGCCGATCATCCTGCACGGTCAGTCGAAGCTCCACCCGCTCCTGGCCCTGCTGAGCGTGCTCGGCGGCGTGGGGGCCCTGGGGCCGATCGGGATCTTCGTGGGACCGATCGCGGTGGCTTTTTTGCAGGCCGCCCTCACGATGCTGCAGGCCGAGATCGTCAGCCTCTCCGGGGCCAATGGGACAGAACTGGCGGGGGGGGCGGCCGTGCCAGGGGCGGACGGAGTTGGACAAAGGGCCGTCGAGAGGGTGAAATCCTCCTGACAGCGGTGCCCGTAGGGCCGCCAAGAGGGCCGGTGGATTCGGGCCCGGTAGGTTACGCCGAATCTTTTTTTGGGATGTTTTTGGAGACGACTCTCGTGCGCGCGAATCTGATCAAAACGGCCTTGCTGATGGCGGTTGCTCTCACCATGGGAATGCAATCGGTGTTTGGCATCGAGGCTGCCTATGTGCCGGACGTCGATGGCGGGGGCGACTATCTGGTGCGGGTTGAGCCCGATCTCGTCCGCAACGGCACCCCCTACACCTATCTATGTGGCCGATGCATGGCCACCGGCTGTGGAGCGATCGGTGATCGAGGCGTCGCGGCGACCGCGGGCCGCACCGGTTGTGGCATCGACAGGTTCGCGGATCGCCGACATTGAGACGGGCACCGCCAACACCGTCAAGCCATGGGGTCTATTGACCGGCAGTCTGATCGCGTTGTTTCTCTCGCTGGGCGCCAACGCCTATCTCGGCATGCTGCTGGCCCAGATGCGGGCCCGCTACCTCCGCGACATCCAGTCGGGCATCATCAAGGTGTAGATGCAAGCGTCACGCGTTTGACAAGAAGCCCCGGACGGAAGTCCGGGGACGTTGTTTCACGAAAAACATCGCATCGTGCGATTTTTTCTTGGCGGGCCTCCGCCCGCTGGTGCTGACACGGCCCTCCGGGCCTGGCGCGTGTTTTGACAAGAAGCCCCGGACGGAAGTCCGGGGACGCCGGGTTGTTGGGCGTTCGCGGATTGGCATGGCACGTTGGGTGGTGGTCACACCCGGAGTCCCCCGGCTTCCGCCGGGGGCTTTTATTCCGCGGCTGGCAAAATCTTCACCGCGACTTGCGGCGACCTTCGCTCTGGCCGCGGTGCATGGCGGCGTAGCCGCCTGACGGGCTGAAGAAGAAATGCTCGGCAGGCCAGCCGCCGGGCTCCACCTCGCGGAAGACGACCGGCGGTGCCACCGGCTGCGTGATGGCCACTGGCTGTGCGACGGCCACTGGCTGGGGCGGCGGTGCCGGCTTGGGCTCGGGCTTTGGTTTCGCCACGCGGGGCGGTGCGGGAAGAGCCACCGGCTCCGGCCGCCGCCACGTGCGACCGGGCTCGCTCAGCGAGCGGACCGTCGCATTCGCCTCGGCGAAAATCTCAGCCACGTGGGCATGGCAGGTGAAGACGAGCATCTGCCGCTCACTCGGCTGATCCGAGACGAATTCCACCAGCACGCGGGCCGCGGCCCGGGCCCGCTCGTCGTCGAAGTTCACAAGCGCGTAGTCCATGACGAGAGGGAGCGGCACGCCATGCCGCCGGAGATCGCGGACGAGCGCCAGCCGCAGTGCCAGAAACACCTGCTCCCGCGTGCCGCGGCTGAGCCGCTCCGGCTTCCAGACCGACCCGTCGCGATCGTGCACCTCGAGCCGCGCCTCGTCGATCGTGGTGGTGATCGCCGTGTGGCGGCCGTCGGTGAGGCGGGCCAGCCAGTGCGAGGCATCGCGGAGCACCGGGGGCTGGTGGTCACGGGCGACCGTCAGTCTGGTTTCCTCGAGCAAGAGGCCGGTGCGTTCCAGCAGCCGCCGGCGGTCGAGCTGCGCGGCGAGCTGATGCTCGACATCGGCCAGTTCCACCTGCATGGCCTCCGTGCTCCGATCGTGAGAGGTGGCATCGACCTTGGCGGCAATGCCCGCGCGGCGGTCGCTGGCCAGGCGGTGCGTCGCCCGCAGCCGCTCCGTGGCCTCGCAGGCTTCGGCCAGCCGCCGTTCGAGTGGCGTCATGCTGGAGGCCTTCTCGCTGGCGGGCTGCGGCTTACGGCCGATCGGTGGGCCGCCCTTGGCCGACACGAGCGACCGCCGGGTGTCGGTGCGGCCGGGGAGTTCGGCAATCATAGGGTGCGCAGACTTGTCATGCTCGTCATGCTCGTCATGCAGCCACTGGTCGATGTCGATCGATGCAGTGATCCGGCGGCGGCCGTCGAGCCATGCGGCCTCGGCATCCTCCGCCTCCTGCTTGGTCCGCTCGAAGAGCGGACGGCGATCGACCTTGGCCAGAAAGTCTTCTTCGTTGGTCACGGCCCAGCGGGTGAAGAAGTCCTTCACATGGTGTTCGGCCACGACGAGCTGCTTCTTGCCGCGGCGGTGGGCTGCACGGGCCCGTTCGAGCTTGCGGGTGAGCGATCCGCGACGGCGGTGCGCGAGCGACTCGGTCGCCAATGCCTCGCGGAGCTGGCCGACATGCTCCAGCGGCGTGGCCTCCGGGACGAGATCGCATTCCACCATCAGTTCGTCGATCCGCTTGGCAAAAGCCGCGAGTTCCTCACGCTTGTGCCGGGCCTCCTCGGAGAGCCGCCGACGGTCGTCGTCGAGCGCGAGAAGCGTGTGCCGGTGGAGGCCGATCTGCTTCACTTCGCGGGGCGAGAGCGTGGTCGGCAGGCCGCGGTGCTCCAGGGCCTTCTGCCACCGCAGGCGGGCGGCCTTGCGGAGCGACATCGCCCGCTTGACCGCCTGCTGCGCTACGGTGACCTTGTCGGAGAGCACGTGCATGGAGCCTTCGCGGGCGGCCAGTTCCTCCAGCCGCTCGACCTCCGCCTGTGCCATCGCTGCCCGGCGTTCGAGCGAGTTGACGGTGTCGGTGGGGATCTTCTTGTCGAGCAGGCCGCACTGGGCGAGCAGATCGTCCCGCTGCTTGTGCACCATCGCGCTCTGGCCGCGGGCCGCTTCGAGGCGGTTCGAGGCGGAGCGGTCGAGCGACCAGGTGGTCACCGACGCCAGCCCCGTGCCGGCAAGGCCGAGCGCGGCCATGGCATAGGCCAGTGGACCGGTGATCGTCTGCGGCAGCAGGAGCCCCGAGAGCAGCATGCCCGCGCCGGTGACGAACACCGCGCCGAGCGGGATCAGCCAGCCCAAGGGAATGAGCTGGCCCTCCATAAGATGGACGATTTCGCTGTCGATGCGGGTGATCGACTTGTCGAGGTCTGCCAGTTGGGTGGTGGCGGCGAGGCGGTTGCGGAAAAGGGTGGCCCTGCCGCTCGCCTCTTCGATGGCCTCGGCGATCGTCATCCCCTTGGGGCCGACACCCCCCTTGACCAGTCCGCGGGTGTCGTCGAGCAGGCCCTTGGCCTCGGCCACACCACGTTTCGCCGCCTTCACCTCGCGAGAGGCCTTGGCACAGTCGCGGGCACGGGCCCGCAGCGGACCGAACGATTGGAGAAAGCCCTCGGGCAGGAGCACGTCGGGGAGCGTGTCGGTGGCGTCGAGCGGCCCGGTGATCGCGACGATCCGCGCGAGGCCGGCCGTGCCGACCTGTTCGCCGAAGCGCCGCGCGGCGAGCCTCGCGTGCGATTCGGCGCGGGCCACCTCCGCCACGATCCGCTCCAGGCGGGGCTGTTCCTCACAGACCGCGGCCACCGCGGCCCGTCGCTTCCAGATCGCCGACTCTGCGGGCACCTCGGCCAGACTGCGAGCCAGTCGGCTGCGGGTCCGTTGGCGACGGCGGACGAGCCGCGATAGCTTGTTGCGGCCCTTCGCCGCCCGCTTCCAGGTGTCGAGATCGGCATGGACGAGCGTTGTGCCCATCATCGCATCGAGCTGCGCGGAGGTGTGACGATAGGCCTGGTAGAGGGGCTCGATCCAGAGCACGCTGCGGACGACGTCTTCCTCTCCCACGGCCCGTTCGATCGCGGCTGCGAGCGTCGCCAGTTCGGTGTCGGTGCGGGCCAGTTCGGCCAGCAGACTGCCGGCCGCCACGGCCGGCGCGTTCAAAGCGGCGAGCCGATCGAGCACCTCGTGCCGACGCAGTCGCAGCGCTTCGACTGGCGAGATGGCAGCATCATTCGAGTCGAGCCGCTCGATCGCTTCGCGGATGTGCCGGAGCACGCGGGTCACCTTCGAGCGGTCGAGGCCGCTCGCGAGTTCGTAGAGCCGGCTGCCACAGCCCTCTGGGTCGAGCGTGCGGAGCTCGTGCAGCTCGTCGAGGCCGAAGGCCATCACGTTGGTAAACGTCCGCTCGTCGATGTCGCCGACGATGTCCTGGAGATAGGGGCGGTTCCAGGGGCGGCCATCCACCGGCGGCACGATGTCTTTGATCGAGATGAAGTCGCCATGGTCGCCGCCAAGGCCGACGATGTCGTCCTCGTAGCTGGCCCGCGTCAGCGTCGCCAACTCCGGCCCCTCATGCCGGCGCTCGATCGCCAGCCGGCGGCCCTCGGGGCCCGTGTGCACGATCAGCTTGCCGGCGCAGGGCAATTGCGGGTCGAGCACGCCGCGGCGAAACAGTCCCTCGAAGCCGAAGAACATCGCCCGCAGGAATTCGAGCAGGGAGGTCTTGCCCGTTTCGTTGGTGCCGTGGAGCACCTGCACGCCGGGGCCGAGCTGGTCGATCGTGACGCCGGTCAGCGAGCCGGAGCGTTCGATGTGGATTGATTCGATGTGCATGTCGCAGACTCCGTGGAGGATTTTTCCACAGCCAGTTAGGTGGATTCGATGAGTTCGAGGGCCAGCCAGGCGGACTCGCGGGCGAGGTCCTGGGGAATGGCGTGCAGGGGCTCCTGCTCAAGACGATTGACGATGTCGGCCAGGGCCGTCGAGAACGACGTGGTGCTGCCGGGCTTCGCGCCGGAACGCGAGTGCCCAAGCGCGATCAGCGACTCGCCAGGATCGGCGAGCACCTCCTGGCACCAGGCGCGGAACGTGCGGGCGTCGTAGAGCTGCCGCACGCGGGCCAGCGTCTCGGCCGAAATCTCCGCCACCCGCACACGGCGGGCCACGCTCGTGCCGCATTCGACGTGGCAGTGAATGATCTCCAGTGGTCCCTTGGCGTCGAGCGACAACGCCTCGATCGCCGACCAGATCGATGTGGCCAGTTCCTCGTCGCCGCCGGTGGCGGAGGCGATCGTGATCGTCCGCCAGGTGACATGGTGCGTGGGCACCTCCCGCCAGTTGTGCCGCCAGTCGGTGCTTGAATCGAGCGGATTGCGGCGGCTGGCCGCGGGTATCCCCTCGTCCACGGTCGGATGGTCGAGGAGCGTGAGCATGCCGCAGGAGCCTGCGGCAGCCTCGTGCGCCGAGCGGGCCTGCAGTGCGGGGAGATGATGCATGCCGGCGGTCACAGTCGGCCGGCGACGGGAGCCCCAGACGCAGAACGTGTTTGTGAGCGGGCCGGCAGCGTGCATCCAGCGGTGGTCCGCCGCGGCCGGTTCTTCATCCCACCGTTCTGAATTCCAATGAGAGGCATCCCAGCCGACGACGATCCGGCGTTCGAGTGTCGAGTGCGGCGTGTGGGTGGCATCAGCGGGCGTTGTCAGCGCCGATGAAACGGCGGCGTGTTTGTCGTTTGCCGAGACGATCTCCACCATGATGCCGCGAATCTCGAGCGACAGTGGTGAAGTCGGTGTGACGAACTCGAGGCCCGCTGGTTCGCCGAGCATCCGCGCGATGTCGGCGCAGGCGGTGGTGTCGGCCGCCAGCCAGATCGTGCGGCAGCCGTGGGCGGCCAGGCCGGTGATGAGCGAGCGGAGCATGGCCGCCTGGGCGGGGCTCGCCCGCTGGGGATCGAGCACGCGGCCGAAGAGCACGAGCGCCGCGGCATCGGCCTGCCGGGCGGCGGCGGCGGCTGAGAAGAGCGCATCGGTGGCGGCTGTTGCGATCGGTTCGGCGACGGCGGTCGGCGCGGCTTCAAGCCTGGGGAGTGGGCGGTCGATCGCGGGATCGAACGCAAAGACGATGTCGGCCACGGCATCTACCTCTTCGTCTGGGCACCGCGGAACGGTGCTGATGCGCCGACGGCCGACCCGTGGGACCGATCAAAGGCCCGAGCCGATCCGTGGCAAGGGAACACAGGAAAGATGGGGGCAATGTAACGCCTCGAGGCCGCTCGCGGCCAGCGCAAAAATGGGCCGGGAAAACGCCAGTCCTTTTATGACGACACCGTCGCATCGCCCAACAAAAAGCCCCCGGCGGGAGCCGGGGGACACCGGGCGCGAACACCGTCCAACGTGCCATGCTGACCGGGTAACGCCCAACGACCCGGTGTCCCCGGGCTTCCGCCCGGGGCTTTTATGAATCCGTGCAAGCCCCCGGCGCGAGCCGGGGGACACCGGGTGGGAACACCATCCAGCGTGCCATGCTGACCGGGTAACGCCCAACGACCCGGTGTCCCCGGGCTTCCGCCCGGGGCTTTTATTTTGGATGGGAAGCGGGCGCGCGGCCTCATTCCCATCCAAGCCCGACGCGCAAGCGAGGGACAATCCTCACGTCGTCAGCATCGGAGGCGATGCGGCAAACGTCGCCGCGAGATCTCCGGCCCAGCGAGTGGCGTCGGCCGCGGGACCGACCGCCGCCAGCACCCGGCTGCGAAGGAGCACTCCTTTTTCAAGCTCGGTCGAGAAGAGCCAGCACTCGACGACGACACGCGTGCCGTCTCTGCGAGCGGTCATCCGCCGCGCGTCGCCAGGGTGCGCGGCCACAAGCACGCTCGTGTCGCCCGAACCGGCCGCCCCACCGCGTCCGAGAAGCACGCACGTCGCCTCTGGCGACTGATCCGCATGCCATCGCACCGCATCGTTCGCCCACGTGCCCCAGAGGATGTCGGTGGCGTCGATCTCCGACACCACCGCGAGCACAGCATCGCTCTGAAGCTGGGAAGTCTGCGTCGATGCGATGAGTTCCCAGGCCCGCGTGGCACCCTCTGACGGGTGCAGCCGCCACATCGCGGTGGTCCGCAGGTGACGGGTGACGTCATCGCCTCGCACCCAGTGGTCGGTGAGCCTGCAGTCAGACCGCAGGTCGAGCCCGAGCAGTGTGCTCGCCGAAGCCACGCCTACGCCTGCCAGCGTGATTCCCTGCCGTGGCTGATCGAGGTCGACAGCGGCTGGGATGACAGAACCAGCGTCGGTCATGCGGTGACCGGTGACGAACCAGTTGGCGGTAGCGGCGATGGCCGATGTGGACTGTGAGGGCGAAGACTGCAGTGGGGCAGGGGATGGCATGGCGCAGAGACTCCGACTCATGGGCTATGAACAGGCTCCAGGAGTCTACCGAAACGAGCGGCCAGGCGACGGAAGTGGCTTCAACGGTGGCGAGGCAGCGATTGCCACAGGTGTGAGGATTGGCTGCGGGAGCAGGACCGCCGTGCTGAACCCGCTCATACAGGCGACGTTCAACGCTGGGACCTCGGCACGATCCGCTTCTGAACGTCGGTCTCGAGCACGCCAAACGCCGCCTCGTGTCGTTGCACGGCCATGTGGAGGGCTGCCATCAGCCGCTTGGCGGTGAAGAAATTCACGATCAGCCGCTGTGAGATCTCGATCGGCTCAGCGACGTCAGGGCCAACCTGCTTGTTGAGCCCGAAGTCGACGATGAGCTCTTCGGGCGTTCCGGTCACACGGCAGAAGTTGGCGTAGTTGGCCACGCATTTCGCATCGTGGACTTCGATGGCGTTGCGACCGACAGGGGCAGGGGCCGCTGGCGATTGGGGCGAGTCGCTTGCCGCGTGTGGTGTTTCTTCGGCCACGACAGGTTCTTCAATCGAATCAGCCATCAGAGTTACTTCCTTCTTCGAGGCCGGGCGGCTGCCCGGCGGTGTCGTTCATCCCACACGGTGTGGAATTTCTTGAGAGTGTCGTTTTGAGCCAGCCTCGGCGGCTGATGCCCATCTGCGGGGTTACACGGTTCTGGACGCGGCGGTCGATGGGGCTCCCGATTGCACGCCGTTGGATGCCATGACCCGGAAGAAGTAGGTCTTTTTGCTCGTCAGGCCGCTGACCGTCGTCGAGGTGCCGGTGACCCACACCTGGTCAAACGTGGCGAAGTTGCTGTCCTCGCTGGTCTGAAGGAAGTAGCCCGTGATTGCCGACGCGCCACCGGTGTTGGTCGGCGCCGTCCATGAGACAGCCACCGAGCCGGCGGTGAGGCCGGCAGCCGTTTTGACTGCGGTCGGCGCGGAGGGCGGCACCAGTCGCACTGCCGTGACCGAGAATGGGCCCGGGCTCGCTGCGTTGATAGCTCTGACGCGGAAGTAGTACGGCACGTTCGCCGTCAAACCAGTGACGGTCTGTGCCGTCGTCGTTGGCGTGAATTCCTGAACGACCGTTGTGAATGCGGCGGCGGTGGCGACCTGAACCGTGTAGCCCGTGATCGATCCGCCGCCGGTGTCGGCCGGCGCCGACCACGTGAGGTTGACGGATGTCTCCGTTCCCAGTCCCGGAGGCACGGTGAGGGCTGTGGGGGCAGACGGCGGCACAACCCGCACCGCGGTTGCGGAGTTTGGTCCCCAGCTGGCGCCGTTGCTGGCCATGACGCGGAAGTAGTAGGCCACGTTTGGCGTGAGACCGGTGACGTTCTGTGCGGTCGTCGTCGGCCTGTAATCCTGGAAGAGCTTGCTAAAGCCCGCATCCGTCGCCACCTGTACGTAGTAGCCGGTGATCGGTCCGCCGCCGCCGTCGGATGGCGCGGTCCAGGAGAGTGCGACGGTGGTGTTGGTGCTCGGTGCCAGTGGCACGGTGAGGGCCTTCGGTGCCGACGGCGGCACAAGTCGGGCCGCGGTGGCCGAATTGGGTCCCGAGTAGACGCCATTGCTGGCCATCACGCGGAAGTAGTAGGCGACGTTTGGTGTGAGGCCGGTGACGGTCTGCGTTGCCGTCGTGGGCTTGTATTCCTGCACGATCTTCGTGAAGCCCGAGTCGGTGGCGACCTGGACGATGTAGCCGGTGATCGGCCCGCCGCCCGTGTTGGCCGGAGCTGTCCAGGAGAGGGCCACAGAGGTGTTGGTGCTCGGGGCCGGAGGCACGACGACGTTGGTTGGGCTCGACGGTGTCACCAGCCGGACAGCGGTTGCGGAGAATGCTCCCCAACTCGCGCCGTTGGTTGCCATGGTGCGGAAGTAATAGGGCACATTGGACGTGAGCCCGGTCACGAGTTGCGACGTCGTAGTCGGCCGGTAGTCCTGCACGACCTTCGTGAAGCCCGAGTCGGTGGCGACCTGCACGTAGTAGCCGGCGATCGTGCCGCCGCCAGCAAGATC
>JAPLNQ010000077.1:0-11930 GCA_026401075.1 Planctomycetia bacterium
ATTCGTCGTGGGCGCTGCCATGACTACCCTGCGCCACTCCCAACTCGGCGTCGTGCTGGTGGCAAGGACCACCGCTCCGACAGGGAAAAGCTCGCGGAGCTCATCGTTCGTGATGCCGGCCCCGCAGTTGATCGTGGGGAATGAAAATGGAAACCGGTCGATAGAAGGACGAACTGTGGTGTCGCGGCGGTGGAACTCCACGACTGAGAGCCGGAAGTATTGCGGGAAGCTATCAGTGGTCGCAGGCACAAGGGTGGCCAGCCAGGAGAAATTGCCCTCGCTTGTCCGCTTCGCGTTGCCAGTGAACATTGGGACTGGAGGGTAGTCTTCACTCTGCGTTCCGTCGTAGACGAGGTCATCCTGCCCGCGGAACACCTCGCCTGCTGCCATGGTTGGGTCAAAGACGTCGGCGACGGTGACGCTCGTCAGACCAGCTGCCGATGGGAACGTGCCGTTACCAAGCGGATCCATGACCACCCGGTACAGATTGGGTGGACCGGGCACGCTGCTCCATTTGGAGGGATTTAGCCCGCCTCGGGTAACTATGTCAGCCAGTGCTGCCGCACCGAGGGCACCCCGCCGATCCTCGATTTGGGCCTTCCGGGCCTGGGAGCCACCGGCGGGGATCAATGCTACGACGCTGGCCAGCCCTATCGAAAGGATGCCTAGCGAGATGAGTACCTCCAGGAGGGTGATGCCGCGGCGGTCGTGGTGTTCTTGGTTTCGCATGGTACTGGCCGGCCAGTTGGCAGGATGTCAAAGGCCCCGCAGTGTTTGAAGAACGTATTCCTGAGCGGCTGGTACGGTGCTACGGGCACTGTTTTCAACGATCCGTACCGCGGACGATCGCGGGTCGAGTATTACCCACCGGGAGTCCGGGTTTTGCCAGTTGGCTCCTGGGTCATCTGTGGTTGGAGTTGCTACGACACCCGCACCGGCTTGCGAACGCAGTCCTATGAGCAACGCCAAAGGCGCGGTCGCGGAGAGCAGCGACCGCTTCCAATCGCCCGTGGCGGTGAGTTGGCGCCAGGCCGCAGTCGGCCGGCCGGACTTGTCGAACTCTATCGAGAGCGTTTTGCAGTCGGCGAGCGTGAGCGGGGTGACGGCGGAGAAGCCCCAGACGCCGATGGTCGATCCACTGAGGTCAATGCAGGTGTTGTTTTGTAGCGTAGGTGCCGACACCTGGAGTCGCTGTCGCGGTGGAAGCGAGAGCACATACGGCAGCGGAGTCGTGGTGGCCAGCGGAAGTGCGATGTTGGCCAACGTGCGGTTCATCGCCAAGTCTTCTGCCGCGGTTCCGCTGACCGAGACCTTGGTGATGGAAACCGCGGTGAACTCGCCAGGCACACCGGCAAACTGGATCGGCGATGGAAGCAATGTCGCATCCGAACCAGACAGTGCTAGCAAAACCACGCCCGAGCCAGACACGGTGGTGCTGCCTGTCACGCTTGAACGTGGTCGCCCCGATTGCAGGCCGATAACGGCGAAACCGTTGCCCGCTCCAGCGGCGGCAGGCTCAGCGGCGTACCACGATGCTGAGCCGTTGGATGAGCCCAGGGCCCGGGATATCTGCTGGTTTAGGTTTGACGAAACGATTTCTGCGGCATCCCGCAACCGTTTACCATCCGGATTGCGGTTGAGGGCGGGCAATACTGCCACGGATAGAAGGCCGATGATCATCATCACCACCAGAAGTTCAACGAGCGTCATGCCGGCGCGGCGAGTGGTGGGAGCGGAGTTCATGGTCGGCTCGAGTGCACGCTACTGCGCGAGCAGCGTATGGTTGGTGATGTTGTCGCGATAGGCGTTTGTTTCATCCGGGGCGCCGACGAGCTTTCCGGTTGGTTGAAATGAGCACGGCGTGTTTGGGCTCGTCACGCCGAGATTCGCGTCGGGCCAACCAGCCCAGTCTCCGTCTGACGGTACGAGGCCATAGTCGCCGTCGACCCCAGGTGAATAGATAAGCGGGTAGAGCGCGAACGCAGTGTTGTCTAAGCCGGCGTCATCGATCGGATCGTGGTATTTTGACGGATCATTGAATTGGATCGGTGAATAAGGGCTGGAAAAGCCAGGCGCCCACCTCAGGAACGCGATTGGCTTCCCCCATCCGTCGAGGAATTCCTTGGCGCCGTCAGCATCGACATCACCGACCCGTTCGGGCCGCACGTTCTCCAGGAAATCCGGGAACATTCCAGATGCCGTAATAATCATGTACAGGCACTCGGCGCTTTGGTATGGCGTTGATACTGCCTTCCTTTGCTCCTTGTACCGAGCGTAGGCGACGCCAGCGGGGTAGGTCGCCGTGAGACCCGAGCGGGCGGGGGATGCCGATCCTGCGGTCAGGTCTGCCACGTCGGCCCATGCGTCTGGCATCTCTTGTCGAATTCGCTTCCGTAGTTCCAAAAGGTCAGCTGCCGTTTTCTTCGTCAGAGCGATGTCCTCGTATCCCTCGTACTGCGTCATGATCGCCTCGTTCAATACGCGAATGATGAGCGAGGTGCTCTGTGTTCGGCTGCTCTTCGCGGCACCCGCCAAGCCACCCAATGTCATGGCGCTCAAAATGGAGATGATGATGATGACGACGAGTAGCTCGACGAGCGTAAAGCCTCTGGGCTGCACTCGTACCCCAGAGCCGCCGTTCTGGAGCGATCTTCGAACAGATAGGTGCTGGAGGCCGCTCATGGGGCTCACTGATTGAGGCTGTCGAGGTAGTCTTTCCTCGTGCCGGGCCAGAAGTTGGAGAGATCGTCATCCGTGCCGAATGTCTCGTCGCGGCCAGCGCACAAGATTTGAAAAGTGTCTGCGTTGAAGAAGGGGGGGCTTGTTGCCGCGGGATTCGCTGTGGCGAATGCGGACGCGGTCACGGAAGTCAAGGGCGTAACGGGCACACGTTGGGCTCGGGCGAGTGTCAGGTCGGACGTTGTGTAGGGGTATTGCGAGTACAGGTTGGAGTTGAGGTAGACATACGGACTTTTGCTTTTGCCCGAAGGCCAGTACGCCCCGGTAGTTGGGTCAAGACGCGATGCGTCGAAGTCGTAGAGCTTGCTTCTCGTAGCGGTCGATCCCCACAGCGGTAGTGAGGGGTTGTTTGTGTAGCCGGAAAGCCAGAACGCGAGAGCGTTCGAAGGGCTGACGGCCGCGGGGGATTTGCCAGCCAGCACGTTGGTAAGTTGCGAGTAGGGGTCGGCACACCGCGGAAACAATCGTTGGAGGTGTTTCGTGGCGAATCCCGTGCTGCTCGTGAGATCGTCACTGCACGGTGGAAAACTCCCGTACTCGTTCTTGTAGTTCATGATCGCCATGTGGAGCATGTCGATCTCCGCCTTGATGGCCGCGTTTTTCGCGCTGGCCTGGGCTCGCATCACGGCGGGCGTAACGATCGCGGCAAGCAGCGAGATGATCCCGATCACAACGAGCAATTCCACCAGCGTGAAGGCGGAGCGAGCGGACGGTTGTGATCGTTTCACGGATCCCCTCGCTTGCGCTTCGGGCTTGCATGGCGCGGGCTTGAATGGCGAGTAGGTGGCCATCGGAATCCTCACGAAAGATCGTTGATGAGTTTGATGAGCGGCAGGAAGAGGGCGATCACGATGAAGCCCACGGCACCACCCAGGAAAATGATGAGCAACGGTTCCATCAGGCTCGTCAGGCTCTCCGTGAGCACCGACACCTCCTCGTCGAAGGTGTCGGCCACCTTGTAGAGCATCGTGTCGAGCTCGCCAGACTCCTCGCCCACGTCCACCATGTTGATCATCAGATCGTCTACCACCGGTTCCTTGTATTTGCCCATGTAGAGCAACGCGCCAATGCCCGGAATGAAAAGTGTCCAGAAGAGCATCGCCACCGCGTTGAACGGCGGCACCGAATACTCCTTCAGCGGCTTCGCAATCGAATTGCCGTCGCGGATGGAATCCGACGTCTTCTGAAACATTTTCTCAAACATCATGTTGCCCGACGTCGATCGCGTGATGTTGAGCGCCTCAAGAATCGGAACGCCGGCACCAAGCAGCGTGCCTAGCGTGCGGGCTGCCCGCGACACAATGTTTTTCTCCACCAACTGCCCGAAAATGATCACCTTCAGGGTGAAGAGATCCCACCCCATCTGGCCATACGGAATCTTCTTGATCCCCTTGATGATCAGATTGAAGCCGAACGGAATCGCCGGGATCGCCCACCAATAGTTCACCGCGAGATTCGACACGTTGATCAGAAACTCCGTCATCGGCGGAAGCGTGGTGCCGAAGTCGTCGAAGATCTTTTTGAACTGCGGCACGATCTTGATCATGATGAACGTGAGGATGCCGACGGCCACGCTCACCACCACGACCGGATAGACCATCGCGCCCTTCACCTTGCGCTTCAACGCCTCGGCCCGCTCCATGAATTCTGACAACCGTCGGAGAATTACTTCGAGCGCACCGCCCGCCTCACCCGCCCGGATCATGTTGACATAGAGCCGGTCAAACGCCTTCGGGCTCTTCGACATCGCCTCGGAAAGCGTGGAGCCACCCTCGATCTCATCGCAGACGTCTTCGAGGCTGTATTTCAGGCGGCCCGGCTTCTGCATCTGCGCCAGGATCTTGAGGCTGCGCAGGATCGGCAGACCAGCGTCTTGCAGAATCGAGAGCTGCCGCGTGAAGAGGGTAAGTTCCTTCCCCTTCACACCGCCAAACACGAAGCCACGGTTCTTCTTCTTGCCGCCAGCCACGGCAGCCTTCTTGGCCTTGATCTTCGTGACCATGTAGCCCATCGACCGGATCGTGGCCTGGGCTTCGGCCTCGGTCGCCGCGTCGACGGTGTCGCGGATTTCCTTGCCGGTCGTCGCGTCGATGGCTTCGAAGAGATAAGTGGGCATGGTTCTTCATGGGCAAGTTAAAAACTTGCCCCCACGGGTTTAGGCTTCCAGGATTGTTTCGCGAATGACTTCGTCGGCGGTGGTCAGGCCGTCGTAGATGCTGATCATGCCGGAGTCGCGGAGTGTGACCATTCCGGCCTTGCGGGCCACTTCGCGGAGTTCCTCCGTCGAAGCGTTGCGGATCACCATGTCGCGGAGTTCGTCGGTCATGACCAGCAGTTCGTAGAGCCCCAGGCGGCCCTTGTAGCCGCTGTTGTTGCACTTGTCGCAGCCACGGCCGCGGTAGAACTTCTTGCCCACGATCTGGTCGCTCGTCACCTCCAGATCGGCCAGTGCGTCGGCATCCGGCACGACCTCTTCCTTGCAGTTGGCGCAGATGCGGCGGACCAGCCGCTGCGCCAGGATCGCCTCCACCGTGGCCGTGATCAGAAAGGGGGGCACGCCCATGTCGCGGAGCCGCGTGACCGTGGCCGGGGAATCGTTGGTGTGGAGCGTGGAAAACACCATGTGGCCCGTGAGCGCCGCCTGCACCGCAATCTCAGCCGTCTCCACGTCGCGAATCTCGCCCACCAGGATCCGGTCGGGATCCTGCCGCAGGATCGCCCGCAGGCAGGCCGCGAAGGTGTTGCCGATCTCCGTGTCGATCGGCACCTGCACGATGCCTTCGATGTCGTATTCCACGGGGTCTTCCGTGGTGATCAGCTTCTCGTCGATGCTATTGAGCTCGGAGAGGGCCGAATAGAGGGTGGTCGTCTTGCCCGAACCCGTGGGCCCCGTCACCAAGACGATGCCGTTGGGTCGGTGGATCATCTGACGGAACCGCCGCAGCATGTCGGCCGGCATGCCGAGCTTCTCGAGATTGAGCGAGACCACGCCACGGTCGAGCACCCGCATCACCACGCTCTCGCCGAAAAGCGTCGGCAACACGCTCACGCGGAGGTCGACCGGATGGCCGCCCACCGTCAGCTCGATCCGGCCGTCTTGCGGAAGACGCCGCTCGGCGATGTCGAGATTCGCCATCACCTTGATCCGAGTGGTGATCGCGAAGGCGAGATGCTTCGGCGGCGGCACCATCTCCTGCAGCACGCCGTCGGACTTCAGCCGGATCCGGAACTCATGCTCGAAAGGCTCGAAGTGGATGTCGCTGGCGCCGTCGCGGATCGCCATCAGGAGCACCATGTTGAGGAGCTTGCGGACCGGCGCGCTCTCGGCCAACGCCTCCACGCTCGTGAGGTCGATCGGGCCGTCCCGGGAGGACGCTGCATTTGCCGCCGCCTCCAGTTCCTTGTCGCCCGCCAGTTTGTCGACGACCGATTCGACCGTGTCGGTCGCGGAGGAATAATACTTTTCGATCGCCTTCTGAATCTCGGGCTCCGTCGACACGCAGACCTTGATGTCGTAGCCGAGCAACACCCGCAGCTCGTCGGCGATCTGAATCTTCTGCGGCTCCGCCGATGCGATCGTGAGCCGGTTGCCCTCCAGCGACAGCGGCACGATGCGGTAGAGCTGCGCCATCGGTTCGCTGACGATCTCCAGCACGTCGCCCTTGAGCGGTGTGTCTCCCAGCTGGGCGACGGTCGTTCTCCATTGCTCAGCGAGCGCCTCCGCCAGCTGCTCCTCCGTGACCATCGACATCGAGATGCCGATGCGGCCCAGCAGCTCGCCGCCGCGCGCAGCCTGTTCGGCCAGCATCGCTTCGAGCTGTTCCTCGTCGATAATGCCGAGGTCGATCAGGATTTGTCCGAGCCGTCGGAGTGCCATGGTTTAGTGGTCCAGTATGAGTGGTCCAGCATTAGTGGTCCTGGTCGCGCTTGCCCCTTTTCGAGCCCTCTTCGAGCTCTTCGAAGATGCCGCGCTCAGCGTTGAAGATCCGCTGTGTCAGGTCGTCGGGAGCCTGCGACTTCGCGATCGCATTCTCCTTGGTGATCTTCTTCTCGTTCCAGAGCTTGAAGAGATGGTCGTCGAGCAACTGCATGCCGAGCTTGGCGCCGGTCTGGATCGACGAATTGATGCGGAAGGTTTTGTTTTCGCGGATCAGGTTGCCGATGGCGGGCGTGACCACCAGGATCTCGTAGGCCGCCACTCGGCCACCGCCGATCTTGGGGATGAGCGCCTGCGAGACCACGCCGATGATCGCCGTGGAGAGCTGCGTGCGAACCTGCTCCTGCTGGTTGGTCGGGAAGGCGTCGATGATGCGGTTGACCGTGCCCTGGGCGCTCGAGGTGTGGAGCGTGCCAAACACCACGTGGCCCGTTTCAGCGGCGGAGATCGCCGCCTCGATCGTCTCCAGGTCACGAAGCTCGCCGACGAGGATGATGTCGGGGTCTTGTCGCAGCGCGCGGCGGAGGGCCTCCGAGAAGCTCGTCACGTCGGTGCCGATCTCCCGCTGGTTGACCGTGCACTTCTTCGACTTGTGATAAAACTCGATCGGATCCTCGATCGTGATGATGTGGTGATCGTGGGTCTCGTTGATGAAGTTGATCAGGCTCGCGAGCGTGGTGCTTTTGCCCGAGCCGGTGGGGCCCGTCACGAGAAACAGGCCACGCGGCCGCTGGGCCATCTTTTTGCAGACTTCCGGCACACCCAGCTGCTCGGGAGTGAGCATTTTGTTGGGGATCTGCCGGAGCACCATCGCGATCGTGCCCTTCTGCTTGAACACGCTCACGCGGAAACGGGCCATATCTTTGAAGGCGAAGCCGAAGTCGCAGCCCCCCTTCTCGGCCAGTTCCGCCTGACACCGCTCGGGGGTGATCGCCTTCATCAGACCGTTGGTGTCTTCGGCGGTGAGCACCTTGGTGTTTTGGGGCGTCATGGCGCCGCTCATCCGAAACACGGGGGGCAGGCCCACCGTGATGTGGATGTCGCTCACGCCCCCCTTCACGGCCGCCGTCAGGAGCTTGTCGATCTGGATCGAGCCCACCGCCTCCTTGGGCATCGCGAAGGCATCGTGGTGGCCGTCGCCGCCACCCTGATGCCCGGGCTTCGCCTCCTCGGCGATGTCGAGCTCGATATCGCCTCCCCCGGCGGCTGCCGGGGCCGCGGCTGCGGCCGGGGCCGCTGCCGGAGCCGCTCCGGCCCCCGCATCGCCAGCGACGCGAAGCACCAGCACCTTCGTGCCCTGGATTTCGACGAGGGAGCCCGTGTGCGATCCGACTGGAGACGTAAACGAAAACATCTTGGGGTCGGCACCGGACGGCATGATCGCGGCGGCATACAACTGCACATCTTCGGGAGCGAGCGGCTTGGTCTTCAGCGGCCGCATCTGGTCGCCCAGCTTCAGCATCGGCGCATACCCGCCCGAGAGCCGGACTTCCGAGGCGCCGTTTTCCTGCGCCAACTGAAGCAGTCGCTCGATCTGAGCCTGATGTGGGGATGTCGCCGTGCTCATGTCGTTGCCGTCGTGCCCATGACTGTGATGAAGCCGTCCCGAAGGGACGGCGCTGGAAACCTGCGAAACCTCGACCGCGAACCGCGGGAAGCGATGTGGGGCGAGCGAAGGCTCGGCCTCATGCCCGACGGCATCATGCCCGGCCTGTGCATCGAGAAATGGCCCACCCTCGCCTACCGCATTCTTTTATTCCGCTCGGCTCGGGCCCCTGACAGCCGCCGACCGGACTCTCCTATTATGCGCTCCGACTACGAAAAAGGGAAAGCAGCGGGCGGGAGGGCAGAGTCGGTTTTTTGGAATCTGCGGCGGTCCCGCGGGAAACGGCCGTCCTGGCCGGGGCCCGGCAGGCGAGAGCCCCACGCGTTTTTCGGCAAGTTTGGTATTCTGCCGGGCATGGACATTGTCAATCACCGCGATACGGTCCCGTTCACCACCGCTGACGGGTCGACTATCCGCGAACTCCTCGCCCACCGGAATTCCGCCATCTGCCAGCAGAGCCTCGCCGAGGCCCGGCTGAAGCCCGGCTGTGCGACCGTTCCCCACCACCATGCTGTGACCGAGGAGATCTACTACATTCTCACCGGCACCGCCGCCATGACGCTCGGGAGCGAGACCCGCGACGTCGGCCCCGGTGACGCGATTGCCATCCCGCCCGGTATCCGCCACACGATCCGCAACACCGGCCCCGTCGAACTCGTCTTTCTCTGCACCTGTGCCCCCGGCTATGAACACACCGACACGTTTCTCGAAACGCCGACCCACTCCTAGTCAGCCATGGCCGTCTCCGACCCGTTTTCCAAACTCCTGATTTCCGAGGGGATCGTCAGTGCCGAGCAGCTGGCGGAGGCGGCCCGCGTGTCGGGCGCATCCGGCACGAAGGTGCACGACGAGGTCATCAAGCTCGGTTACGCCCCACCCGACACGGTGATGGATGCCCTCGGCAAGGCCTACCGGCTGAAGGTCGTCGACCTCACTGGCATGACCGTGCCGCAGGATGTGATCGAACTGCTCCCCGAGAGCGTGGCCCGCGAAAACTCGATCTTCCCGCTGGCCGAAATGGGCAGCGCCCTGCGGCTGGCCACCAGTGACCCCACCGACATGGAACTGCAGGAGAAGCTCCGCTTCATCCTCAACCGTGATGTCGAGATGAGCCTCGCCCCGCGGCAGCAGATCGTGGAGGCGATCAATCGCCACTACGGCCTCTCCGACGGCGAGAGCGCCGACTCGATGCTCCAGGAATTCACCGACACGGCGATCGACTTCACCGAAACGGCCGTGGAACAGGCCGCCGCGGCTGCCGCAGAGGAAGCGTCGGATTCGCCGGTCGTCAAGCTCTGCAGCCTCATCATCACCGAGGCGGTTCAGCTGCGGGCCAGCGACATCCACATCGAGCCCTTCGAAGACCGGATCCGCATCCGCTACCGCATAGACGGTCGTCTCGTCGAACGCGACAACCCGCCGCGACGGCTGCTGGGTGCCATCCTTTCGCGCATCAAGATCCTCTCGAAACTCGATATCGCCGAACGCCGCCGGCCGCAGGACGGACGCATCAAGCTCACGGCCGATGGCAAAGACTACGACCTCCGCGTCAGCGTGCTGCCCACCAACCACGGGCAGTCGGTCGTGATGCGGGTGCTCGACAAAGACAACATCAAGGTTGGCATCCGCCAACTCGGCCTCTCCGAGCAGGACTTCCGCGTTTTCAAGAATCTGATCCGCCGGCCCAACGGCATCATTCTCGTCACCGGCCCCACGGGCTCCGGCAAGACGACCACGCTCTACGCCTCGCTCAACGAGCTCAATCGGCCCGACACGAAGATCATCACGGCCGAAGACCCGGTGGAGTATTACCTCGCCGGCATCAACCAGGTGGAGATCAAGCACCAGATCGGGCTCGACTTCGCCCGCGTCATTCGGGCCATGCTGCGGCAGGCGCCCAACGTGATCCTCGTCGGCGAGATGCGCGACACGGAGACGGCGCAGATGGGCATCCAGGCATCGCTCACGGGGCATCTTGTGTTTAGCACGCTCCACACCAACGACGCCCCCGGCGCCATCACCCGCATGATCGACATGGGCGTGCCGGCCTACCTCGTGGCCTCGAGCGTGGTGGCGGTGCTCGCCCAGCGGCTCGTGCGGGTGGTCTGTTCGAAGTGCAAGCAGCCCCATCAGCCGCTCGATTCGCAGATCCAGGAGGCGGGCATCACGCCTGAGCAGCTCAAGACCGCCACCTTCATGAAGGGCCGCGGCTGCATCAACTGCACGAAATCGGGCTACAAGGGCCGCCTCGGCATCTTCGAGCTGATGGTGATGAACAACAAGATCCGCGAGCTGGCCTTTCAGGGCGCGGCCACGACCGACATCCGCCGCGCGGCGGTGGCCACCGGCATGACGGTGATGTTTGAAGACGGCATTCAGAAAGCGCTCCGCGGCATCACCACGCTCGACGAGGTCTTCCGCGTTTCGAAGAAGGCCGACTAGCGTGGCGGCACGTTTTTAACTTGTCCGTGTCCCCGGCACGGATTCCACAAGTTAAAAACTCGTGGCCACGGGTCGAACTCCTTCGGCCACGTCCGCCGGGTGCCTCTCCCTCCTCGTGGCGGCAAGTTTTCAACTTGTCCGTGTCCTCGACTACCGGCCCCAAAAGTGCATCACGGCCGGTGGCACCGCGCGGGTCTCCCATACCGCTTCCGGAAGCAACGCCACGTCGAACGAGGTGTCGGCCTCTACCACCATCACGCTGCCCGCCGGCGCCTCCCGCATCATCACCTCGATCAACGCCCGTAGCTCGTCCCAACGCTCCGTGAAAAACGACCACGGCGGCGACACGAACACCAGCCACGGCATGTCGGCTGGCAACGGCGGCAGCCGCTTCGCCCACAGGAGCACGTCGCCCGGTCGCACCTCCACCCGGCTCTCGAGCCCGAGCGACCGCACCGAACGCCGCAGCACGTCAGCCGTCGGGAAATGACGCTCGGCCAGCACCGCCCGGGCGGCGCCGCGACTGACCGCCTCGAACCCAAGCGCCCCCGTGCCGGCGAACAGGTCGAGGGCCAGTTTCCCCTTCACGTCGACGCCAAGCAGGTTGAACAGGCTCTCCCGAACGCGCTCCTTCATCGGTCTGGTGCGGGCCGCGGGGGTGAATTCCAGCGATCTGCCGCCGAGATCGCCGCCGATGATCCGCGGCGGACTGGACGCTTCATCCTCGCCACCACGGAGGGAGCGGCGGTCGGGGGAACGACGGGAACTGTCCATGACCGAGGATTCCGTGGAAACGGGAAAACTTGCTATCGTACCCTTAACCACTCTACAGATTCTCGTGGGTTTCTTTCTGAAGGAGACAATTCGATGGCGATGGGATCCATGCGGGCGGCAGTGGCCGTCGGATTGATGGCGGTGGGGAGCGTCTGTTTTTCACAGGTGCCGGAAGTCGAGACCCATCCCCATGACCCCGCCAAGGCCAAGGCGGAGTTCGAGGCGGCCCGCAAGCAGGAGAAAGACCTCATCGGCGAACTGACCGTTCTGCAGGCTGAATTCCAGCAGCCGAACGCCGACAGGAAGGCGATCGCTGCAAGGTTCGAGGCCGCCCGGGACAAGATTCCGGCGACGAAGGAGCGGCTCGAGGCGGCTGCCTTCGCGCTGGCCATGGCTGACGGCAAGAATCCCGCGGCCCGCGAACTCTGCGGC
>JAPLNQ010000077.1:11948-22342 GCA_026401075.1 Planctomycetia bacterium
GGCCTCGTCATCGCTTCCCGACTGCAGCAGGACGACGTCGTCGACGCGCTCAAACTGGCCAACGTCCTCGACAAGGCCGGCGCCGCCGATGGCAACATCGCCATGATGGCCGCCGCCGCCGCGATGGTGCTATCCAGGCTCGACGAGGCCGCCGATTGGCTCACGAAGGCTGAAGCCAACGGCATTCAGCCACAGAAGGTGGCTGAACTCCGGGCCAGCATCGAGGACGAACGGCCCAAGGTGGCCGCCGAGATGGCGTCCCGCAAGGCTGATGCCGAAGCCGACGACCGCCCCCGCGTGACGATCAACACGTCGAAGGGCGAACTCGTGGTCGAACTGTTCGAAGACGCGGCCCCCAACACCGTGGCCAATTTCATCAGCCTCGTGGAGAAGGGCTACTACGACGGCACGCCATTCCACCGCGTGATCGGCGGCTTCATGGCGCAGGGCGGCGATCCGACAGGCACGGGATCGGGCGGCCCCGGCCATGTCATCGACTGCGAGTGCGAACTGCCTGGCGCCCGTAAGCATTTCCTCGGCACGCTGTCGATGGCCCACGCCGGCAAGAACACCGGTGGCTCGCAGTTTTTCCTAACCTTCCGGCCGACGGAGCATCTCGACGGCAAGCACACGGTGTTTGGCCGCGTGATCCACGGCTTTGATGTGCTGCCGAAGCTGACCCGCACCCAGAGCCAAGACGGACAACCGCTCCCCGGCCTCGAGCCCGACACGATCGTGACGGCCAAGGTGCTGCGGAAGCGGGATCATGCGTACGACCCCAAGACGTCCCCCGATACGAGAAGAAAGTGAGGGCCGCGTTATGTCTGCAATGAGTGTGCGGTTGAATGGCGTGTTGGCGGGCCTGGTTGCCAGCGTGCTGCTGACGGGGCTGGCCATGGCCGTGGAGCCGGCTGCCCCAGCCTCTGACAAAGGAGCCTCGCCGATGCCGACCGATCCAGCCGATGAAGCGTCGCAGGATTCAGCGCAAGATGCAGCGCAGGATTCAACTTTGGGCGGCCGTCTGCCCGACGACCAACTGCCGAAGACCGACAAGGAGTGGGCCAAGCGGCTCACGCCCGAACAGTTTCAGGTGGCCCGTAAGAAGGGCACCGAACGGGCCTTCACGGGTAAATACTGGAACACGAAAACGCCTGGCACCTACCGCTGCGTCTGCTGTGGGGAGCCGTTGTTTCGCTCCGGCGAGAAGTTCGACAGCGGCTGCGGGTGGCCGAGTTTCAACGCCCCGATCGACGGCCGGAAGGGCACGACGATCGCCGAGCATGTCGACACGTCGATGTTCATGCGGCGCACGGAGGTCACGTGCCGACGGTGCGGTGCCCATTTGGGGCACGTGTTTGACGACGGCCCGCCGCCCACGGGGCTGCGGTATTGCATCAACTCCGCGTCGATCGTGCTCGAACCGCAGAACAAACCGCAGAAGTAGGCTGGCCCGGGGACACGGACAAGTTGAAAACTTGCCGCCACGGGGGGTAGGGTCACACGGACAAGTTGAAAACTTGCCGCCACGGGGGGCAGGGTCACACGGTGGACGTGGCCGGGGGTTTCGACACGTGGCCGCAAGTTTTTAACTTGTCGGAATCCGCGCCGCCACACGGACAAGTTGAAAACTTGCCGCCACGGGGGGCAGGATGGTTGACAAACATTTCTAGGCGTGTATATCCGTACACGTTATGTCTGACGAAACCCCCGAACGCTTTCGGCGTCGCGATCTTCCCCACTGGGATGTCCACGGAGCGACCTATTTCGTGACCTGTTGCCTCGCCGGAAGCATCCCCGCGCTCGGTCGCCTCTCCAGCAAGGCAGAAACGGCAACATCACCGGCTGATCGCCGAATCGGAAATCATCACGGAGATCGGTCTTCATCGACAGGCTTCGCCTCACGGGAACGAATCCTCGACGCCGCCGTCGGCGTGCGGTGGCTGGAAGACCAAAGATTGGCGGCCGAAGTGCAACTCGCGATGTTGTACTTCGCCGGAACACGATACGACGTGCTCGCGTACGTCGTCATGCCGAATCACGTTCACTGGGTCTTCAGACCGCTGGCGAAATTTCGCGAGCGTTGTGCCTCACGCCCGGCGAGGGAAATTATCATGCATTCATTTTGTCGCCAGACCGCGCGGATGTGCAATCGCGTGCTAGGGCGGACGGGGCAGTTCTGGCAGCATGAATCCTACGACCGGGTCGTCCGGGACGAGGATGAACTCCAGCGGATCATCGACTACGTCGAATACAACCCGGTGAAGGCGGGGCTTTGCGAACAACCGCACCAGTGGGAGTTTTCATCGGCATGGCGCGGCGGGAACGTGCCGCCGCCCGGGGACACGGACAAGTTGAAAACTTGCCGCCACGGGGGCAGGGGGACACGGACAAGTTGAAAACTTGCCGCCACGGGGGCAGGGGGGCAGGGTCGCACGGTGGACGTGGCCGGGGGTTTCAACACGTGGCCGCAAGTTTTTAACTTGTCGGAATCCGCGCCGTTACACGGACAAGTTGAAAACTTGCCGCCACGGGGGCAGGGTCACACGGACAAGTTGAAAACTTGCCGCCACGGGGCCGCTACTTCTGCGGGCCGAGGAGCCAGGCGAGGAGGCCCTTTTGCACGTGCATCCGGTTGGCCGCCTCCTCCACCACCACGCTCTGCGGCCCGTCGATCACCCCGTCGGTCACCTCTTCCCCACGCCGCGCAGGCAGGCAGTGCATGAAGAGGGCGTCGGGGCAGTGCTTCATCAGGGCTTCGTTGACCTGGTAGGGCCGCAGGTCGCTCGTCCGCTGCTGCCGCTCCTTCTCCTGCCCCATACTCGTCCACACGTCGGTGTAGACGACAGCCGCGCCCGTCACGGCCGCCACGGGATCGGTCGTCTCCTCGATCTCGGCCTCAGGCAGGATGGACTTCAGATGCCGACGGAACGCCTCGTCGAACTGATACCCCCGCGGCGCGGCCAGCACGAACCGCATCCCAAGCAGGCCGCAGAGCACCGCCAACGACCGGGCCACGTTGTTGCCGTCGCCGACGAAGGCGAGCGTGTGCCCCGCCACCCGCCCCACGTGCTGCTTGAGCGTGTAGATGTCGGCCAGCGCCTGGCAGGGATGGCAGGAGTCGGAGAGCCCGTTGATCACCGGCACACTCGCCGCCGCCGCAAGCTGCTCGATGGAGGCATGAGCCTTCGAGCGGCAGACGATCACATCGACATACTCGCTGAGCACCCGGCCGAAGTCGGCGATGCTCTCCCGCGACGACGAAAACCCCGCGTCGTCGCCCAGGAAGAGGCTCGAGCCGCCGAGGTGCACCATCGCCGCCTCGAAGCTCACCCGTGTCCGCAGACTCGGCTTCTCGAACACGAGCGCCATCACGCGGCCCGGCAGCAGGGCGTCGCGACGGCCCGCGTCGTATTTCTCCTCGAGATCACGTGAGACGGCGAACACCGCCTCGATCTCGTGGGCGGTCAGATCTTCGGGAACAATCAGGTGTCTCATGAAACAGACGATCGTTGCAAGGGTGCGTGAAAGAGAAAAGCGGCTGCGACAGCCGCGAAACCGATCGGTTTCAGGAACGTGAGGCCACTTCGAGAATGGCCTGCGACAGGCGGTCGCAGCCTTCGTGAACCTCGGCGGCCGAGAGCGTCATCGCCGGCAGCAGACGGATCACGCGGCCCTGCGTGCAGTTGACGAGCAGGTTCTTTTCGAGGCACGACTGCACGACGGCCGTCCCGTCGATCGACAGTTCGATTCCGATCATCATGCCGAACACCCGCACGTCGCGGACCACGTCGCAGTGCGATTTGAGATCCTCCAACCGCTCGCGAAAGATCTCGGCAGTGCGGTCGACGTGGTCGAGCAGATGATCCCGTTCGATCATCTCGATGGCCGCGATGCCGGCGGCGGCCGCGATGGGATTGCCGCCAAACGTGGCCGCGTGCATGCCAGGCCGCAGGTGCTTCGCCAGGTCGACCGTGGTGAGCATGGCGCCCCCCGCGATGCCGGCGCAGAGGCTCTTGGCCAGCGTCATCACGTCGGGCGTGACGCCAAAGTGCTGGTAGCCGAACCACTTGCCCGTGCGGCCGCAGCCGCACTGCACCTCGTCGAACACGAGCAACAGGTCGCGTTCGTCGGCGATCCGCCGCAGCCCCTGAAGGAAGCCCTCGGGGGCCGGAACGACGCCGCCCTCGCCCAGGATCGGCTCCACGAGGATGCCACCGGTGTGCTCGTCGATCAGCTTTTCGACCGCTTCGAGATCGCCGTGTGGGGCGTACTGGAAGCCCGCCACCATCGGCCCGAGGCCCTCGTGGTATTTCGGCTGTGCGGTCGCTGAGACGCTCCCCATCGTCCGCCCGTGGAAGCCGCCCTTGAAGGTGATGATCTTGTATCGCTTGCCCTCAGTGCGGAGCCGCACGAGTTTGATCGCCGCTTCGTTGGCCTCGGTGCCGGAGCTGCAGAAGAAGGCCTGGCCGCCGAAAGACCGCTCCGAGAGCAGCTTTGCCCATTCCCCCTGCGGCTCGGTGTACCAGCTGTTGGGCACGTGGATCAGCTTCGCCACCTGCTCCTGCACAGCCTGCACGATCGGCTCCGGGCAGTGGCCGAGCAGGTTGCAGCCCCAGCCCGGAAAGAGATCGAGGTATTCATTGCCTTCGGCATCCCACACGTTCGAGCCCACCCCGCGGACGAGGCCGTTTTGGCGCCCAGCGAAGCGGGGGAGGCGTCGATCGTAGCCATGAGGAGACTCCAAGATGGCAGAAGAGGATGGCAGAAGGGGATGTCGGAAGGGGAGACCGTGTCGTGCGTGGGAATGATCCGGCTACCGGCCGGCAGCCGCCCCGGCCGGTGCGCCGCGGGCGGAAAGGTTGATGGCGTCGTCGCGGACCAGTTCCGTGCCGACGCCGCTGGTGGTGTAGATCTCGAGCAGGAGCGAATGCCGCAGGCGGCCATCGATGATGTGGATCTTCTTCACGCCCTGCTCGAGCGTGGTGAGGCAGCCCTCGATCTTTGGGATCATGCCCGATGAGATCGTGCCGTCGTTGATCAGCCGGCGGGCATCCGTGGCCGTGAGCGAATGGATGAGGCTCTCAGGGTCGCTGACGTCCCGCAGCACGCCGGGGATGTCGCTGAGCACGACGAGCTTCTCGGCGCCGATCGCCGCGGCCACCGCCGTGGCGGCCGTGTCGGCGTTGACGTTGAGCTTCTCGCCGTCGGCCGTGATCGCCATCGACGGGATCACCGGCACCTGCCCGGCGTAGGTGAGGTTGTCGATCGTAAGTCGGTCGACCCGCGTGACCTCGCCCACGTGGCCGAGGTCGAGCGGCTGGCCATCCGGGCCTTCGAGCGTGAGCTTCTCGCCGAAGAGGACGTTGGTCGAGAGGAAGTTGAGCGACATGGCGCGGCCGCCGTATTCCTCGATCTTCGCCGTGAGGTCGTGGTTGAGTTCGGTGGCAAGCACCTTCTCGACGATGTCGAGCGTGGCCTGATCGGTGTAGCGACGGCCCTGTACGAATCGCGGCTCGATGCCCACCTGATCCATCGCACGGCTGATCGCCTTGCCGCCGCCATGAACGATCACCACGCGCATGCCGAGGGTGGACATGAAGACGATGTCGAGCAAGAGATGGCGGAGCGAATCGGGGTGCTCGACAACGCTGCCGCCCAGCTTGATGACGGTGGTGGTGTCGCGAAACTTGCGGATCCACCCCAGGGCTTCGATCAGCGTGTCGGCCTTTTGGATGGCCTTCTGCTGCACTTTGGAAATGACGGGGCTGCTGGACACGGGCGGACCGATCCTTGGTGAGGGCAGGGGGTGGCTTGGCAGACGGGAAACATTCAATCCTACCAAGCCCGCCGGAACAGCAAACGGCTTTTTTTGGCCGGGAAAGAGCCGGCATTCCACCCGGTCAGGCCGCGTCGGTCGGGCGAGCCTCGGGCGTGATGACCTCGGCGAAGGTGCCGGACTGCACGATCCGTCCCTTGTCGAGGCGGTAGAGCGTGTCGCAGTCGGCAACGGTCGTGAGGCGGTGGGCGACGATGATCAGCGTCTTGGTGCCGTGGAGGGCGTTGACGGCGGCCATCACCCCCTTCTCGGTTTCGCCGTCGAGAGCGCTGGTCGCCTCGTCGAGCACGAGCACCTCGGGGTCGTGGTAGAGCGCCCGGGCGATGCCGATCCGCTGGCGTTGGCCACCCGACAGTCTGACGCCCCGTTCACCCACGAAGGTGTCGGCACCGGCCGGCAGCTTGCCCACGAACTCGTCGAGCTGGGCCGCCTTCAGGGCCCGCTGGACCGCTGCATCATCGATATCCTTTTCGGGTACGCCAAATGCGATATTCCTGCGGATCGAGTCGTCGCAGAGATAGATCGACTGCGAGACGTAGCCGACCGTGTCCTGCCAGCCACGGAGGTTGTCGTGGATGTCGTTGCCATCGACCGTCACGCGTCCACCCGCCGGCGGCAGCAGCCCAAGAATGACATCGACGAGTGTGCTTTTCCCGGCACCGCTGCCCCCCACGAAGCCGACCGACGCGCCGTGCGGGATGCGGATGCTGACCGCATCGAGGACGTTCTCTCGGCTGGCCGGATAGCGAAAGCGGACGTTCTCCAGGGTGATCGAATCGCGGAACGGCATCGGCGTCGTGGGCTGGCCAGAAGGGGTCGCGTTCGAGAGATTCAGCTCTTTCAAGAGGCTGCTCAGCATGGGCTCCGAGGTGCGCAGCCGGTGGATCGCGCTCGTCATGTGATTGACCGAGGGGAGCATGCGGAACGCCACCGTCGCAAACAGTCCCAGCATCGGAAGCAACCGCTGGGAGGGGGTGCCTTGCCACACCATGACCGCCGTGAGGAGCAGGAGCGCCGCGACGGCGAGGAGTTCGAACCAGAGCCGTGGCACCTGGTGGACCAGCGACTGCAGCGCCGCCATCCGGGCTTGTCCATCGGAGTGGTGCCGGAACTGGTCTAGGAACTCCTGCTCGCAGCCGCGGATCTTCACGTCCTTAGCGCCGCCAAGCCCCTGCTGAACGTGCTTGATGATCATTTTCGCGTGGTGCCGCTGAGCGGTGGCCCAGCGGCGCGATCTGGGCCGCGCGATCGCGTTGAACAGCCACGCGGCGGCCGCCAGCATGCCGGCCACGACGACCGCGCCGGTGGGCTCGAACCAGAGGAGCAGCCCGACCAGTCCGCAGAGCACGAGCGCCTCGGAGATGGTCATGAGGAAGACCCCGCAGATTTGGGAGAAATCCTGCGATTCATTGATCGTCCGCATCAATTCCGCCGAGTGGCGTTGCAGATGAAACGTCCAAGGCTGCGCCAGGTAGATCGCAAACAGCCGGCGGCTCGTGCTGGCCTGGGTCGCGGAAACAAACCGCGATTGCCAGTAGGCCACGAAGAGCAGGAAGGCCGACTTGACGGCGTAGACCCCAAGGAGCAGGAGGAGCACAAGCAGGATCAGCTGGTTGGACGACGGATTGCCCAGCCATTCGAGCCAGCGTGTCAGCCGAGGAGACGGTCCGCTTGCGCCGCGGGTCATGAATGCCAGCGCGGGCACGACCAGTCCGACGCTGAACGTCTCCAGCACGGTGCCGATCATCACCAGCGCGAAGAGCACCATCCCAGCGCGGCGTTGCCGCGGAAGCAGGATCGACCAAATTTGCCGGGCGGTGGACATGGTGCCTCCAGCGTAATCAATAAATACGAAAACTCTGTTTTTTTGGAAAAAATGGCCAAAATTCCGCGTTGTTTGGGTCCTGACGCGTTTGACAAAAAGCCCCGGGCGGTAGCCCGGGGACACCGGGTTGTTGGGCGTTCCCGGGTTGGCATGGCGGGCCGAGTCGGGCGTGAAGCTAGAAAGCCACCATGAACTGCGTCTGGATGGCGGTGCCCGTGTAACCGGCCCGGTAGGGATAGAGGATGTTCTGCGCCGGGTTGCGGTTCATCGTGAGCGCCTCGAGCGTGAACCGGCCCTGACGCGACTGGTTCACATACCAGTTGAAGCCGCCGCCGTATTCCTGGCCCGTGCCATAGGGGCCGGTCACGACGCTCGAGCGGGCGTAGACCTCGCAGGTCCGCGGCACGAAGCACCACGACAGGTAGCCGAGGCCGCCGTGGTCAAAGGTGCTCGACCGCAGGAAGGTGCCCGTGCCTTTGAAGCCATCGAGTGTGCGGAAATAGTATTCGACATTCGCGGCCCAGCCACGGTATTTCCAGCCGGCATCGATGGTGGCGAGATGGTAGCGGTACTGCTCGACCTGGGAATTCGGGCCGAGGGCGTTCGGCAGTCCGAGCGCCGTGCCGTCGGAGAGGCGGACGATTGTGTCTTCCGGATTCGAGTTGGTGCCGTTGCCGATGCCGTTCAGGATGTAGGTGTGGTCGTAGACGCCGCTCGTGCCGAGGCGTATGGCGGCCTCGTCGTGCTGCTCCATGTCGCCATAGCCGAAGCCAAAGGGCGAGAGCGGCTCCCACCAGGTGTTGCCCGCCCATGCCATCGATGTGCCGCGGCGGAAAACGCCCGACGTGCCGCCGTCGATCGCGTTCCAGGCTCCCGCCTGATAGTGGACGGTGTTGTCGAGCACCGATCCGAGTGCGGCGACGCCCGGGCTGAAGCCGGGCCGGAAGAAGGTGTTGGCCATGCTGCGGTCGACGCCGATGTTCCAAGGGGATGCGGCGAGCCATTCCCGAGATCCCGGAACCTGCGTGACACCGGCGCCGAGCGTGGCCGCCTCGCTGAACTTCCAGCCCGCCATGCCGATGGGCACGACGCCCGACCGCGCGCCGGCGTCGGAGGTGCCGAAGAAGGCGAAGTTGTAGATCAGCCGCTCGTCGACCACGTGGCCTGTGAAGGAGATCAGGAAGCGGTTCAAGTTGAACGTGTTGATGTTGTTGATCGGTCGCACGATACCCCTGGAGTCGGTCCACGTGGTCGCCCCGCGGGCAAACTCGAGCCAACGGAGCTGCATGTAGCCGCCGAGCGCCACCGCAAACGGGAAGTCGCCGCTGCGGGGATTTTCCTTGTAGAGCAGGAGGCCGCGGGGCGGTACGAGGTCGGTGGCGGGGATGTATCGCGGGCGGGGAATGCCATCGAGGCGGGCCTCGACGGCCCGGTCGATCTCCTGCCGGATTTCCTCGGCGCTGAGCGTTGTCTCGGGTGCCGGAATCGACTCGACGACAGCATCCTCCGACGGTTCCGGGGCGTCGACCGCCTCGCCCGGAATGACATCCTCAGCTGCCTGCTGTTCAGCGTCGGGATCGATCACCAGTTGGCCGAAGGCAGAGGTTCCAGACACCGCCAGAGCGCCCGCGCAGACAAGCCACCACAGCCACTGCCAGCGGCCGCCAGACCATGCGTCGATGCGTGGATGCCGGGGCATAGAGGGGGCCAGAGCGGGTGGAGCGGGCGGAATCGACCACCATCAGAATCGGGTCCGGATGTACTGGTTGTGCAGGTTTTTCTGGTTCGGGGGTCTAGGCAAAGCAGGTCGCGTGAGCGGATTTCAAGGATTGTGCCGGATATGCCGATTCTAGGGATGGCCCGCCTGGTAGCCGCCCCGATTGTCGGGAGGCACCACTCCCGGGGCGGCCAAGTCTGACCGGATGAACCGGAGGACGCACTTCAAGGGGACAACCCCGTGAGTTGGTTGCGTCGTCGCCCTGTCATCGCTCAGGCAGGGCGTTTGCCCTGGCTGCTGTTTTTGATTGCGCTGTTCTTGATGGCGCTGGGCTTCAAGGCCTTTGGGACCGCTGCAGGTGCCGAACTCTTCGAGGGGCCGAATGCCCTCTTGGAGATTCCGGCTGAGGCAGCCATAGCCGAACTGCCTGCGCCGCGAGAGATCCCCACAGATATCGCCGCGGAACTGAAGCGGCTGCAGAAGCAGATCGACGAACTGCAAGCTGCCAAGGGAGGCGCTGCGGCCGCTGAAAAAGCATCCCCAAAGGCCGACCGGCTCTCTACCGTCGAGAAAAGTCTGGGCAAACTTGTCGACGCGAGCGACAAGAAAAAGAAGGAAGACGCCAAGAAGCCGTCGTTTGTCTTCAGCGGCCAAGTACAGGCCGACGAGGTCTGGTTTGGCCAGGATGCCGACAGCCGCGCCGCCGTGGGCGACCTTCAGGACGGCGTGCAGTTCCGTCGGCTTCGCATCGGCGCCCGCGGCACCAGTTTCGAGGTGCTTGAATACTCGCTCGGCGTCGACTTCGCACTGGCCAACAACCCCAGCTACCTCGACAACTACCTTGAGTGGAAGCAGTTGCCCTACCTCCAAAACATCAGGGCCGGCCACTACTTCGAGCCCTTCTCGCTCGAACGCGTCACACAGAACCGCAACAACTCGTTCATGTAGCGGTCGCTGGTCGACACGTTCGCCCCCGCCCGCAACATGGGGCTGATGACCTACGGCAACACGGAAAA
>JAPLNQ010000078.1 GCA_026401075.1 Planctomycetia bacterium
GATCCCGTCGCTTACGCTCAGGGCTTTTATGGGGATGCGGATACGGACAAGTTGAAAACTTGCCGCAACGGGGGAGAGCGGGCTTGGATGGATGACACTGGGACTCTTGACACGAACATACACATGCGTACACTTTCGGGACGGAGGCAAATCACATGCTCGCCGAATCCATCCGCGATGAACTGGTGAAGGTTTTCACCGTTCCACAGTCCGAAGTGCTCGCCCAGTGCGTCGTCAGGGCTCACGATGCGCTCGCCACGCGATCCGATGTGCACGATCTCCGCGTGGCCATGACCGCGCTGGCTGAACAGCAGAAACTGACCAGTGCAGAAGTTCACGACCTGGCCGAGCAGCAGAAGCTAACCAGTGCTGAGCTTCGCGACCTTTCACATACCGTGGCAGACCTGGCCGACACGGTTCGGACGCTTCACATTCGCACTGATAAAACAGCTGGCTGGGCGCTCGAGTGGGTCGTTGGCAATCGCCTGCCGGCCTACGTGGGCCGGCAGATTAAGCGATGCCGTGTTGTCGGCCCGATGGATGTGATCGAGTCTCTCGAAAACCGGCCGGCGATTCGTGGACTGAGCGACGAGGATCTCGACCAACTGCGTCGAGCCGACCTCATCGCTACCGGTGTCATCGATGACGAGAAGATCTATCTTGTCGGCGAGGTGTCGTTCACGGCCGATAACGACGATGTGCTGCGGGCAGCTCGGCGAGCGGCGGTGCTGCGGAAAGTCGGTGAGCGTGCGCAGCCATTTGTTGCCTGCGACGCGATCGCTCCCATCTCGGCTGAATTGGCACAACGGGAAGGCGTGTGGATCATCGTCGAAGGCCGCATCCTGACACCGGCAGCCTGAATGCGGGCACATCCCGTCCCATGCAAGCCCGACGCGCGAGCGAGGGAATCCGCGAACGAGCACCGCGTGGCGGGCCGAATTCCCTTGCTTGCGCTGCGGGCTTGGATGGGGACGGGCTTGGATGGGGCGAAGCACCCCGCGTCTTCGCACCAAGCGATCAGGCCGCGACCAACGGGGCGAGGTCCTCGCGAGCAGCAGGTTCACACCCAAGCGAAGAAAGAAGCCGATCAAAATCAACGGGGTCCAAAAGTGTCGGCTCGGTGATCTCAATCCCGATGGGGCGACCGTCCGCTGCGTAGTCGACGAGCATGCCTTCGCCTGCCTCGTCTGTTGTCGCTACCACATCTCCTGAACGCCTCGGCAAATGATAATAAGCCGCGATTGGGCGGCCATGGCGATACGTGACATTCAGATAGGCACTCTTCATTTCACGCCCCTTCGATAAGCGGTCACAACAACGATGACACGATCCGCGTAGTCAGGTTCGACGACGATTTCCCAAGACTCTCGCTGGTGAGTGGTCTCAACAATCCAGCGACCATCAAGCCGCCCTGCCCGCATCAGGCTCGCGGTTTCGAACATCAACCGCAAATCTGCCTCCGAAAACCCTCGATCTAGCATGCGATCTAGGATGTGCCCACTCAATTCCAGCTCAAAACTCCACCAGTCGGGAGGATTCTGCATGGCTGTGTGTCCGGCTTTGACTCGCCCTGCCTCATAGCACCGCCTTTGATCATACAACCGGCGGCGACCGAGGTCACCTATGACGGCCGATGCGGCGGCAAGGATGAGGACGCGATCCACTTTCATGAAGCCCGACGCGCGAGCGAGGGAATCGCGGGCTTGGATGGGGAGCGGGCGACAGGGAGCGGGCTTGGATGGGGCGAAGCACCCCGTCCCAATAAAAGCCCCCGGCGTAAGCCGGGGGATCGCCCCGCTCTACAGCCCCACCTTCTTCCACGCCTCCTTGACCGCCTTCTTGGTGTCCTTGCCAAAGCGGCTCGTGTCGCCGGCGATCTGCTCCGTGATCGAGGCCATATCCTTAAACTGACTGTTCCGCGAAAGCTGCAGCATCGCGTCAAACCAGATTTGCCCCGCCGTCTCCCAGGCATTCCCGCCCAAGGACTTGGCGACCAGCGCAAACGCCCGGTTCGGAATCCCCGAATTGAGGTGCACGCCGCCATTGTCAGACCCGCCCGTGTAGAGGTTTTTCATGTGGTCCGGCTGCGGGTCGGTGCCCAGATCGGGATCGTCTTCATAGGCCTTGCCGGGGTTTTCCATGTCGCGGATCGCCCGCCGCGTCGGCGCCGTCACCAACACCTCCACGCCGATCAGCCAGCTCGCCTTCTCGGCCGTTTCTCCCCGCCGCCACTGCCGCACGAGCACACCAAACACGTCCGAAAAGTGCTCGTTGAGTGCCCCCGACTGGCCACGATACTCAAGATTGCTCGTGAACGACTGCACGCCGTGCGTGAGTTCGTGGGCCACCACGTCGAGCGACCGCGTGAACCGCTGGAAAATCTGGCCGTCGCCATCCCCATACGCCATCTGGCCGCCGTCCCAGAAGGCGTTGTCCATCGGCTGGAACTTCCCCGAGCCGTCCGACTCCCCCACATGCACGCTCGATAGCAGCGTCATGCCGTTGCCATCGAGCGAGTTGCGACCAAACACCTCCTTGTAGAAATCGTAGGTGTCACCTGAGAAGTCATACGCCTCATTCACCGCCACATCGGCCGACTTCTTGTCTCCCTCGCTCCGCACGAGTTTTCCCGGGAGCCGGTCCTTCTTACGGGCATCGTAGATGAGCCGGTTTTTCGACGCCGACGGCGAGGGCACCGCCATCATGCCGGGGACCTTCTGGGCGAAGGACCGCACCGCCCGCACCGCGGCCGCCTGCGACAGCCCCGCGATCGCCTGATCACGCACC
>JAPLNQ010000060.1 GCA_026401075.1 Planctomycetia bacterium
ACCCGCCAGGAGTCGTCGGTTCCCAGCAGTCGGGCGTAGTGGGTGGCAAGTGTTTCCATCCCACCAATCTAAGCCATCGCCGGTCCCGAATCCGCCAAACAGTGCCACGAAATTCCCCGAAGAACCACGAAAGATGTCTACGAAAGGACGTGCGTGATGAAGACGATTCGATCCCTGGTGGCGGTAATGGTGGCGGGGATGGTGATGGTGGCGTTCGCCGGACCGATGGGCCTTGCGCATGCCGCCGACAAGTCCGGCAGCAAGCCCTCGACGCCAATCATGGGCCAGTCGACGGAGATGACGACCGCAAAGCCTGCTGCCAAGGTCAAGGCGAAGCCCGCTGCCAAGGTCAAGGCGAAGCCCGCTGCCAAGAAAGCTGTCAAGAAGGAGCGGGAGCAGAAGGCCCAGGGCGACACGCGGGTCAAGAACGGCAAGAATGCCAGCAGCCGCGGTAGGGCCGCGTAGCCCGGCCCAGCCGGTAGCGCCGCTGCCGGGGGTTCCTTCGCGGAGCCCCCGGCGCGGTCCGCTGGCGTTGAACCTACGCCCGCGGACCGAACGCCCCACAATCCAACCAAGAAAATCCCACCAAGAACCCTCACCCTGCGTCTCTTCCCATGAGCGATCCCCGGCTGATTCGCGATCTCCTGCGGCACCAATCCGACTTCATGGCCTACCTGATGGCCATGGTTCGAGACCTCGACGCGGCGGAGGAGATCTTCCAGAACGCGGCCGTCGTCGTGATGCAGTACGCCGACGGCTCCGGTGCAGAGCCGGTGCGTGATTTTCGCGCCTGGGCGAAGGAGATCGTACGGCGGCAGGCCCTGCACTACCTGCGGGCGAAAGGGCGTGCCGCCCGCTTCGCTCCGACGGAGCCCGAGCTCCTGGAGCAGATCGATCGCGCATTCGACGAGGACAACACCGACTCAATCGAGCGACAGCGGGAACTCGAAGCCCTGAAGGATTGCGCGAGCCGGCTTCCGGAAACCGCGCGACGGATGGTCGCCATGCGGTACGAGGTCCGCGCCTCGTTCGATGACATTGCCTCGGCGGTTGGCAGGACCGCCGCGGCCGTGCAGCGGTCGTTGTCGCGGACCCGCAGGCTCCTGCACGACTGCGTGCAATCGAAGATGACGCACCCACGGGGAATGTCTCGATGAACCTCACAGATCCCACGGACGAACGATCGGCTGAGCCGCCGAACCGCGAACTCGACAGCCTGATCACCCGGCATCTCGACGGCGGCCTCGACGCAGCCGAACAGCGGCATCTGGCCGAACGGCTCGCCGCCTCCCCGGCGGCCCGGCGAACGCTCGCCGCGTACCTGCGGCTCGAGGGTGCGACGATCCGGCTCGCTTCCGCCGGTCAGATCGCCAAGCCCGGAATGCAAGATGATCCCGCGACGGCGGCCGCGGCGGTCCCGGGAGGTCCGCTGGTGGCGGCCCGCCCGCAACTGCGGCAATCGCGGAGCATGCGACGGGCCGCGATGACGGTCGCCGGCGGCACGCTTGCGGCGGCCGTCATTGGGCTGCTCGTGACCGGTCTACCGCGGAACGACCCCCGTCGCGAGGGCGAAATCGACCTTCTGGCATCCCGGTGGATGGAACTGCAGCGGGAACCGCAACGGGAACTCCAGCGGGAACAGGGCGGGACGGATGCAGAGACGGCCGACGCCGCGGCCGATGGCGACGACCAGGCATCCGCTGCCGCACCGCCACCCCGTTGGCTCGTAGTTGCCCTCGCTGACGAGGCCTCGAACACGGCAAGCCCGGACGCGAGCTGAACCAGAGACACGCCCCCGCGAGACACGCCCCCACAAGACAAGCCGACATGGCAACAACCGACCGGATCCGCCGTGGCACAAACAGCCCAGGGAGGAGCCGAATAAGGAGCCGAATCATGAAGATCGCGACCGCCCTTTCGATCGTGGCTGCCCTGCTCATGATCGACGTCACGACCGCGACCG
>JAPLNQ010000207.1 GCA_026401075.1 Planctomycetia bacterium
AGCCGCGTGCGTCAACGCCGGGTGAATTGCAGCGACGCCACGATGCCGTGCATCAAGAAGCCCCCGGCGGAAGCCGGGGGATACGCGGTTCTTTCGGCGCTCGCCCGGACGTTACAACACCGCTTTGACGGCGTTGGTAAAGAAGGGCAGGCCGGCGCCGGCGGCGGCCGGATCGAGGTGGCCGTTCCACGCCGGCTGCTGCACTGCGTCGATGAACCGCTCGGGGTGGGGCATCAGGCCGAGGATGCGGCCCGTCTCGTCGCAGACGCCCGCCACATCCCCCATCGCGCCGTTGGGGTTCGACGATGTGCCCGACGCGTCGGCCGCGTACCGCAGCACGAGTTGGCCCGTGGCGTCGAACGCCGCGAAGTCTTCAGGGGACCGCGTCACGAACCGGCCCTCGCCGTGGGCGACCGGCAGTTCGAACCGATCCATGCCCTGCAGAAACACACAGCGGCCCGGTACTGCCTGCAGATGCACCCAGCGGTCGAGGAACTGGCCGGATGTGTTGTGGGCGAGGCTCGCGCGGGCTGCCCCCGAGATCGGATCGGCCAGCAGCAGGCCTGTCTGCAGGAGCACCTGAAAGCCGTTGCAGATGCCGAGGATGAGCCCGCCACGGTCGCGGAACTTTGCCAGGCTCTCAGCGAGCCGCGACTTCAGTTCGAGCGCGAAGATTCGCCCACTGGCGATGTCGTCGCCGTAGGAGAATCCGCCCGGGATGCAGAGGATCTGAAAGGCGTCGGCAAGCGACGGCTTCTGTGCCAGCGCGTGCACGTGCACGCGGCGGGCGATCGCGCCGGCCCGCTCGAAGGCATGCGCCGTTTCGTGGTCGCAGTTGGTGCCCGGTGCCCGCAAGATTATTGCCCGTGGTGACAGCATGCTCACGCTCCTCCCCGCCAGGCCCGGGCGAGGCTCGCCACCGGCACCGTCGTGGCCGACCCGACGGTGGAGACGATCTCCAGCCGGTCGCCTGCGACGACGGTACCGATCCATGCCCACGGCACCTTCTGCGTCTGATTGCGCTGGCTCATCTCGACCGCAAACCGCTCGGCGAGCGCGGCAGGCACTTCGCAGACGAAGCGGCCCGGCGTCTCGGTGAAGGCGATCGCGAGATCGCGATGCAGAGCGGAGCCCTTCCCGGCGGAGCCATCGGCCTCCATCGGCACGTCGGCGAGTGTGATCCGTGCGGCTGAGCCGCCGGCGATCGCCATCTCGGCCACCGCGGTCAGGAGTCCGCCGTCGGAGCAGTCGTGGCAGGCGGCCACGAGCCCCGCCCGTTGGGTGGCCGCCACCGCCGCAAATACCTCACGGCAGGCCGCCGCATCGACCTGCGGCACCCGCCCGCCATGGACACGGCCCACGAGTTCGAGCTGACTGCCGGCCAGTTCGCTCCGTGAGAGGCCCACGATCGCCAGCCGATTGCCCACTTGCTTGAGGTCGGGAGTAATCGCGCGGTGCACATCCTCCACCTGCCCCATCGCCGTCGCGAGCAGTGTGGGCGGGATCGACCGCTCATGGTGCGTGCCGGCCGCGTCGGTCCAAGCGAACACGTTGTTGAGGCTGTCCTTGCCGCTCACGAAAGGTGCCGCGAATGCGACCGCCATGTCGTGGCAGGCACGGCAGGCCTCCACGAGCGTGCCGAGCGATTCCTCGCGGCGACAGTCGCCCCAGCAGAAGTTGTCGAGCAGGGCGATCCGTGCGGGGTCGGCGCCGACGGCAATCGCGTTGGCCATCGCTTCGACGATGCCGCCAGCCGCCATCTGGTAGGGATCGAGAGGGCCCAGTCGGTGGCGGAGGCCGACGCCCAGCACGATGCCGCGGTCACGGCCGAGCACGCCACGGACGACAGTGCCATCGGCGGGACCGGCGCCCGGCCCGAGCAGCGGCTTGACGATGCTGCAGCCCTGCACCTCGTGGTCGTACTGTCGGATGATCCATTCCTTGCTGGCCACGTCGGGCGCCGCGAGCACGTCGAGCAGGCTGGCGGTGAGCGAGTCGTCGGCGCGGAGCGTCCACGCAGTCGGTTCCACAGCCGGTGGCACGTAGCGCGACGCGAGCCTCCGCCGCGGCCTGCCCTCGTGGAGGAAGTGGCAGTCGAGTTCACCGGCCGTCCGGCCCTGCCAGCGGAGCAGGAGTCTGCCCGCACCGGTGAAGGTGCCGATGGCCGTGGCCTCCACCCCCTCGTCGGCCGCGATCTTGGAGAGCTTCTCCCAGTCGGCCGGCGCGACGGCGAGCACCATCCGCTCCTGTGCCTCCGAGATCCAGGCCTCGGTGGCGGAGAGGCCGTCATACTTCAGTGGCACGCGGTCGAGGTCGACCTCTGCACCGAGCGTGGCGGCCATCTCGCCCACGGCGCTCGAGAGCCCGCCGGCGCCGCAGTCGGTGATGGCGGTGAAGAGCCGCTGCCGCGACGCCTCCAGCACGAAGTCGACGAGCATCTTCTCGTGGATGGCGTGACCGATCTGCACCGAGCCGCCCGACTGGCTCTCGCTGTCGCTCGACAGTTCGACGCTCGAAAAGGTGGCGCCGTGGATGCCGTCGCGGCCGGTCCGCCCGCCGGCCACGACCACCAGATCGCCCACCTGCACGGCGGCGTCGGCCGAGTTGCGCGGCATGATGCCCACCGTGCCGCAGAAGACCAGCGGGTTGCCGATGTAGCCAGGATCGTAGGCGACGGCGCCGGCGATCGTGGGGATGCCCATGCGGTTGCCGTAGTCGCGGACTCCAGCCACAACACCCGCCAGCAGCCGGCGGGGATGAATCACGCCCGGCGGCAGGTCGGCGGCGGGGGTGTCGGGCCGGCCGACGCAGAAGACGTCGAGGTTGGCGATCGGCTTGGCGCCGAGGCCTGTGCCGAGCACGTCGCGGATCACGCCACCGAGCCCGGTGGCCGCGCCGCCGTAGGGCTCGATCGCCGAGGGATGATTGTGCGTTTCAACCTTCACGCAGATGTCGTGGTCGCCATCGAATCGCACCACGCCCGAGTTGTCGCGGAACACGCTCACGCACCAATCATTGGGGCCGAGTCGCTCCCGCACCTTCCGCGTCGACGCAAACACCGTTTCCTTGAGGAGATTGTCGTACCGCACGGCGCCTGACGGGCCGACATGATCGATCGGGCTGCCGAGCGTCTTGTGGCAGCAGTGCTCGCTCCAGGTCTGCGCGATCGTCTCCAGTTCGATCTCGAGGGGGTCGCGGCCAAGGCTCTGGAAGTGGTCGCGGACGGCATGGAGTTCGGCGGCCGAGAGGGCGAGGCAGCGGTCGCGGCTGAGCTTGTCGAGCGCCGCGTCGTCGAGTCCTGTGAGGCGGACCGTCTCCTGGGAGAACGTCCACGGACGGCCGCCGGCCAGCGTGCGGTGCGGCAGTGGGCCGATCACGACATCGTGGATCGCCTCGCTGGCCAGGAGTTTCCAGGCCAGACGATCGGCCTCCGCCGTGCCGAGCGCGGGCAGCCAGTATTTCCGCACGCTGCGGACCGCCGACGGGCGCAGGCCCAGCAGGCCGCAGGCTTCGAGTGCGGTCTCGGCGGCCGGATCGGTAACGCCCGCGCGGGGCAGCACGTGGAGCACGGTCGGCAGACCGGCGGCGTCGGCCGGCGACAAGCCGAGCGCGGCGGGTGCCACGAGCGCGGCATCGCCCGCTTCCGCCACCGCGAAGGTTTCCGTGACGGGATCGGCGAGCACCGCGGCGGCGAGCCGCTCGACGTCGGCCCGCGACAGATCGCCCTCGATCAGCCAGCCGGTCGCGGTCTTGGCATGCGTGCAGCCGGTGATACCCAGTTCGGTGGCACCGGCAACGAGCGCCCGTGCGGCATGGTCGCCGGTGGCATCACGGAGATGGACGTCAACTTCCCACAGCATCGCGGTCTTCCTTGGCACGCGTGAGCAAAGACACGAGTCGGCGACGGTCGCTCGATTCGAGCGCACCGAGAATCTTTTCGGTGATGCTGGCGATCCGCGACAGCGCCTTGGCCACCGGCGCCGCATTGTCGAGGAGGATGTCGGCCCAGAGTTCGGGATCACCCGCGGCGATCCGCGTGGTATCGCGCCAGCCGCCGGCCGTGAACTGCCGCGCTTCGGCCGGCGTGGCCGCGGCGATGGCGGCGGCCACGACATGCGGCGCGTGGCTCGTCATGGCGAGGATCCGGTCGTGGTCGCGAGGGGGCATCGTGTAGACGGTGGAGCCGAGGGCCGACCAGAAGCCGCAGACCTCTTCCACATCGTCGGCCGGCGTGGCTGCGGCGGGCGTGACGATCGTGACCCGTCCCGTGAACAGCTGGGGATCAGCGGCGGTTGGCCCGCGGCGGTGGCTGCCTGCCACGGGGTGCGCTCCGACAAAGCGGCTACGGCGTGAACGGCGACGCTTCTCCCAGGCGGCGACGATGCGGGCCTTCGTGCTGCCCGCGTCGGTCAGCAGTGTGCCAGGCCGCACGGCGGCATCGACCTCGTCGAGAATCCAAGGGATCGACGCCACTCCGGTCGCGACCACGACCAGATCAGCCGCAGCGACCGCCGAGCCGATATCGGTGGCGGCTTCCTCGATCGCGTGGAGCCGTTTCGCCTCGGCCAGGGAAGCGGCCGAGCGGCCCACGCCGATCACGCGGCCGACGAGTTTTCTCGCCTTCAGTGCCAAGCTGATCGAGCCCCCGATCATGCCCACGCCCACGATGGCGACGGTCGGCCAGTGTGCTTGTGGGGCTTTCATGGGGGCGACGGTCGCGGAGGGGAATGATGGTATGCCGCCAAGTTTTTAGCAGATGCGGGAGACGGGGCCAGCCACCAGCCCCGTAGCGGCACGTTTTCAACTCGTCCGTCCCGCCCGTGCGTATTTCGGCATGTGCCGCCCCGGCCTTCTGTTTTGCCCCGTGGCCACGAGTTTTTAACTTGTGGAATCGATACCGCGGCAACGGACAAGTTAAAAACTTGCCGCCACGGGGGAGGCGGGCAACGGACACGTTGAAAACGTGTCCCCACGTGGGCGAACAAAAACATACACTCCCCCCATGTTCACACGCCGTGAGATGCCGCGGACGATGGTGGCCGACATGCTCGGTCGACTCGCCGTCGCGCTCGGGGCGGGGATCGACATGCGGCGGGCGTGGCAGATGGAGATGGCCCGCACTCCCGCTGCGTGGCGGCCGCGGATGGAGCAGGTGGCGAAGTCGCTCGCGGAAGGGAATCCGTTGGCCGAGGCGCTCGCCGCCGCTGGCGACACATTTTCGCCGCTCGTCCGCGGCATGGTCGCTGTCGGAGACCGCACCGGCCACGAGGCGGAGACGCTCCGCGAACTCGCGAGCGTGCTCCATCGCGGCATCCGCACGACGCGAGAATTGCGACGCAGTCTGGCGGGCCCGGCGTTCCAACTCGCTGTGGCGATCGTGGTCGTCGGGTTTCTCATCTTCATGGCGGGCATGATGTCGCACGACATCCTGCGAATCGGTCTCCGCGGCACACGCGGCCTGATCATCTACCTTGCGTCTGTCGCCGGCGTGGCTCTTGTCGGCAGGCTGCTCTTTGGGCAGGCGGTGGCCAACTGGCGGCGACATGGCATCGTGCGACTGGTCGTCGATCGCATCCCGGTGATCGGGTCAGCATCCCGCGCCGCCGAAGCGGCCACCTGGTGTCGCGCCGCCTCGCTGGCAAGCGGCGTGGGCCTCGACATCGGCCGGCTACTCACGCTGGCATCGAGCGTGGCGCCAGGGCTTGCCGTCGACACGGAATTGGTCGAGGAGCGGCTGCGCGGCGGGGCGACGCTGGCGTTGGCGCTCGACCAGACGCAGCGGTTTCCCCCGCGGGTGCTCGAAACCATCGCCGTCGGCGAGGCCACCGGCAACACGTCCGAAGTGCTCGAACGACTGGCGGGCCAGTTCGACGAAGAGGCTCGGGATGGCTTCGAGGCCGCAGCCAAGGGGGCCGGCTTTCTCGTCTGGGCTGTCGTGGCGGGGCTGATTGTCGTGATCGTGTTTCGTATCTTTTCGTCCTACCTCGGGGCGATCCAAAATGCCGCCAGCGGCCTGTGATGCGAAAAAGGTGGCCGTCACCTTTTTTCTCGCGACCTGCCCTGCCGATAGACTTTCCTGAGACCCGTCCTTCAGCAGGGCATGCCATGCGATTTTGTCCCCGGATCGTCGCCGCGGTGCTGATGATGACGGCGTCGCTGCAGGGGGTCGTCATTGGCGACGAGCCCGCCTCGGTTGCCGACACCTCGGCAGAGCAACGCCTGAGCCCGCAGGAGTTGATGACTGCCCGCGGCTTCGTGCGCTACCGCGGCATGTGGCGGACGGTGCAGGAGATCGAACTGATCGAGCGGTCCGACCGCGTGAACCTCGCGCAGAGGGAATGGACGATCCGGC
>JAPLNQ010000080.1 GCA_026401075.1 Planctomycetia bacterium
CGACTGGGAAACAGAAAGGTCTTACCTGAACATGAAAGCCAGATGACCCGCCTGCTCATCCCGGCATTTACAGAAGAGGGGTTGCTTTATCCCTCGCGAGCCGCCTGCACGGCAGGCAGGAGAAGGCCGACGAGGATGCCGATGATCGCGATCACGACAAGCAGTTCCACGAGCGTGAAACCGTGATCCGTTCCCGATGCGAGTCGTCCTCGCGAGCGTCGTGGCATGTTGCGTCTGCCCCGGTTCATCCAGTGGTCCATGACACCCCCCTCTTGATTGATACGGCCCGTCCATCAACGAAACCCCAGGCCCGCCTTTGTCGAAAATAAGCACACTCTGGCGAACTGTCAAGATAATTTCTTTCCGCCTGGTCAGCCGAAAGACACGCTCGCGACGGTTTATGCCGCGAGTGCCCGACGTGCCGTGCGCACGGTCGATATCGTTTATATCTGGTGCAACGCCGCGAAATACCTCGTTGATGAACCGCCCGCCGCGGCGACGATGAGCGAATCACCCGGTCTGTCTGGCGGGCACTGTGCCCGCCGGCGACCGTCGCCCTCCCCCCGTTCGTAGCCCCCCCAAGTAGGAGCCTCCTCATGCGTAAGATTCTTCTCGCCGTCGCGATCATCTCCAGCCTCGTCATCGCCAGCACTGCCTCTGCCGCCCAGAACAGCCAGGCCAGCGGCGCTCGCAAGGGCCCAGTCGCCAAGCTCATCGAGCTCGAGAAGCGGAAGAACGAGTGGCTGCGTCAGCAGTTCCTCAACAAGTAAACCGTCTCCGGTAAGGAATCAGCCCCTCGTCGCACGGGCGACAGGGGCTGATTCGCATCATGGCTGGCTCAACGCCGCCCTGATGCCGCGGACGATTGTTTCCGGTGGAGGGGCGATGTCGATGATGATCGCCGCCTCATCCACCGTTGGACGCTCGAGCAGCGCACACTGACTCGCCAGTAGCGAGGCGGGCATAAAGTGCCCTGTGCGCTGCTCGATGCGTTCGCGGAGCAGGTCCTCCGGGCCGTCGAGGTGCACGAGCCTCACATGCGGCTTCCCGACGCCGAGGCGGCTGCGGTAGTAGCGTTTCAGCGCTGAGCAGGCCAGCACGATGCCGCGGCGATCGGCAATGGCCGTGTTGATCAGGCCGGCCAACGTGTCGAGCCACGGCCCCCGCTTCTCGTCATCAAGCGGAATTCCCTGACGCATGATCGCGACGTTTTCCGGCGAGTGGAACGCGTCGGCGTCGAAGAACTCGATCCCCAACTGCTCGGCCAGGAGTTTCCCCACGGCCGTCTTGCCACAGCCGGCGACCCCCATGATGACGATGACATCAGGCTGGGACGCAGTTGGGGCCTGGGATGGCGACATGGACGCACCTGAATAGGTCCGGGGGGCCGAGCCAGAGTTCAATCGTGGCGAGCATACCGTCTCCGCCGGCTGGACAGACAGCGTATGCTCAGGGACTTCCACACGGGAACGATGCCGATGACACCTGAATCAGAGGCCTGGGTCGAGGGGCTGCGGGCGCATGCCAGCGCCGCCCGAATCGGCGGGCGAAGTGACGAGCGGCCAGCCGTCGAGATCGCCGCGGAGCGGGCCCTGCTGGCCGCCCATCTGGTCGCTTGGTTCGACACGGAACTCTCCTGGCTGCTCGCTGAGCGGGCTGCCGATGCCGCGGCGGGAGGGCGGGCCGCCGGTGGAAGCATCGACCCCGAGCCGGCGATCGTGATCACGACCACCGCGGCCGGCTGTGCCGCGGCCGCCGAACTGCTCGATCGCGACGATCCGCTCGTCCGTCAGCTTCGCGACCGGTTCGCCTGCGTGACGGAGCTTGAATATCGGCAGTGGTGCATGCGGCAGCCCGACGACGACTACCGGCTGCACATCGCCCACTGGAGCTGGATGAAGACCCGCGTGCCGCCGCAGTGGTGGCCGAAGCTTGCCCAGTGGCCGATCAACGCGGGCGAGTCCTACTGGCTGCACCGCACCGGCACGGCCGGGGCAGGTCGGGAGCGACGATCCAGCCACCTCTGGAAATGGAACGGCACGATCGCCGCGATCCTGAAGCCATTCGTCGACGAGGCGGGGTCGGTGGTCTGACTAGACGTCCACCCAAGATTTGCAGCCACCGAAGGATTCTCGCCACCGCACGACGAGCGGCTCCGGCAACGCCGACACCTCCACCGTGAGCACGTGCAGTTCGTCGCGCCAACGGTGAAACCGCTCCTCCACCACATGATCCGCCCAGACATGCTCGCCCCGAAACCGCGCCATTGCGTCGAGTGATTCGATTCGCACCGCGTCGATCACGCGGGCCCGATGCCGAAACACCACCGTCCCCTCCGGGGGCCGGTCGGCATCAATGTCGACGAGCAGGTCGCGGGCCTCCGGCACGAGGCTCTCGGCCGACTGGTGGAGAAACGTGGGCATCAGCAGAAACTCCCGGTGCGTTAATTCGAACTGCCCGCCCGGCTCCACGATCCCGCCCTTGCGGAGAATCACCCACTGCCGGCCCTGCGCGAGCGCCCGACAGATGACCGCCCACTCCTTGAAGGCTGTTGGCATGGCGACTGCTATTTGGCGGGTGGGCGAACGAACACCCCATCGGCCGTGAGCTGGATCACCGGGATCGCCAGCTTCGGGTCGAAGACGCCCTGACCGCGGACCACGACATCGGATCCCTTGGCGACGTTGAACAGCTTCCGGGCATCGACCGGAAGCACCTTGCCGTCGGCGCCCACAAACTGCACGGCCGTCATCGGCGAGTTGGCCTGACGCTTCTTGCAGAACGGGCAGTTGTCATTGTCGTGGCCGGGCTTCTTGGCATGATCGTCGTTCGGAATCTCCACGAGCACGAACGACGCCTTGTTTTCCAGGAACGGCTCCATGCCGCCCCGGGCCCCGATGCGGCCGGCAATCACGATCGGCTGCGGATCCTTCGTGAGCTTCTCCTTGGCCGCCGTCGGCGTGATCGCCCCAGCCGGCTCGGCGGGCAGCACCAACTGGTTGCGAACGGTCGCCGGGTCGATCTCCAGCGCCATGCACACCGCTGGCTGCACCGCGGCCATGGTGGTCACCATCGCGAATGACGCCACCAGCCAGATCCGCCGCATCACCTGACTTGCCACCATACAAATCCTCCTTGAATGGGTTCGCCGAAATACGTGGCCTTCGACGTCGACTACTTCGTCTCCCCGGTCGCCAGTGACTTGAGCGACTTGATGGCCGTCTCGAGCCGTTCGCCCAGCGCGTCGAGATCGAGCTTCTTGAGTGCGTCTTCGTCGCCGTGGAAGGCCTCGTCGAGCTTGTCGAAACAGTCAAACACCTCCTGGGTGGCCTTCTTGCCCGCTTCCTGCGCCTCTGCCTTTTCCTTGGCGAGCAGTTTCTCGAAATCCTCGAGCAGGTGGCCGACCGCGTGCACCTTTTCGTCGGCCTTCTCGCGATCATCTGCCTTCAACGCCGCCTTGACGTGGCCCCACATGGTTTCAAGCTCCGCCACACCGGCGGCCAGCGTTTCCGGGTGGGCGTGGTCGTGATCATCGTGGTCGTCGTGATCATCATGGTCTTTCGCGGCGGGCTTGCCATGGTCATGGTCGTCGTCTTTGCCGTGATCGTCATGCTTGTCATGCTTGTCGTGGTCCGCATGCACGGTGACCGCCTTGGCCGGGGACACGGGGGCCGCGGTAGGACTGCAGCCCAGCACGCCGATAGACAGAACGCCGACAGACAGCATGCCGAGGAGAACGCCAAAAGGGCTTCGGTCACAGCTCATAGACGCACGCATCACGCATCTCCTGACAGGGTGGTTTGGGGGCACGGATTCCCCTCATCATACCGATCATCTTGGCACATAGGTAATTCCCCTACGGTCCGGCTCAGGGTCTGCCACGAAGCAGACCAGCGATCGCTCCACCAGTTCGAGCGGCTGCGAGACGTCGGCCAGAGGCCCTTGCCCGAGGGCGAAGATGTCGTCCGGGGCGGACCGCCGGGTGTCGATGAACAGCCGCCACGGGAGTGATGCGATGGCCGCAGGCCGGGGAAATTCGAATCGGCGGGGCAACGATCCGGCGTGCGTGAAGATCAGCACGTGCCGCGGCCTACCCTCCATGCCACCCGCCGCCAGGTCGTTTTCCTGGACCAGCTTTTCCCGCGACGGAGCACCGAAGAAGCAGACGAGACTCGCGTCGGCCGCATACCAGTCGACATGGCTGCCATCCGGGGCGAACCACTCCACGTCGGGCAGCCCTCCCGCCTCGCTCGCCCCTCCCACGAGGAATATGCGCCGGCGGAGCGTGGGGTTGTCGAGCCGCAACCGCACCAGCTCCCTCGTGAACCGCACGAGGTCGGCATGGGTATCGACGAGCGTCCAGTCGAACCAGGAGACCTCGTTGTCCTGGCAGTAGGCGTTGTTGTTGCCCTGCTGCGTGCGGCGGCATTCGTCGCCGGCCAGCACCATCGGCACGCCCTGGCTCAAGAGCAGCGTGGCGAGCATGTTGCGGATCTGCCTCGACCGGACCGCCTCGATGTCGGCCCGTTTGGTCGGCCCCTCGAACCCGTAGTTGTCGGAGAAGCTGTTGTTGTCGCCGTCGCGATTGCCCTCGCCATTGGCCTCGTTGTGCTTGTCTTGGTAGGAGACGAGGTCGTTCAGCGTGTAGCCGTCGTGGGAGGTGATGAAGTTGATGCTGTGATAGGGCTGCCGGCCGTCGTCGCCATAGAGGTCGCTGGACCCGGCCAGCCGCGTGGCGAGGTGGCCTGTCTGCGCGTAGTCGCCCCGCCAGTAGCGGCGGATGTCATCGCGGTAGCGGCCGTTCCACTCCGCCCACCGCAGGCTGGCGAACGAGCCCACCTGGTAGGCCCCGGCCGCATCCCAGGCCTCGGCGATGATCTTCGTATCGGCGAGCATCGGGTCTTCGGTGATCAGCTCGACGATCGGCGGATTCGGCAGGATGTCGCCATTGCGGTCGCGGCTGAGCACGCTTGCCAGATCAAATCGGAAGCCGTCGATGTGGTAGTTGTGCACCCAGTGCCGCAGGCAGAGGAAGATCAGTTCGCGGACGATCGGGTGATTGCCGTTGATCGTGTTGCCGCAGCCGGTGTAGTTGCGGTAGTAGCCGGCGTCACCGAGCATGTAATAGACGCGGTTCTCCAGCCCCTTGAACGAGAGCGTGGGCCCGAGGTGGTTGCCCTCGGCGGTATGGTTGAAGACGACGTCGAGAATCACCTCGATGCCGGCGGCATGGAGGGCCCGGACCATCTCCTTGAATTCGCGAACCTGGCAGCCCGGCTCCTTCCCCGCCGCGTAGCCGCGGTGTGGAGCGAAGAAGGCCAGTGGGTCGTAGCCCCAGTAGTTGAACTGGTCGGGCCGGACGCCGCTGGGCAGCTCCATGGGAAACTCGTGCACCGGCATCAGCTCGACCGCCGTCACACCGAGTGACTTGAGATACGGAATCTTTTCAATGACACCCAGGTACGTGCCCGGATGGGTGACGCCGCTCGTCGGACTGGCCGTGAAGCCGCGGACGTGCATTTCATAGATGACGGTGTCGGCCAGACCGCGCCGCAGGTGTCGATCTCCCTGCCAGTCGAAGGAGTCGTCGACCACCACACTCTTCGGGGGCCGGATGATGCCGTCGGTGCCAGGCAGAAAGTGGCCGGCAAGCGCCCGCGAATAGGGATCGATGAGCCGAGCCTGCCCGTCGAACCGCTGGCCCCGCTCGGGATCGAACGGCCCGTCGGCTTGAAAGTGATAGAGCTGGCCCTCGTGTATTCCCGGAACGAAGATGCTCCAGATATCCCCCCAACGGTCTTTGTTGGGGTCGAGGGCGATCACCTCCGACGGCTCGGGGTCATCGACCGCGTTGTAGAGCAGCACCCGCATCGACGTGGCCGAGCGACTGTAGACGACAAATTGCACACCCTGGGCCTGCGGGCCGCATCGGTCCCTCAGCAACGCGCCGTAGGGCAGCGGGTGGCTGAACTGCAGCGGCGGCAGCGGCTGCTCTGCATGGGCACGCTTAACGACAGCCGTGGGCTTCCGGGATGGCATGGCGGGGATCATACCATTCCGTGCTCTTTCGGGCGGTGGTGGATGCGGCCGGGGCCGATCACCGCGGGACCACGGGGCGGGCTTGCGGCCCGCCGCTTCGCGGTGAAGATACGTGGCGTGAGCGGAGCAACCTATTCCAGCGCCGGCGTCAATCTCGAGCTCTACCGCGAAGGTATGGCCCGCCTGCCCGCGCACATGCGGCGGACGCAGTGCCCGCGGGTGATGAGCCAGGAGGGGGGATTCGCCGCCCTCTTTGCGCTCGACCTGCCGGGGCTGTTTGCCCGCGGCTATGTCGACCCGACGCTCGTCTCCTGCACCGACGGCGTGGGCACGAAGCTGAAGGTCGCGGTCAACGCCGCAGTCCACCACACGGTTGGCATCGATCTGGTGGCGATGAGCGTTAACGACGCCCTCTGCACCGGTGCCGAACCGCTCTTCTTCCTCGACTATGTGGCCATGTCGCACGACGATCCGGCGCTCCTGGAGCAGATCGTGCGGGGCATCGCCGATGCCTGCGTGGAATGCGAATGTGCGCTCGTCGGGGGCGAGACGGCGATCCTACCCGACATGTACCACGGCGGTGACTACGACCTCGCCGGCTTCTGCGTGGGCGTGGTCGAGCGGTCGCGGGTCGTCGACGGCCGGCAGATCCAGCCGGGCGACGTTGCCATCGGCATCGCCTCGAGCGGGTTTCATTCCAACGGCTACAGCCTCGTGCGGAAGGCCGTCTTCGAGATGGGCGGCTTGAAGGGAGACGATCGGATCGCGTCGCTCGGCAACAAGACCGTCAATAACCTGCTGCTCGAACCGACGCGGCTCTATGCCCGGCCGGTGAAGGCGGTGCTCCGTCACTACCGCGTGAAGCAGGTCGTGCACGGCATCGCCCACATCACCGGCGGCGGTCTGGTCGAGAATCTAGCCCGGATCGTACCCGACCATGTGCAGGTCCAACTCGAGCGTGGATCGTGGCAGGTGCCGGGCGTGTTTCCCTGGGTGCAGAAGCTCGGCGGCATCGATCCGGCCGAGATGGACCGCGTCTTCAACATGGGCGTGGGCATGGTGCTCGTCGTGTCGCCGCACTTCGCTGACAGCATCCAGCGGCAGCTGGCCGACCTCGGCTCCGAGAATTGGAAGATTGGCACGGTGACTGCCGCGACGGCCGACCAAGATCGCGTCGTCCTACGTTAGGTGCCATGGCCGAAGCCACCGGGCCGGGTGAGGGCGGCGCGATTTGGTACGAGCCGCAGGCTGTAGCTCCAGAACGCGACAC
>JAPLNQ010000178.1 GCA_026401075.1 Planctomycetia bacterium
TTTACCAACGCCGTCAAAGCGGTGTTGTAACGTCCGGGCGAGCGCCGAAAGAACCGCGTATCCCCCGGCTTCCGCCGGGGGCTTCTTGATGCACGGCATCGTGGCGTCGCTGCAATTCACCCGGCGTTGACGCACGCGGCTGGTCTCCCTACCTTCCCCCCCCTCGCCAGCCTCCTTTGCGTCACCGGCGTCATGCTCGACCGCGCGATACGGAACGCCGCAGCCGTCTGTCTCGCCCTGCTTGCCGCAGGCGGGTGTCGTGCTGGACTGTGGTCCGACACGGCACACGAGCCGACTGCGACCGTGGCGGCCGATCGCCCGCGGGCCGCGCCCAAGACGATTCCGCTGGAACTCATCTTTGTCCGCCACGAGGCGCACGATCCGGTGCTGCGCGACGAACTTTGGAATCTGGCCGATGAGCAGGTCTTTGACGAACCGTTGCGGCGGCGTCTGCAGGCCAATGGCCTCCGGATTGGCGTGGTTACGGCCCAACTGCCCCCCCATCTCGCCGACCGTTTTCTCCCGCCCGCCGTGTCCCCCGGCGAAACCCTGCCGGCGGCGCTGCCGGATAATCCGGCGCTCGTGCGGCATGTGCTCCGCCTGTTGCCCGGCCGTTTAAGCGACGTGATGGCGGCAACGGGACTCGAGGAACTGGTGCTGCTGGAACAGGATGGCGACAGCGTTCGCGGGAGGACCTACCACGATGCCAGCACGCTGTTCGAACTGCGGTCCTGGCCCGCGGCCGACGGCCGGGTGCGGCTGAAGATGTCGCCGGCGATCAAACATGGTCCGGTGGAACGATCCTGGGTGGGCGAAGATGGCATGTTTCGACTGGAGGCCGGCCAGCGCCGCGACGCGCTGGCAGGGCTCTCGTTCGAGGCCACCATTCCAGTCGGCACGATGATCATCGTGGGCTGCGTCGGTGAGCCGGCCTCGACCGCGGGCGACGCTTTCTTCCGCGACCGGGCCGGCGCCAGATCGGGGCAGCGACTGCTGGCGATCCGCCCGATGGTGCACGAGCAGAGCCTCGATCCGATGTTCGCCCCGACCGCTCCAGCCGAAGAAGATCAGTAGCCCCGGACTCCCGTGGCGGCAAGTTTTCAACTTGTCCGTTGCCCCGGCCTCACGTGGCGGCAAGTTTTCAACTTGTCCGTTGCCCCGGTGCGGATTCCACAAGTTAAAAACTCGTGGCCACGGGTTGAGCTCCTTTGGGCTCGTTCTTCGTGCCGCCACGGGCTTGCGCTTCAAGACAGGCAAACTACAAAAGCCGGCGAGACGGCGCCAACCTGTCTCGGTCGCGAGTCTGCGGTGTTCTGGCAAGCAACAATCCCTTCGCGCCGCAGGCTTTACGCACCCTGCCTGTGGTGTCGATGCCACTTGTTGGAATCGCGTCGCCATTCCGACGCACCAGCGATAGGCATCGACGAAAGAAGACATCATGCGTTCCGCTCAGACTCAAAGCACTGCTCCGACACGGTCTCACAGGCCGCGGGCCATCACCGTCTTCGCAGCAGCGTTCATCGCCGGCGCGGCAGCGGCGGTGGGGGTCAATCGGGCGCTCGATGTCAGACTGGCACAGTCGAAGCCGCGAGTGGAGAGCGAGGCGATCTTCGTGGCGCTACGGTCGTTGCCCCAAGGAGCACCCGTGACGGTTTGGGACGTGGCCCTGCGTGATTGGCCGAAGGCGATGATGCCCGCCTCCGCCCTCCGGGCGAGCGACACGTTCAGCGGCCACGTGCTGAAGCATCCACTCCGAGAAGGGCAGCCCTTGTTGTCGATTCAGCTCGCACCGACCGGGCAGGGAGCCCAGCCGGCCGCTGAACCGACGACGTTTCCGCCGCCAGCCGCCTACACCAATGCCAGCACCCCGGTGGTGCCTCGTGCCGAAGGTGATCTCTGGTCGCCGGCAGAACCGGTCGCGGCTCAGGCGACTCCTTCCACGCAACAACTGGCTCCGACAGCCGTCTCGCCGGCCATCTCGCCAGTGGCAGTGCAGCCCGTGGAAGCAACTCCGCCGACGACGTCCATAGGCATCGCACCATCTATCGAACCCTCTCTCGCAGCGGTACCAGCGGCCACACCAACACAACTCCCGGCGCAGGACACCGTTTCGCCGCAGGAGCCATCCGCCCCGACGGAACCGGCGCCCATTGAACCGACCGCAACCGTTGCCGCTGCTGACGGACCTGCGATGGCCACCGACACGACCGAGGCCGAACCGGCAACAGAGCTCGCCTCCGCGCCGAGCACCGTACCCCAGCCGCAGGCTGGGCCCGAGGGCACCACAGCAGCCGATGCCGCTCCTCCGCCGGCGCCGCTCGCAGCGGTGCCGCCGACACCACCTGCTCCGGTGAACATCCCGCGGCCCACGCACCTGCGGTATCTCGTGGTTCCGGAGAGCATCGCCACACAAGCAGATGCCTCCTTTGCGGCACGTCCCGCGGCCCCAGAGCAGCCTGTCGCAGAGCCGACGCAGACCGCTCCGCAGACTGCGTCACGATCGGGATCGAACGCCGTTCGCCCCCTGCCCTCGACCACGACGGCCGATCGCAGCGGTCAGGGCAGGCCGTCGCAGCGCGGAACGCAGGGCAAGACACCCCAACGCCAAGGACGACAGGCACAGCCCGCCAGTCCTGGAACACCCGGCAACGCGGCACCACAGCCGCGACTGGGAGCAGTGATGTTTTCGAACCTTTCCGCCGGGATCAGCGCCATCGACGGACAGATCCGTGGCGGCCAACCGGCACCGGCACCGGCAGCGGGTCAGGGTCAGGGTCCGATCGCCGCCCAGGCACGGCCGCTCACGGTTCGATGACGATCTTGCCCGACAGACTGCCCGACCTGTCAATCGTGGCGGATTCCGGCACGGCACAGGGCCGCCGGTCTGCGTGATGTAGCCGCTTTCGTGCTGTTGTCAGCTGCGTTTGCCGGAGGCGAGTGCAGACACTCCGGCGACCGCAGCTGCCAGCGCACCCAGGCCCCCAATGGCGTAAAGGGCCCTGGTGATGCCTTGAGCAAAGCGGGCACGCCGCTGAACGTCGACCTCGCCACGCATTGGCCGACGATCCACGGTCGACTGGGCGTAGTCATTGAGTGAGCGGTAGAGCGCTGCGTCGTCTCCGGCCTCGATGTTGGCGCGGATCATCGAGACGTCGAATGCCGCCTTGGGCGTCGATCCCACCACCGCGGCGGTTCCCCACGCCAATGCCGCGCATACCAATCCCGCAAGGGCCACGGCATGCGACAGCCCCCACCGCGTGGACCGCCCGGCGGCTGACTGGGATTGAAGCTGGAGCTGGTTCAAATCCCGAAACTTTGGCACCTCGTTGTGCCGGCCGCAGGACGGACATTCCACTTGTCCCCCGGCCTGCCCCGAGACCACGTCGACCTCACAGGCACAGCCCGCACAGGGTAACAAAAAGATTTTCTTCGCACCGTTCATGATCTGGTTTCCACAGCGGACCCTGCTCTACCCACGCATGCAGAGCTTCTCCCGCCGATTTCTTTTACCATTTCAGGCCGCAGGCTCGAATCGTCGGCGATTTTCCTCGAAAAATTTACTGGCTTTTCTCATCCGACAGGGGCATAATCTTGAGCCCTCCGGAGACCCCACCCATCAACAGCACTATGCCACAGGCCCCGGAATTTCACCCCATTCATCCCATCTTGCCGGGGGGGGTGCCGAGGGGTGTAGTGGGGCCGCGGTTCGCTTCCCAGGCCGGAATGTGGCGCCTGGGTTTTGGGGCCGGGTTGACCGTGGGGATGTGGGTGGAGTGCGGAACCCGGCGGGACGTTCGGCCACGGAATTCCCGACGCTGGATTTCCGTGGCACTTGAATCACACTCGCGACACCCCGAATGATGCATCGGATGGTTTGTCTGACTCGTTCCTGTCTAACTCGTTTCTGATTGCTGCTTACCTGACGATTGAAGACCGAAGATCGATCCACGAAGGAGCTTTGCCTTGTACGACTCGCTGCTGGATGAACTCGAGGACGATGTTGTCTCCAATCCCCAAGAGGTTGAGGAGCTCGCCGACAAGGTCGTCGACGCCGAAGAGGCCGATGCCGACCTGCTCGTCGATGATACCGACACAGCCGTGATTGCCGACGCCGATGTCGAGGCGGAAGCGGAGTCGGAGATCGAGGCGAGTGGCGAAGGGGAAGATGTTCTCATCGAGCAGGTTGAGAACTGGTCGGATGATCCCGTGCGCATGTACCTGACGCAGATGGGTGAGATCCCGCTGCTGACCCGCGCCCAGGAAATCTACCTCGCCCGCCAGATCGAAACCACGCGGGCTCAGTTCCGAGCCAAACTGCTCGAATGCGAATACGTCGGTGAGCAGGCGTTCAAGGTTCTCTCCCGCGTGCATCGGGGCGAGCTTCCTTTCGACCGCACGGTGCAGGTGTCGGTCACCGATCGTCTGGAGAAGGAGCAGATCCTCGGCCGGCTGCCGCACAACCTGCGGACGCTCGAGGTGCTGCTGCGACAAAATCGGGCCGACTACCGCATCTCGCTCTCGAAGAAGCGGAAGATGGCGGAACGCCGCGAGGCATGGGGTCGTCTGGGCCACCGCCGTCGCCGGTGCGTGCGTCTGATCGAGGAGTTGGGCCTGCGGACCCAGCGGATCGAGACCATGATCCCCACGCTCGACAACTTTGTCGTGCGTCTGAAGGAACTGCGCAGCAAGATCGAGGCCCACCGCCGGACAAAGCAGCCGCCAACTGCTCGGCAGAAGCTCGTCGACGAATACCGCGCCATTCTCAAGGCCTGCCAGGAGACGCCCCGCAGCCTCAAGCGGCGGATGGACCAGATTCGTGAGATCTATGCCCGCTATCAGAAGGCAAAGCGTGGACTCTCGGAGGGGAATCTCCGGCTGGTGGTATCGATCGCCAAGAAGTATCGCAACCGCGGGCTGTCATTCCTCGACCTCATCCAGGAAGGCAATGCCGGCCTGATGCGGGCGGTGGACAAGTTCGAATACCGCCGCGGCTTCAAGTTCTGCACCTATGCCACCTGGTGGATTCGGCAGGCGATCACCCGCGCGGTGGCCGACCAGAGCCGCACGATCCGCATCCCGGTGCACATGGTGGAGACGATGTCCCGCGTGCGGAACGTCGCTCGACAGCTACTCCAGGAATACGGCCGCGAGCCGACGATCGAGGAGATCGCCGCACGGGCCGGCACGCCGGTGGACGAGACGCGTCGCGTGACGGCGATGAGCCGCTACCCGATCAGCCTCGACCGCCCGGTGGGCAATAGCGAGGACAGCCACTTCGGCGACCTGCTGCCCGACACCGGTGCCGAGAATCCGGCCGTGGGTGCCGCTCAGGAAATGCTCCGCAACCGGATCGCGAAGGTGCTCAAGAGCCTGAGCTACCGGGAGCGGGAGATCATCAAGCTGCGGTATGGCCTCGGCGACGGCTACAGCTACACGCTGGAAGAGGTGGGCCACATCTTCAAGGTGACGCGTGAGCGGATCCGGCAGATCGAGGCCAAGGCCGTCCGCAAGCTGCAGGCCCCGGCCCGCAGCGAGGAACTCTCCGGCTTTCTTGATTAAGCGCGAACACGGCCATCCTGGCCGCCGACTTCACGCCCGCAGGGTCCCATCCATGGCCCTGCGGGCTTTCGGACTGCTGGTGCCTCGCCTTCCCCGTGGCGGCAAGTTTTCAACTTGCCGAATCCGGCCCCAAGCCTGACAAGATGCTATCTGGTCCCGGTTTTGGCTTGTTTAAAACACCCCGCGAAAGGAACTCGATGATGCATCGCGCACTGCCTACCACGCTTGTCGCTCTCCTGCTCGCCGTCGGCCCGACGCTCTATGCTGCGGAGCCGGTCGCCTTCCCGCGGACGACGATCGATCTGGGCGCGGTCGTGAGTCACCTTCCCACGGACGACAATCGATCTGGGCGCGGTCGTGAGCGACCTCGAGAAGAGCGTCCGCTTCTACACCGAAGGCATCGGGTTTCGTGAGCTGAAGGGCTTCGACGTGTCGGGCGATATTGCCGCGGCCGCCGGCCTCACCGACTCCAAGCCGCTCTCGATCCGCGTGCTCGTGCTGGGCGAGGGCCCCGAGGCCACGAAGCTGAAGCTCGTGCAGGTGGCGGGCACTTCGCCGAGAACTGGCGACAACGAATTCATCCACTCTCACACCGGATTCCGCTATCTGACGATCATGGTCAACGACACTACCGCGGCGCTCGAGAGGCTGGCGAAGCTGGGCGTGAAGCCACTGGCAAAGTCGCCTGTGGCATTGCCTGAGTCACTCGCTCCTGGCATGACTCTCACCTGCGTCCGCGACCCCGATGGCAACATCATCGAACTGCTCGGCCCGCAGAAGTAAGCGGTGCCGCACGCGAGACACAACGCATCGCGTCCCTTTGTGGCAGCGAGTTTTCAACTTGCTGAATCCGCGTCGCTGCATGGACAAGTTAAAAACTCGTCCCCACCAGGAAGAGCGACGCTCTCATCCTCACTGACCACCCGCTACCGCCGCGGGATCTTGCCGGCCTGCTCCAGCCACGCGATCACCTGATCGGCCAGTTGTTCGGCAGGCGTGGCTGCCGAATCGACGACAAGCTCGGCCGCGAGCGGCTCCTCGTAGGGATCGTCGATGCCGGTAAAGCCCTTGATCTCGCCTGCCCGGGCCTTCTTGTAGAGTCCCTTGGGATCACGGCTTTCGCAGACCTCGAGCGGTGCCCGCACGTGGATCTCGATAAAGTCGCCCGGAGCCAGCATGGCCCGCACAGCGTCGCGGTCTCTGCGATAGGGGCTGATGAAAGCCGTCAGCGTGACGATGCCCGCCTGGGCGAAGAGTTCGGCCACGGCGCCGATCCGGCGGATGTTCTCCTCGCGATCCTGGGCCGCGAATCCCAGACCAAACCGCTTGGCAAACTCGTCGCCATGCCGCTCCCGCAGGAGGGCGGGCGCCGCGTTCAAGCCCAGCCGCACGTTGTCGCCATCGAGCACAAAACTCCGCACCCCACGGCCGTGGAGGCGGTGATCGACGAGATTGGCCAGCGTGCTTTTGCCGCAGCCCGAGAGCCCGGTGAACCAGAGCACACAGCCGCGATGGCCGGCGGCCCGCTCGCGTTCGTCGCGGCTGACCGCGTGGGCGTGCCAGCGGACATCGACCGTTTCGTCCGCGCCGTGGTTTTCACGGTTTTCGTGGTTTTCCTTCGCCTGGCTCTTCGTCATCGGCCCACCCTTCTCCTTGCACACCATGCCTGGATTCGACACCGCGACTGGCCGGATCACTCCCAGCCGCCGAGTTTGACCGTGCGTTTGAACCGCTGAGGCTCATCGCCCCGATTGCCTCCGCCGCGTTCGATGTCGAGTTCAAGGGTGTCACCCGGTCCGCGACGGCCCACCAGCTCGGTGAGCGACTCGAAGTTGGCCACCGGCTGGCCATCGATGTGAAGAACGATGTCGCCGATTTGGATACCCGCGTCCGCCGCCGCCGACCCCTCTTGCACGTGCGTGATCAGGCAGGGGCCGATCACCGACTGGCCCGCCACGCCGAGCTTCCCCCCCTTCCGCACGTCGATCTTGGTGTCGGGGAGCTTCTCGGCAAGGGCCGCCAGCGCCGCATCGCCGGCGCCTGTGCCGTAGAGTTGCAACTGTTCCACGCTCCGCAGCCGCCCCAGCACGGCCAGGCTCGCCTCATCAAGTCGCACGCCGTGCACGCCGACCTGCGCCACGTTNNNNGCCGCAGGTCGTCGCTCTTGCCCGTCCACGACGCATTGAAGAGTACGTGCAGGCCACGCTGCCCGCTGGGCAGGAATCCTTCGGTGATGACCGCCCCCAACGCTTCGATTCGGGCACGGGCCGCTTCGGCCAGCCCCAGGGTGTGAAAGTCGAGCGTGGCCTCTGCCATGCCGGCCACGGCCGCGTCGTCACCCTCGGCAAGGTCCTCGAGGGCACGCTCCGCGGTGGCGGCCAGATCGGCATCCTCGCCGGCCAGCATCTCCCGCAGGATTTCGACGGCCCGGCTACTCACCTCCAGGTCACCCCGGCGGATCGCCTGCCGCAGTGGTTCGATCGCGGCCGGGCCGGCCGCGGCGAGGCTGCGTGTCGCCGCCTCCCGCTGCGCAAACTGCTCGGCCGCCAGCTGATCGATCCACCCGCTGATCTGTGCGGCATCGGGCGGGGTAGCCGGTTCGTCGCCCACAGCCAGCCCGGCAACGATCACCGCCGATAGGATCAGCCAGAAAGATCGCGGTTTGACGGCTGGGAAGAAACGGCAGGCGCGCATACCGAAAATATACCCGTTTTTCCCAGGGACGGATCGAACCAGCGTCCCCATCCGGTTTCGTCTCAGGCCGGTATTCCCGGGGGTACACTTACCGGCACCGGCATGCGCCCGCCGGTCCCACCCGAGCTGCCGCCCACTATGTCTCTCTCCATCGCCACCGACCGTACCCCGCGGCCACCGCTGCCGACGACCCGGGCCGAGATGCTCGCGCGGGGCTGGGAGTCGGTCGACGTGGTGTTTGTCAGCGGCGATGCCTATGTCGATCATCCGAGCTTTGCCAACGGCCTGATCGGGAGGCTCCTGGAGTCGGCCGGCTTCCGCGTGGCGATGCTCGCCCAGCCCGACTGGAGCACCTGCGACGCCTGGCGGCAGTTCGGCCGCCCCCGCCTCTTCTTCGGCATCTCGGCGGGCAACATGGACTCGATGATCAACCACTACACCGCCAACCGGAAGGTCCGCAACGACGACGCCTATTCCCCTGGCGGTGCCATCGGCCGACGGCCCGACCGGGCCACACTCGCCTATTGCCAACGGTCGCGGGAGGCGTTTCCGGGAGTGCCGGTTGTCGCCGGCGGCGTCGAGGCGAGCCTTCGCCGGATCGCCCACTACGACTACTGGAGCGACACGGTCCGCCGATCGATCATCCTCGACTCGAAGGCCGATCTGATCGTCTTCGGGATGGGGGAGCGGACGGTGCTCGACATCGCCCGCGGACTGGCAGTGTCGGCCGATCAGACCGCCGACGGCCTCGCCACCACCGCGATGGTGAAGGAACTCCGTGCCCGTCGTGGCGTGGCCTACCGGCTCGGCGCCAGCGAACCGCCGCCGTCGGGCGAGGGCACGCTCAACCTGCCCGACTACGACGCGGTGGTCGCCGACAAGCTGGCTTTCTGCGAGATGACGCGGATCTCGCACCTGGAGACCAACCCGCACAACGCGAAGCGGCTCGTGCAGCGGTATGGCCGCGAGGCGGTGGTCGTGAATCCCCCCGCCCTGCCCTTGGAGCAGGACGAGATGGACGAGGTCTACGGCCTGCCGTTCACGCGTCGGCCGCATCCCGGCTACGGCGGCGCCCGCATCCCGGCATTCGAGGTGGTCGAAACCAGCGTCCAGATCATGCGCGGCTGCTTCGGCGGCTGCACGTTCTGCTCGATCACGGCCCACGAAGGCAGGATCATCCAGAGCCGCTCGCAGGATTCGATCATCACCGAGATCAAGCTCCTGGCCTCGCAGCCCGGCTTCAAGGGCACGGTCTCCGACATCGGCGGGCCAACCGCCAACATGTATCAGATGCGGTGCTCGCGGCCCGAAGTCGAGGCGAAGTGCCGCCGGCTCTCCTGCGTGCATCCGACGGTCTGCAAACTGCTCGGCACCGATCACGGCCCACTCAAGGCGGTGATGAAGGAGGCGCGGAGTGTCGAGGGCGTGAAGCGGGTGCTCGTGGCCTCGGGTGTCCGCATGGACCTGGCCCGGAAAGACCCAGAGTATCTTCGCGAACTGGCCGAGCATCATGTCGGCGGCCACTTGAAAGTGGCGCCAGAGCATGTCGATCCCGAGGTGCTCGACCTGATGAAGAAGCCGTCGGCCGACGACTTCTTGGAGTTCGACAAGGCATTCAAGGCCGCCAGCCGCCGCGTCGGCAAGAAGCAGTACACGGTTCCCTACTTCATCGCCAGCCATCCGGGCAGCGGCGTCGAGGAGATGATCGAACTGGCCCTCTTCCTCAAACGCAACAGTTACGAGCCCGACCAGGTGCAGGATTTCATTCCGAGTCCGTTCGACATCGCCGCGTGCATGTATCACACGGGCCTTGATCCGATGACGAAGCAGCCTGTGAAGGTGACGAAGGGACTCCGCGACCGACGGATGCAGCGGGCGCTCTTGCAGTTCTTCAAGCCGGAAAATTACTTCGAGGTGCGGCGGGCGCTCGAGGAGGCCGGCCGTCAGGATCTCATCGGCTCAGGCTGCGACTGCCTGATCCCGGAACGCGCGCCGAAGGAGGCGCTCGACCGGAAGCGGAGCGAGGCCACGCGGGCGTTCACGGAGAACACATCCGGCGACCACATCCGGGGCGGGCCTGCCCCGGGAGCCCGCAAGGAATCGCGCCAGCGGAAGAGCGTGGGCTACCGGCCGAAACGCGGCAAGCGGTAGCAGCGCTCCCAATATTCCTCCAAGCCCGCAGCGCACGCACGGGACCTGCCGACCACGTCGGTGGTCACGGAGACCGGTATCCGCAGACCGACCGGGCAACCAATCCTTCTGCAAGGCGCTCTGCAAGCCGCTGGATAAACTCGGGCTTCTCGAGGTCAGCCCCTGTGATCGGAATCAGCGACTCCAGTTGCTCTCCGCTGGAAGTCGGCGTGCATTCGTCCGACTGGATCGGTTCGCGGGCGGCGAACTGGGCTCGGACGATATCGACCGACGCATCCGAGGCGTCGGTGCCGACCGCCTGTCGCACCGCAACGCGGGCGAGCGCCACCGCCTCCGGAACCTCCAGTGACAGCCAGACCATGGGAACCCCGGCCTCCCGGGCCGCGTCGGTGAGTATCCGCCGTTCCCAGCGCCTGTTGCAGGCGGCATCCACCACCACGCTGGTGCCAGCGGCGAGGATCAGCCGGGCACGTTCGGCCAGCCGCGCATAGGTGCGGCGACTCGTCTCCGATGAGTAGAGTGCTGCCTCCTGAACCGCATCGCGGGGCCGATCGGTGGCCGCCATGCCGAAGAGGCGTTTCCGTTCGACGTCGCTCCGCAGGCGAACGGCGCCGAGCGCCGCCGCAACCTCGCCGGCGACCGTCGTCTTCCCGCTGCCCGACACGCCACTGGTCGCCACCAAAAGTGGGCGACGTTCCACGATCAGTCTCTCCGCGAGCGCGAGATAGCGGTCGGACTCGGCATTGGCGGCGGCAGCAACTGCTGGATCTGCAGGCGGCCCAACGTTGGACTGCACCGACCGGATGGCGGCCACCGTGGCCCGTACCATCGCCCTGTAGATGAGGTAGACCGGCAGCACGACGGACGCCTGATGGTCATCGCCGGCCTCGATCCAACTGCTCGTGAACGTTGTGGCCAGATCACCGCGGCCCCGTGATTCGAGATCCATCGCCAGGAAGGCCACGTCGCTGGCCACGTCGATCCAGCGGAGCGAGTCGCTGAACTCGATCGAATCGAAGGGGACGAAGTGGCCTTCGTGCCAAACGATATTGGCTAGGTGGAGATCCCCGTGGCACTGCCGCACGCGGCCAGCCCGGCGCCGCGCCTCGAACGCCCCGCTGCAGGCCGCGAGTCGTCGATGCACCGCGAGTTCCAGAGAACCGACACGCTCGCGGATCTCGGGCCGGTGGTGGCGGAGTCGTCCGAGCGTGCTGTCGATCGCGCTTGCAACCGCCTCGGTCGTCCCCCAAGGCGACGCCACGTCGGCGATCTCCAGGCGATCCTGGATCCGCGTTATCTCCACGGCGAGTTCCGCGCAGCCTTGTGTAGACAATCCGCCGCTGTCGAGCAGCCGATCGAGCCGACCGGCCTCGTCGAACTGTTTCAGCCGGACGGCCCACTCGATCGGTTCGCCGTCTCCGCAGACGTCGCTTGCATTCAGAATCCGGGCGGCCGCGGGCGGTCCGACGATCGGCACCGCATCGAGGTAGAGCGTTGGAGCGAACCGCCGGTTGAGCCGTACCTCCTCCTCGCAGAAGTGGCGGCGTCGCTCAAGTGAGCTGAAGTCGAGGAAGCCAAAATTGACCGGCTTCTTCACCTTGTAGACATAGTCGCCGGTGAGAAACACCCACGAGATGTGGGTCTCGATGAGCCTCACGCTCGTGACGGGGTGCGGATAGGCCGCCCCGGTTCGTGGTCCGGTTCGTGGGCTTCGGGCTGTTGCGGCGACGGCGGCATGTCACCCAGTATCGCAGAGTTGAACCAGCCGGGCATTGGTTGCGTAGGATGCGACAGGTGATCTTCAGCACCACACTTTCATGGCGGAGACGTCTTCGATGCGCATCTCAGGTCTTCTTTTCCTGCTCCTTGTTGCCGGCATCGTCGTCACGGGCCCCGCCACGACCGCCCAGGCGGCCGGGCCGCGGAATCCCTATTCGAGCTTTAACCTCTCCGGCATCAACTACGGCGCCCAGCAATGGGATCGTGACCAGCGTGCCGGCCGCGTCGTCTGGCCCTACTACAACACGCCGTCGCGAAGCTATTACCGCGGCTCGAACGTGAGCGTTGGCGGAGTCACGGGCGGCGGCGGTGGCGCCGTGATTCAGAGCGGCAGCTATCGCTCCAGCCCGCGGACCGTCCGCCGCTGGCGGCGGTAGCGTCGCCGGATGTGGCGGCAAGTTTTTAACTTGCCGAATCACGGCCTTTTGTGGCCGCGAGTTTTCAACTTGCGGAATCACGGCCTTTTGTGGCCGGGAGTTTTCAACTTGCGGAATCACGGCAAGATGCAATCTTGCCGCCACGTTCGGAGGCGTTTCACCCGCCTGCCTTGGGCGGGTCGTCCTGCACGCGAAGGCGTTTCACCCGCCTGCCTTGGGCGGGTCGTCCTGATAGATCCGATACTTCTTGGTGACGAGCGCCCCGCCGCGTTCGAGTGACCGCTTCGAGAGGTGGTTGCTCTCGAGCACCCAGGAGAATTCCACCTCCTTCATACCCCAGTCTTGCAGCGGCTTTACGAGCGCTCCCATCAGCACCAGTCCCACCCCCCAGGCCTGATATTCGGGCACCACGTTCGTGCTGATCGCCCGCATCCGCTTGATGCTCTTCTTGTTCCAGAGCAGCCGTAGGAAGCCAAAGGGGAACAGCCGGCCGTTGATCGCTTTGATCCGCGGGTTGTAGTCGAGCAGACAGAAGACGGTGCCGATCGGCTTGCCGTTCACCTCGGCCACGAGCGACAGTTCCGGCACGATCAGGTGCCGCAGACTCTCGGCCATGTGCTTGACCTCGCCCGACGAGAGCGGCACGAAGCCCCAGGTGCCACCCAGGCTTGAGTTGTAGACGTCGAGAAACATCCGTACCTCGTCATCGAAGCGGCTGCGGTCGAGCGGGCGGACCTTCACACCGAAACGGTCCTTCACGCCCTCCACCATGGTCGCCAGCTTGGAGTCGAGATTACTCAGCATCGACAGCTCGCCCCAGAACGCATAGAGGTCTTCGATCTTCCCGAATCCGTTGGCCTCGATCAGCTTTCCATACCAGGGACGGTTGTGCGTCATCATGAAGAACGGAGCCGTGTCGAAACCCTCGATGAGCAGGCCGCACTCATAGTTGAGCGAGGGATTCGCAGGCCCGCGGATCGTCGTCATGCCCTGAGCGTGGAGCCAGTCCTTCGCGGCATCGAACAGGCCGCGGGCTGCCTCGGCGTCGTCGTCGCACTCGAAGAAGCCGAAGAAGCCCCGCTGCTCCTTGTAGCGTTCGATGTGGCCGGCGTTCACGATCGCCGTGATCCGGCCGACATCGCGGCCATTCCGCGTGGCGAGGAACGACCGGCTCTTCGACCGGTCATAGAACGGGTGCGGCCGGAAGCCAAGCAGCTCCTCCTGCGACATGACCAGCGGCGGCATCCAGCACGGGTCGTCCCGGTAGATCCGCCACGGCAGCTGGATGAACCGCTTCCGCTCCGCGCGGGTGTCCACCGGTCGAACGATGACTTCCGCCAAGGGAGGCTCCATGTTGGGGGGAATGCCGTTGCAGCATCGGCCGGAAACCGTGTCGGGACAAGAATTTCCGTCTGCGGGCTCCATTTTCAGCCCAGCCGTCAGGGTCGTCAACGCCGGCAGAAAAATCACTCCCCGAAAGTCTGAACCGCCGTCATCCGATGGTAGGATATGAGCTGGCTTGTGCGTTCATCACGGACGGAACGATCAACCCGGCAGGATCCGGAGTGCTCGGGAGTAGTCCGATGATGATTGTCTCTGCCCGCGATAGTCTGCTGCCTTCGGCCCGCGTCAGCTGCCTGGTCACAGGCGCCACGGGCCTCGTGGGCAACAACGTTGTCCGCAAATTGGTCAACCGCAACGACAACGTGCGGGTGCTGGTCAGGCCCGGCCAGCAGCCGGGTCCAGTCGCCGATGCGAGGCAGGAGGCAGGCGGCGCGTTTGCGGCCCTCCCGGTGGACATGGTCGCGGCCGGCCTCCACGACGAGTCTGCCATGCAACGGGCCGTCGATGGCGCGACCCATGTCATCCATTCCGCGGCGCTGGTGCATTGCGGCTGGCGGCATCTCGAGGAGATGCGGCATGTCAACGTCGAGGGCACACGGGTGGTGGCCCGGGCGGCCCGACGGGCCGGCGCGCGGCTGATCCATGTCTCGAGCGTCGATGCGATCGGTCTGCGATCTGACGGCGTGCCGGCCGACGAAGAGACGCCGCCCGGCGGCATGCTCGAATGCCCCTACGTGGTCACGAAGCGGGAGGCCGAGGCCGCCGTGCTCGACGAGGTCGACAAGGGCCTCGATGCGGTGATCGTCAACCCGGTCTACATGATCGGGCCCTGGGACTGGAAGCCATCGAGTGGCCGGATGCTGCTGGAGGTCGGCGCAGGCCGCGGCCTATTCGCACCACCGGGCTCCAACGACTTCGTCGATGTCCGCGACGTCGCGCAGGGCATCCTCTCGGCAATGTCCCGCGGCCAGACCGGCCGCCGCTACATCCTCGGTGGCCAAGCGCTCTCCTACCTCGATGCCTGGCGAATCTTTGCCCGCGTCTCCGGCCGCTTGCAACCTCTGGGCATCGCGCCCCGGCCCTTCGTCCACGTGGCGGGCTGGTGCGGCGATCTGGCCAGCCTGCTGACCCGCCGCGAACTGCCGGTGAATTCGGCGGCCACCGGCATGTCGATGCTGGCTCACAATTTCTCCTGCACCCGTGCAGAGGCCGAACTCGGCTACACCCGGCGGCCGTTTGAAGCGGCGGCGCAGGATGCCTGGGACTGGTTCGTCGGCCACGGCTACGTGAAGGCCCTCCGACCCCGCACGGCACTGGCGCGATAGCCCCCTGACCGCGTTAGAATGAAGCTCGACACGTTCTGGCGTCTTCCGGTCGTGGCCTCTCTCGCGAACACACCCATGCCACACATTCTCGTCGTCGAAGACGAAGAGCATCTGGCAATCGGCATCAAGTACAACCTCGAGGCCGAAGGTTTTGCAGTAACGACCGCGGGTAACGGTCAGGCGGCGCTGGCGGCCGTTGCGGCAACGGACACGCCGGTGGATCTGGTCGTGCTCGATCTGATGCTGCCGGGCATGAGCGGCTACGCCGTCTGCGAGGCGATCCGCGAACAAGGCAGCGATATGCCTGTCGTGATGCTCACCGCGCGGACACTCGTCGAGGACCGGATCCGCGGCTTCGATGCCGGCACAGACGTCTACCTGCAGAAGCCGTTCGACCTCGACGAGCTCCTCTCGATCGTCCGCAACCTGCTGGCCCGTCGGAGCCGCCATGGCCGCACCAGACCCATGGCGATCGACAGGCCAGAGATGGCAGAGCGGGCCGTGCCGGCGGAAGACGAGGCGTTGGCCGCGGGCGTCTACCGCTTCGGCAATGCCGAGGTGAACTTCGACACCTGGGAGGCACGCAGCGGCGAAAAGCCAGTGCGGCTCACGAACCTCGAGATGAAGCTGCTTCGCTATCTCGTCGAGCACGAGGGGACGGTGTCGTCGCGGAGCGACCTGCTCAAGCGGGTCTGGGGCATGGCCCGCGCGCCGGCGACGCGAACGGTCGACACGTTCATGCTCAACCTCCGCAAGTAGTTCGAGGTCGACCCGGCCCGGCCGGTGCATTTCCTCTCGGTCCGCGGCATGGGCTACCGGTTCGTGAAGGACAAGCCCGCCGCAAAGTCGGCAACGAACCCAGCCTCACCGTCCGAGGAGGGCGGCGGCGGCGGCACCGGGGTCGGGACTTCGCAGGAGTGATTCACCCACCAGCATCGCGCCGATGCCGGCCTGTTCCAGTCGCTCCACGTCGGCTCGGCTGCGGATGCCGCTCTCGGCCACCAGCACGCACTCCGGTGGCACGCGGTCGCGGAGCCGCAGCACGTGATCGAGGTCGGTCGTCATCGTCCGCAAATCACGGTTGTTGATGCCGATGAGAGTGGCGCCGAGGTCGAGCACGCGGTCGAGGTGTTCTTCCGAGTGCAGTTCCACCAGCGGCGTCATCCCCAGGTCGAGGATATCCCGGTAGAGGCTCCGCAGGTGGCAGTCATCGAGGCATTCCGCGATCAAGAGCACGGCATCGGCGCCGTGCGCCCGCGACTCGAGCACCTGGTAGCGGTCGACGACAAACTCCTTCCGCAACACGGGCAACGGCACGGCCACCCGTGCCGATTCGAGATCGACCAGGCTCCCGCCAAACCCGATGGCGTCGGTGAGCACGGAGAGCGCCGCCGCACCTGCCGCCGCATAGCCGCGGACGATCTCCTCGATGGCTTCACCGGGGCGGAGTTCACCGGCCGACGGACTCTTCCGCTTGAACTCGGCAATGAGCCTGATCGCCCCGGGGGCAGCCACCGCCGCAAAGAAATCCCGGACCGGTGGCGCGACCGCGAGCCGGCCCTCGAGGGCCATCGTCGGCACGCGTTCGCGCGCGACTGCGACCTCACGGTGCTTCCGGGCCACAATTTCGTCGAGCAGGGTCGACATGAAGAGGCAATCTGGTTGAGGGCCTAGACGCGGAGAAAAACGGACGCTTGTTCGGAGCGATTCTATGCCGTTTTCTTGACACGACTGATGCCTCATCCTATCCTTCATCGTGGTATGGGGGTATTCTGGCGGACGAGCCGCCGAGGGGTCCCTCTTGCCCCCGGTAGTTGGCACGGGCGTTGGCATTCAAGCACATCTGTGGAAACGGTGGGACATGTTCATTCATCGGCGAATCGCATCTGGGTCACGGGCAGGGTTTACGCTCGTCGAACTGCTCGTAGTCATCGCCATCATCGGCGTCCTGGTAGGGTTGCTTCTACCAGCGGTGCAGTCGGCCCGGGAGGCCGCACGGCGGAGTTCGTGCTCCAACAACCTGAAGCAGATCGGACTCGCGGCCCAGAACTACAGCAGCGCCAAGGCGGGCCTGCCGCCGGCCACGCTGGGCAATGGCGGAGGCACACTCTTCGCGGTGCTCCTCCCCTTCATGGAGCAGACGGCGGCCTTCGCGAAGCTCGACCTGACCGCGCCGGTGCGGTACGAGTCGCAGTGGTCCGGCTGGCTCGATGCCGCGACGCAGGCCGCTGCCTGGGCGAATGACACCGCCTTGAAGACCTTGGTGGTCAACGAATACGTCTGTCCCACGCGGCGTGCGCCCAGAACCCTCAACTCGGCGGGCTACATCACCGGCGACTATGCGATCGTGATCGGAGGGAGCGAGCAGTGGCAGTTTCACAATGCAATCAATAGCACCAACGCTGCGTATCACAAGCAGGCGCTGAAGGTTGCCAAAATCGCAGGTGATGTCAACCTCCAAACCCCGGGCGCGCCTCAGCAGAGCTACCCGATGGCCGGCGTCATCCCGCGGACGAGGGAAAAGGACATCCTCGACGGGCTCAGTAAGACCGTGATCGTTGGCGAGAAGCACATCACGAAGAGTTACGTGGGCAAGTGCTGCGGCGGCAATAACGGCAACGGCAGCGGGGGCGGCGGCCGCGACGGCTGGATCTACTGGAACCGCGGCAACGGCCCCAACGGCTATGGCGAATACTGGGTGGCCGGATCGGTCGACAAGGGCGTGGCACGCGACGCGATGGACGGCGAAGATACGAATGACCTGAGCGCCCCTGCACTGGGAAGTTGGCATGCAGGGGTCTGTTTTTTCCTGTTCGCCGACGGCGGCGTGCGGCCGCTGGCGGTATCGATCACCCCGTCTATCCTGCAAAATCTCGGGTATGCGAAGGACGGCGCCGTGATCGACATCGAGATGTGATCGACATCGAGATGTGATCGACATCGAGATGTGATCGACATCGAGATGTGATCGACGGTCCGATATCGCTTTTGGTCTTGTGTCCTCGGCTGAAGAGAGTGCCCGTGTCGAATTCGTGGAAGCTATCGGCGGTCTGGGCGTGCGTTGTGGTCGTCTGTTGCCTGCTGCCGGGATGCGGCTCGAAGGAGCGGATGCATCCGGTAAAGGGCACCGTGCGTTTCGCCAGCGGCGAGCCGCTCACGAAGGGCAGGGTCGCGGTCGACCTCCCGGACGGGAAGCGGTCATCCTGGGGATCGATCAGGGCCGATGGTTCGTTTCAGTTGGGCACGCTGACGAGCACCGACGGCGTGCCGGCGGGGAAGTACACGGTCTATTTCCTTGGCACCATGACCGAGCCGCCGGTGGACGAAAGCTCCGCGCCGGGGGGAACTGCCGGTGCCAAGCCGGCCGCACCGTTCATGCCGCAACAGCTGATTCACCCCAGGTTCCTCAAGACGGACACATCGGGGATTTCGTTCGAGGTTCCCAAGCAGCTAACCTGGGACATCGTCGTCGAGCCGCCCAAGTAGGGTTCGTGTTCGATGGGACGCGAGCGGAATAGCCGAATGATCCCAGCGGCATCGAGCAGCCTGCCGTTCCGCACCTGGGTTGTCATGGTTGTCATGGTGGCATGGCTCGCGGCGGCCCTGTGCCCGCGGCTCTCTCGGGCTGACGCGGCGGCACCGGTCCCGGCGGCTGTCCGCAGCTTCTTCAAGACGCACTGTCTCGACTGCCACGACGATGCCACGGCGACGGCCAAACTGTCGCTCGAATCGCTCCTGGACGACTTCACGAGCGCCGCCTGGGTGCGGGTGCACGACCGGATCGAGAAGGGCGACATGCCGCCGGCCGATGCCGCACAGCCGACGCGGTCCGAGCGGGACGAGATCACCGGCTGGCTGGCGCAGCAACTCACGCAGGCCGCGACCGCCCGACAACGCAGCGACGGCCGGGTGGCCCTGCGGCGGATGAACCGCCGTGAATACGAGCACACCATGCAGGACCTCTTGGGGATCGCGGAGCCGATCGGTTCGATGCTCCCCGAAGACAGCGTGGTCCATGGCTTCGACACAACCAGCAGCGGCCTCGACACCTCAGCCACGCACCTGCTGCGGTATCAACAGGCTGCCGACCGAGGGCTCGACGCGGCGCTGCCGCCAAACCCGGCCACCGCCAGACCCAGGGTCACTCGCTGGACCGGGGCCGAGTTTGCCAAGACCCGTGGCCAGTACCTGCAGCGGAATTTCATCCGCATCGAAGGCGATGCGTTCGTGTTCCACTCACAGCTCGATGCCAACGGCGATCAGGGCATGCACGCCCCCAGCCCTCCCGGTCCGGGCCGCTACCGCATCCGCGCAGCGGTCCGGGCGGTGAACAGCGATGGCAGACCGGTGACCATGCTGATCGCGAGAAAGTCGGACCGGTTTCAACTCGAAAAACTGCTGCACGTCATCGACCATCGCGAGGCGTTTCCCGGCCGGACGACCGTCGTGGAGGTCGAGACCGACCTGGGATACACGCGGCCCGGCATCCAGACGGTCTACTTTGTGGGCGTGTCGCTCCCCACGCAGGACGCCTTCACCAAATCTCGTGGCGATCAGTCCAAGGAGCCACTCCCAGACGACTTTTCTGGGCCTGGGCTTGCCATCGAGTGGGCCGAGATGGAGGGGCCGCTCGATGCCGGGCTGGGCGAGCGGCGAATGTTCGGCGACATCCAGCGGGAGCCCCGGATGCCTGAAGGCAAGGATCCACCTGCCAACTGGACGCAGTGGCCTGCAGTCGGCAATGAGTTCAAGCAGTATCCGCTGGTGGCCCGGTCCGCCGACCCGCATGCAGACGCCGACCGGCTGATCCGAGGCTTCCTGCCGCTGGCGTTTCGACGGCCTGTGCCCGACGATCTGGCGAAGGCCTACGTGGGCGTCGCCAACGATCTGCTCGATCGTGGCCAGTCGTACGACGAAGCCATGCGGGCCGCCTACAGGGCGATCCTCTGCTCGCCCCACTTCACCAACTACGTCGAGGAGCCCGGCCGGCTCGACGACTCTCGGGTCGCCGCCCGGCTGGCACGGTTTCTCTGGAGCTCGATGCCCGACGATGAACTGTTTGCCGCGGCCGCCGAGGGCCGGCTCTCGCAGCCCAGCGGGCTCCACGCCGAGGCCGAACGGATGCTCGCCGATCCGAAGGCGGCGCGGTTCGTGAAGGAGTTCACCGACCAGTGGCTCGACCTCGGACGGTTCCTCGACATGAAGCCCGACGAGATCTACGTCGAATGCGATCCGCTGCTGATGTGGTCGGCGCCGCTGGAGACGCGGAAGTTCTTCGCGGAGGTTTTAGCTGAGGACCTGCCGGTGGCGTCGTTCTTCCACGCCGACTGGACGATGCTCAACGAGCGGCTGGCCCGGCACTACGGAATTCCCGGCATTGAAGGGGCCGAGTTCCGCAAGGCGGCGCTCCGGCCCGAATACCGGCGGGGAGGCGTGATCACGCAGGCCAGCTTCCTCAAGCTCTCCACGAACTCAAGCTACACCTCGCCCATCAAACGCGGGGCATGGGTGCTCGAGCGGATCATCGGCACGCCGCCGCAGCCTCCGCCGCCGAACGTGAAGGCGATCGAGCCCGACATCCGCGGCACGACCACGATCCGCGAGCAGCTCGCCCTGCACAAGGACGTCGCCGTCTGCGCGTCGTGCCACCGGCAGATCGATCCGCCCGGCTTCGCGTTGGAGAACTACGACGTCGTGGGAGGCTGGCGCGACCGCTACCGCGTCAAGCAGGGAGGCCCGGGAATCGATCAGCAGGATCTGCCCAACTACTCGGGTCTGAAGGTCAACCTCGCCAAGCCGGTCGAGGCGGACGGTGAAACCGCCGACGGCAGACCGTTTCGCGACATCGACGAATACAAGCGTCTCGTGCTCGCGAACCCCGACCAGCTCGCTCGCAACATGGTGGAAAAACTGGCTATCTACGCGACCGGGGCCCCGCCCGACTTCGCCGACCGCGCCGCGATCGAGCAGATCATCCGCGACACGCAGCCGCAGCAACACGGCCTCCGTTCCCTCGTCCATGCAGTGATCCAGAGCCCGATGTTCCTGCACAAGTAGGCGCGTAGCCCACGACCGCCGGGCAGGATGCCCGGCTCCCGCCAGCGACCGGAGGTCGCCAAGAAACTGACTGAGGACAGGCATCCGCCTGTCATGGCGGCTGGATGGCCATGTTTTTCGTAAAGTCAGTGCCGGAAGTGCCGCCGCGACGTCAACACCATCGGGATGCCGGCCGCGTCGGCGGCGGCGATTACCTCGGCGTCACGCTTCGAACCGCCCGGCTGGATCACGGCCGCGATGCCCGCGCGGGCGATGAGTTCGATCGAATCGGGAAACGGGAAAAACGCGTCGGACGAGAGCACGCTGCCCCGCGCCCGCCCGCCCGCCTTCTCGCGCGCAATCCGCACGGCATCCACCCGGCTCGTCTGACCGAGCCCCGCCCCCACGAGATTGGTGCCCTGGCAGACGGCGATCGCATTGCTCGTGAGCCGACGCACGATCGTGAAGGCGAAGTCGAGCGACTGCGTCAGCGCGGGTGAGGGCGCCGTTTTCGTCACCACCCGCCAGGTCGCGGGATCGTCGCACGCCGTATCGGGCCGCTGGGCCAGCACCGCGCCGGCGATGCTCCGTAGTTCCAGGCCGGCGGTCGCCTCCCATGGATCACCCGCCGGCACCTCGACCAGCCGCACGCTCCCCTTCCAGGTGGGTCGCGTGGTGAGCAGCTCCACGGCCTCCGGCGCGAAAGCGGGCGCGGCAATCACCTCGACGAAAAGCCCCGGTGCGAGCAGGATCTCGGCACACGCGCGGTCGAACGTGCGGTTGACCGCCACGATCGATCCGAAGGCGCTGGTGGGATCGGCCGCCATCGCGGTGGTCAGGGCTTCGGCCACCGTTGCACCGGCCGCCGCGCCGCAGGGGTTCGTGTGCTTGATGACGACGGCCGCCGGGTCGGAGAGCAGTCCGGCCAGCCGCGTGGCCCCGTCGAGGTCGAGCAGGTTGTTGTAGGAGAGTTCCTTGCCGGAGAGTTGCTTGAGACCGGCCAGACCGAGGTGCGTACCCACCGGCGCAAAGAGCGCCGCCGATTGGTGGGGATTTTCACCGTATCGCAGCGGCAACCGCCGCTCGAGTTCGAAGGTCAGCCGGCTGGGGAGCGGTGGCTCATCATCGGCATCTTGCCCGCCCGCGTCCGGTGTCGCCGGCTGACCAATGGCCACATGCAGATCGGCGTGTCTGGCCATCCAACCGGCGATGGCGGTGTCGTAGGCAGCCGTGCGTTCGAAGGCGCGGGCCGCAAGCCGGCGGCGTTCGGCGAGCGTGGTGCCACCACGGGCGATCGCCGCGAGGAAATCGTCATATTGCTCGGGTCCGGTCACCACGGAGGTGAAGGCATGGTTCTTGGCCGCTGCCCGCACGAGGCTCGGACCGCCGACGTCGATCAGTTCGATCGCTTCGCCCGCCGTGCAGTCGGGCCGGGCGACGGCAGACTCGAAGGCATACAGGTTCACGATCACGGCGTCGAAGGTGTCGATGCCGTGGGAGGCGAGCACGGCCCGATCATCGGCGCGGTCATGCCGCGCGAGCACGCCGGCAAAGATCCGCGGGTGGAGCGTCTTCACCCGGCCGTCGAGGATCTCGGGAAAGGAGGTGATCGTCGAGACATCCTCGACCTCGAGCC
>JAPLNQ010000090.1 GCA_026401075.1 Planctomycetia bacterium
CGCCGGCGGATTCTGCTACAGGATGCTCGTGGACGAATCGTGCGTCGCTCGTGAGTCGCAGAATTCACCGGCTCCTGCGCGTGCCTCCGACCGGCTCCTCAGCATCAGGGGTTTTTTCTTGGCAAACGCAGTTTGCTGGTACTGCGCATGGCATCCTGCCGTGCCACTGACGAGGGCGGGTACCCCGAACACCGGAGCGAGCTTAGGACGCCTCGGCGCATAGGGCGTACCATCATCCCTGACGCATTCGCCGAGCCGTCCGCGAGCGCAGCGTGTTCGGGGTGCCCGCCCGGTGCGTTATCCCAGCGATTTCGTGCCAGCCGTCACGACGGGCCGGAGAGCTCGCGGCGGAGCGGGGCCACGACCGAGGGCGGAACGAATTTGAGCAGCGCTTCGTCGTCGGCTAAGGGCGTGATCTGCTTGAGGAGCGACGACGAGATGTGCGAATACTGGGCGTCGGCCATCAGAAATACCGTTTCCACCGCGGGATCAAGCTTGCGGTTGGCCAGCGTCATGGTGAACTCCGCATCGATGTCGGTCAGCGAACGCACGCCCCGCAGGAGCACATGCGCCCCCTGCTCGCGCACGAATGCCACCGACAGCCCGCTGAACAACTCCACGCGGACATTCGGCAGGTCGGCGACCGATTCGCGGACCAGTTGCACGCGGTCGGCCAGTGTGAAGATGGGCTGTTTTTCCGGGTTGATGCCGACGCCGACGACGATCCCGTCGAAGATCCGGCTGGCCCGTTGGATCACGTCGAGGTGGCCAAGGGTGATCGGATCGAACGACCCGGTGTAGACGGCAGTACGCGGCTGGGGAGGGTGAGGAGGGGAGTGGGCCACGGGGGTGTGGATTCCTGTGGGCATCGGGATGGGCTGGAAAAAACGGTCGCCTTGGGATATGCCGTCAGTCTGGCCGCCGGGGCCGTGTGGAAGCCGTGGACCGCACGCAGGTGGCATCCCGCGGGATAGCCGATATCGTAAGGGAATTGGCTATGAAGCGAATGGCCGTGTGCTGGAGGTAGGGATCCCGTGTCGAAATTGATGCCGTTTGTCGGGATGATCGTGTCGGGGCTCGCCGTGATCCTTTTTCTCGCCGACTTGGCGGCAGGGTTCCCATTTCAACGGGTCAGCATCCTGACGGACATCGGATTTATCGTCAGCAGCGGGATTCTTGCCTATATGAGCTGGACGATTATGGAGAAGCCGCGCCGGTGAGCCGTCCATCGGCTGCCGGGACCGCTCAGGCCGCCTTCAGGACTGAACCGGCCACAGGGAGACGGCCGGCTCCGGCGATCAGTGCCGGCAGTTCTGAGAGGCTGGCAAACGCCACCTGCCCCGCAGCGTTTCGTGGCTCCGCCCACGATCGCCACTGCTCCATTCGGCCGCGGATCGCGGCGGCGTCGGCGACCGGCCCCTGCCCTCCCATGTCGAGCACTGCCAGCGAGCCAGGAACCAGCCCAGGCTGGGAACCCCATGGCAGCAGGCGGCTCACGAGGCCCGGCGGTGTCGCGGTTGTCTGGGTCACCTCCCACAGGCCCCAGAGCGTGCTCTGGCACGACCAGCCGTGCGGTGCCGGGCGGCGGGAGCCGCGGGTGATGTCGTCGAAACGGTCACGGCAGATAATCCTGATGCCGCAGTCGACCAGCATCCGCCGGTGCTCCACCGGGAGCGGTCCGCGGATTGCCGCGGCATCGAGCCCAGACGCTTCAGCGGCCGCCCGCGTCAGCAACTGACGGAGTTCCTGACGCGACAGGTTCGCTGGAATCTCTAGAGCGACTGTCTGCGACGGGGCGTTCGTTGCGCCACGCCCGGCGACAAGCTGCAGGCGGTCGAGCGGGGCGATCCAGGTCACCGGCATCGCGGCCCGGCGTGCGAATTCAAGGCATGCCTCCGCCGTCGACTGCGGCATGCCCGCAGAGAGCGGACAGCAGATGACCAGCGTGGTCGGCAGACCAGATCGGCCCATAACGAATCCCCCCGTCTTGCCCACATGGGCCATGGCCCATGCCACTGCCCCCTTCCCTCGACCGCTACTGTCTATCGACGCAGGTTTCCGTCGTTCTGGAATTTCATCCCGGCAGACAGACCGTTCGGTCACGCAGACCGGGGGGCGTGGGCAATTTCCCAGTCCGTCATGGCGGCGACCAGGCTGTCGGCGACCGCCGCCGTTGCCTCGACGGTGGGTTCGATACCGTGTTGGCGCAGGGTGGCTGACGTGATCGGGCTCAGGCTTGCCACCCGCCACTGCTGGATCCGGTGACCAAACAGCCTGACGGCTGATTCCGCGATCAGGGAACTGGTGATGGTGATCCAGTCGAACGGAACCTGTTCGATCTCGGTGGCGGTGGTTGCGTCGAGTGTGTCAATGGGTTCGCTCGCGTAGGCGGGCACCTCGCTGACGATGTGTCCCTGCATTTCAAGTTCCCGCCGCATCAGATCGCGGCCTCGGTTGGCTCTCACCAGGAGGAAGCGGGTGGCGCTGGGCGACTGGCCGAGGGCGGCGGTGATCCCTTCGGAGCGGAACAGGTCGGGAGTCAGGTCGCAGGCGAAGCCGGCGTGTTCCAAAGCCTGACGTGTGGCCGGACCGATGGCGGCCAGTCGGACTGTGCCAAGCGTCCGGCCGTCGAGCCCGGCTCTCCGCAGGCGTTCGGCGAAGCCCCGCACTCCGTTGGCACTGGCGAACACGATCCAGTCGAAGGTGTCGGCCTGACGGATCGCATCATCGAGGGGCTGCCATGACGCGGGCGGTCCGATGCGAATCACAGGCACGCGGCGGCAGCTGCCACCGGCCGCGCGGACCAGGGCATCGAGATCGTCGCCCTGTCCTGGCGGCCGCGTGTTCAGCACGCGGCGGCCGGCGAGGGGCCCGCGGACTGCCGCGGTGGAAGCCCCGACAAGCGTCTGTGCGACTTCGCCGACGATGACGACGGCCGGCGAAGGCCAGTGGTGGCGTTCGAAGTCGGCAACGCAGCGGGCCAGCGTGCTGACGGCGATCCGCTGGTCTGGCCAGGAACAGCGACTGACGATCGTGACCGGCGTCTGCGCCGGCTTGCCAGCCGCCAACAGGCCGCTCGACCACCGCTCGACCTGTTCCACGCCCATGTAAATTGCCAGGGTTCCAGAAAGCTCGGCGAGCTGCTGAAAGTCGATTCCCTCCCGCTTGTCGGCGGCTTCATGGCCCGTCAGGATCGTGAGGCTCGACGCCGCCGAGCGGCTTGTCAAAGGGATGCCCGCAGCCGCGGCTGCCGCCACGGCCGCAGTGACGCCGGGCACGATCTCGATGGGAATGGCGGCGTCCCGCACCGGTCCCATCTCTTCGGTCAGCCGGCCGAACACCGCCGGATCGCCCCCCTTCAACCGCACGACGGTGCGGGCTTCCGCTGCCAGCTGCACGAGCAGCCGCCCGATTGCTTCGCCGGGGTCGCTGTCGCCGTCTCTCCCATCCCGCGGCACCGCCAAACGCGTCACGCTCGGGGGTACCAGGTCGAGTACGTTCTGCGGCACGAGCGTGTCGTAGACCACGACGTCGGCGGAGCGGAGGCAGTCCACCGCACGGACGGTGAGCAGTTCCGGATCGCCGGGCCCCGCGCCCACGAACAACACCCTGCCGGGGTGACCATGGTGCGCGGAGGGGGGCGGACGGTCGCTGGACATCGGAAAAGTGGCGGTGTGGATGAGGCCGCGGCGGGCTGCCTGGGCCATTGCTGCTGACGGTGGTTGGTGGGTTTGGAGGCGGCTGGGACCACGCAGACCTTTGAGGCTCCCACGGTCGGGGCTACACTCTGGAATCCCGTCGTGATCCAAACCGCCGATTCCTCGGCGTTGGAGACGGAAGCATACCGTGCCCGCGGGATTGTCGGACCGGCTCCCGCCGGATCTCGCCCGGGGCCCCCCTTGCGATTCAGATTGCGATTCAGAATTCCATGGCGAAAGACTCTCCAGCGGCCGAATCGGGCTCTCCTGCTCCACAGCCGTCGGCGGCGCTCTCGTCGGGGGAGCGGACCAGGCTTTCGCAGTGCTTTCAGCATGGCAGCCAGAGCCTCGCAAAAAATGTCGATTACGCCATCGAGATGCTCGCGGTGTGCGTGGCGGGTGACCCGGCCAATGCCATTTATCTGCAGACCCTCCTGGGGGCATTGCGGATGAAGTATGGCGGCAAGAAGGGGGGCGGCCTATCGGCCCTCTGGTCGGCGGGCGGGCGGGCGGGCCTCAGAAAGCTTGCCGCGGCCGGGAAATGCCGGGAGGTGATCGCGCAGGGCGTGGGGATCATCAGGAGCAATCCCAGCGATCATGCCTGTCTGCTGGCGATGGCCGAAGCCAGCGGCAGGCTGGGATTCGTCGACGCTCAGAAGGTCTACCTCAAGGCCGCGCTTGATGCCGCTCCTGCTGACGTGGAGGTGAATCGCAAATGCGCAGATTTCCTCGTTTGTTACGGCGAATACGATCAGGCCATCGCCTGCTGGCTACGGATCCAGAACGTCAAGGGCATGACTGATGAGGCGGAGCGGCAGATCGCGAAGCTGCAGGTCGATAAGACAATCTCTGCCGGCGAGGGACTGACCGGCAGGAAGCCGGCCGCCAGCGGTGGTCAGAAGGCGGAGGCCGCGGCCGAAGGCGGAAGCTCCAAGGACCGTCGCTCCATTCTCCTGCAGGCGATCGCGAAGAATCCCGCCGACATCGAGCCGTATCTCGAACTGGCCGATCTGGTCGAGCGCGACGGCACGGTCGAAGAGGCCCAGCAGGTGCTCGCGAAGGCGCTCGCCGCCTCAGGGAACGAGCTGAAGGTCCGCGAACACATAGAAGACCGTCAGCTCCGCTGGACGCGGCACCGGCTGCAACTGGCTGAGAAACGGCTGGCAGAAGAGGACACTCCGGAGAATCGCCAGGCCGTCGAGCAGCTGCGTTCCACCCAGCTGAAGTACGAGATCGAGGTCTACTCCGCCCGCACCGCCCGCTATCCGGAAAATATCAGCTGGAAGTATGAACTGGCCATGCGGCTGAAGGCCGCAGGCAATCATGCGGAGGCCATTCGCCAGTTTCAGGACGTCCTGCAGGATGCCCGCCGCAAGGGGGCCGTGGCCCTCGAACTGGGTGAATGCTTCCAGAAGATCCGCCAATATCCGTTGGCGATGCGAAACTACCAGACGGCCGTCGATTCGTTGACCGACCGGGAGCAGGACCTCCGCAAGCGGGCACTCTACCGGGCGGGGGTGCTGGCGGCCGGTCTGGACGACGTCGACGCGGCCCGAAAATACCTCTCCACGCTGGCAGAACTCGACTTTGGCTACCGCGATGTGGCTCAACGTCTGGACAAGCTGACCCCGGCAAAGGATAAAGGGTCCGGAGAGTAACCGGCGATCATCTCCCGCGATGGTCGTCTTGGAGGCCTTCCGACGGTTTTCAGTTCTATCGGTGAGTCCATCGGCTCACATGTTCAACCCATTTTTGTTTCACCGACCATGAGAGGGTAGTAACCGGCATGCCACACTCGGCCAGCGCCAAGAAGCGACACAAGCAGAATCTCCGCAACCGCGAACGCAATCGCGCGTCCAAGTCGGAGCTCAAGTCCCACGTGCGGCAGGTACTCTCGGCGATCGACGCCGGAGACACCACTCAGGCCCGCGCTGCGCTGCGGACATTGGCGAGCACGGCTGACAAAGCCGCTGCCGCAAAGAAGATTCATCGCAACAAGGCGGCACGGATCAAGTCGCGGCTGTCGGCGCGGCTGCTGGCGGCATCGAAGGGCAGCCCGGTGGCAGCCCCCGTCAAGGGCACCGCGAAGAAGGCCCCAGGCAAGGCCAAGAAGGCGACAGCCAAATCGAAGGCCTGACGAGGGCCTGACGCCGTCGTCTGACTTCACCACTCGATTCGGCTCGCGTCGAAGACCGGGCCCTCGATGCAGGTCCGCCGGTAGTCCCAGCCGCCAGAGCCGTCACGGACACGGGCCACGCATGTGAAGCAGATGCCGATGCCGCAGGCCATTGGGGCCTCAAGCGATACATCGCATGCAATCTGTCGGGCTGCGGACCAGCGGGCCACGGCGGCCATCATGGGATCGGGCCCGCAGCAGGCGACATGAAGGCTGCGGGTTGCAGGCGTGTCGACAGCGGGCGGTGACGTTGGAGCCGCCGGTCCGAACAGCGAGTCGAGCAGGTCGACGACCGTGCCGCGGAGGCCGGCGGAGCCGTCGAGCGTGGCCTGGTGGACTTCGATTCCGGCGGCTCGGTAGTCTTCGATGCCGCCGAACAGGCCGGCGTGGCGAGCTCCCCAGCAGCAGGTGACCCGAGTCGACGGCGTCGGCCGCAGCCGCGATGCCGGTCCGTATGCCGTTCGTCCCAGCTGCTCGCGGCCCAGCCCCAGCAGGGCTGTCTGGCCGATGCCCCCGGCGACGAGCACCAGATGGTCAACGGCCGGGATCTGGAAACCGTTGCCCAGGGGGCCCCAGACGATCAGTTCTTGGCCGACGGGGATTTCCCGCAGCGCGGTCGTGAACCTGCCGTGCACGGCGTAGATGAAGTCGGCGTAGCGGTGTGGCGATCCCCCGCCCTGTCCGTCTGTGGCTTCAAAGAATGTGTCGTAGACGGCAAGCGGCCGGGCCAGCAGCGGATCGCTGCGATGCGGAATTCGGACCATGGCAAACTGCCCGGGGATCGCGGCGGCGGCGATCGCAGGGCAGTCGAGCCGGAGTCGCCACGTGTTGTCGGCAATCTGGTTGTGGGTCACGATCCGCGCCGATGTAAAGGCGGCGGTGTCGGCATAGCAGGGCTGACCGGCGGCTGACGCCGCGACCGGGCTGGAGGTGGCTGTGCTCATCGAATCCTTTCGCTCGCGTGGGGCTTGCCAGGAACGGTTGCCAGGGGACGGTTACCAGGGACTGTTGCCAGTGGGAAACCGTGCCGATCACTCGCCGCGGGGCTTTCGCCACGACGACGCCTTGCCGGGCCGTCGTGGCCGACGCGGGACTCGGCCAGCCGGTCGGCGTGGTTCCTGGTCGGTGCCCTGGCCCCCCGCGCTTTTCCCCGCGGTGGATCGGCCCCTTGAACCCTGTTCCCTGAATTTTCCGCCGGCCGCCCCCTGCCCCGCGCGTGGCATCCGCGGCCGGGCCGGAGGTCCTTCGCGGCCTGTTCGTTGGCCTGTTCGTTGGGGTCGGCTCTCCCGGTGCCCGTCCCGTTGAGACGAATCGTGAGGCGGTTCGTTCATTCGCCCAGCCTCGACAGGGCCGACAGCCGCGATGGCGTCGCGCCGCAGGGCCTCGATTTCGGTCCAAGCGAGTTGCCGCCACTGGCTGGGGAGCAGGTTCCCCAGCGAGAGTTTGCCGACACCGACCCGCTTGAGCTGGTGCACCTTGTGCCCGAGCCGCGCCAGCATGCGACGGATCTCCCGATTCTTGCCCTCGTCAAGGATCATTTCGAGGACTGCGCTCTGCTTGTGTTGCGAGCGGATCTCGACCCGTTTGGCATGCACCTTGCCCTCGGCGAGCGTGATGCCCCGGCGGATTTTGTCGAGCAGTTCCTGCGATGGCACTCCCGCCACCTGGACCAGATATTTCTTCTCCACGCCATACCGCGGGTGGGAGAGCAGGTTCGCGAGGGCGCCGTCGTTGGTGACGAGGATCATCCCTTCGCTCATGCGATCGAGCCTGCCGATGGCAAACAACCGCTGTTCACCGGGTACGAGATCGACCACCCGGGGCCGGCCAGAGGGGTCGAAGTTGGTGGTCACCACGCCGACCGGCTTGTTGAGCATGTAGACGACCCGCTTCGGATTGGGCAGCCTCTCGCCGTCGACCCGCACCTCGGCCTTGAGTGGATCGATTCTCGTCCCCAGTTGTGTGACGACCTGCCTGTCGACCTCGACGCGCCCCGCAGTGATCAGCTCCTCGCAGGTTCTCCGACTGCCGAGTCCCGCTGCGGCGAGCACCTTCTGGAGCCGCTCGAGCCCGTCGTCGATTGACTCGAGCCGCCGCTTGGCGGCGCTGCGGGCATCGTCCTCGTCGGGAAGTTGCTTCCGTTGCGGCGGCCGACGCGACGTGATTTTTGAGGGTTCTGCACGGGGCGCCCGCGGGGGGCGAGAGGGGCGAGCGGGGCGTGAGGGGCGGGCTGTCTTCCCGGAGCGGGGTGGGCGGCGGTCTGCGGGCACGGTAGGGATATCCGTCAAAAAAGAGGCGATGGCTCTGGCGGCGGGCAACGATCGCTGCCGAGGCCTCGATCATACACCCGCGGATGCTCCGCGGCGCATGCCCAGAAGTCCCGGGCAAAACGACATGCCGGCCGGCCTGTGGCAGTCGCGAGCCGCTACTGCACGGGGGACCACCAGCGGGAACGGCGAACCTCCGGCACCGGCGTCGCGAAGTCGCGCGGTCGGGCGCCGTCCATCAGCGGCAGGCGGAGGCTCGAGGGCGCGATGTCGTCCTGCAGGTAGGGATCAAATCGCACGGCCCGTCGCCGCTGGAGTCGCTCCGGGCCCGGATCGAGCCAGTCCGGCTTGCCAAGGGAGGCACAGCCGGAGCATGTCGCCAAGGCCAGTGCTGGCAGCAGCAGGAAACGGCACACGTGCATCGGGACCCACCGGGGCTTAGGGGCTGTCGGGCGGCGGGAGTGTAGGGACCGACCGGCGGGCACCCCAAGGTCGGTTTCTCGGGGGTTTTGCCGGTAATCCGCTCGGCTTTGCCCGTGGAAGCAGACGCTGCCCGGTTATGGCAGCTGAATGTGCAGCAGCGTCGTCGCGGCCGTGGCTGCCAGCGTCTGCTGGCCGATCGATGCCGGCAGCAGCATGCACATGCCCGTCGTGAGCGGCGGGAGTTGCCATCTGGGATCGAGGCTGAGTTCGCCTGAGAGCACGGCAAGGAAGTGGCAGGTGTCGTCGCCGCCCACGGCCCAGTCGCCGCGTGGCCGCACCTCGTCGAAGAGGAAGTAGTCGCAGGTCACGAGACGACGGGTAGCCGCACCGGCTCCGGGTGAGCCGGCCGTCGATGGCTGCGACTCTACCGGTGCCACGGGCCCGAACTGGGTCACCGCCTCGAGGCCGGCTTCGATGTGCAGCGGCCGGGGTTTGCCGTCGGCTCCGGTGCGGTTCCAATCGTAGAGACGGTAGGTCACATCGCTCGACTCCTGGATCTCTGCAACGAGCAGCCCGGCCCCGATCGCGTGGACGGTGCCCGCGGGAATAAAGATGCAGTCACCCGGGCGGGGCGCGAAGGAGTGCATCACATCCTCGCAGCGTCCTGCCCTCAAGCTTGCGGCGAGCGACTCTCGATCGATGCCCGTCCGGAGCCCCGCGTAGATGCGGCTGCCGGCCGCGGCGTCGATCACATACCAGGCCTCCGTCTTGCCCAGATCGGGTGGCGAGAGCCTGGCCGCTCGCGTGTCATCGGGGTGCACCTGCACCGACAGGTCGCGGCAGGCGTCGAGGAACTTGAAGAGGAGCGGGAAGACGGCCCGAGGCGCATGCCGCCCCAACAGTTCGCGGCCCCGCTGCCGCACCAGTTCGCCGAGCGTCGTTCCGGCCAGCGGGCCGGCCGCCACGACGCTCTGGTCGGCGCCGCGGTCAACGAGTTCCCATGATTCGGCGAAGTCATCCCCGGGCGGCAGGGGCCTGCCGAGGTTCGTTGCAAAGCGTTGGCCGCCCCAGAGGTAGCGGCGATAGAGAGGCGCGAGCAGGAGTGGGTGCATGGTGTGTGCTTCAGCCATTGCGAAAGTAGCCCTCCACGATTCGGCCGATCCAGAAGGAGCAGACCGCGGCCACCAGCATCACGAGCATCTGCCCGAGTGAGATCGCATGGTTGAGTTCGAGCAGGACGGCGACCGCCGGGATCGCGAGGCCGAGGAACTGGCCAAGCCGACCAAGTGCTGCCATCGAATCGTGCTCCGGCTAAGGGGTGCGGAAAGGATCGGGGGAAAGGATATCTGGTGACGATCGTAGAAAAACACATCGATTTCTGCCATGCGAGCCCCGCTGCGCGATCGGTTTCGCTCGCGATCCAGTGGCAGAGGCTTGTCGCCGGCGATTTGCCGGCGATACTTCCGCCAGATCATTCTGATTCACTGTTTCTACTTTTCCCGTCAGGAGATACGCATCATGGGTCGGCACGGCGCAGTCACGTTTAAGGGTAATCCGCTCACGCTGGTAGGTGACGAGGTGAAGGTGGGCTCGCCCGCCCCCGATTTCGACGTGGTGGCCTACGAGGCCGGCGGCATGCAGCACATCTGCAAGGCCGACCTGCTCGGCAAGCCGGCGTTCATCAGCGTGGTGCCCTCGCTCGACACGCCGGTCTGTCAGGTGCAGACGAAGACGTTCAACACGCGGTTGGCCGCCCTCGGCGACAAGGTGACGGCGCTGACCGTCAGCCTTGACCTGCCGTTTGCGATGAATCGGTTCTGCGGCGCCGAAGAGATCAAGTCGATGCGGAATGGCAGCGATTACATGGATCGCGGCTTTGGCACCCACTGGGGCGTGCTCATCGACGAACTGAAGATCCTCGCCCGGGCTGTGTTCGTGCTCGACTCCAAGGGCGTCGTGCAATACGCACAGGTCGTCAAGGAAGTGGCCAGCGAGCCCGATTACGACGCCGCCCTCGCAGCATTGCAGAAGCTCGTCGGGTAGGCCGACGAGTTCCTGGCGCCGTTGGTGATCGCGGCCCCTCACCATAAAAGTCCCCGGCGTAAGCCGGGGGACTCCGGGCACGACCACCAGTCAGCGAGCCATGCTGATCCGGGAATGCTGATCCG
>JAPLNQ010000214.1 GCA_026401075.1 Planctomycetia bacterium
CAGACCCCGGCCAGGTTCGCCGCCGCGTGTGCGGCTTCCGCCTCGGCCAAGGCCTCGGCTCCAGCCGCACACGCTGGTTCCCTTGGTCACCCCTGTTCCTAAACCCTCATATCGCCTGGTACATGAAATCCAACCCGGTCATCATGACTTCGGCGGACACAGTTTCAATCTGAAGCGAGTGAAGACCGCGATGAACTATTTCAAGCATCTGACCGACTCGCTCAATTTCATGGAGTTTGATAACCCGTTTTATCACCCCACCTATTTCGATGAGCATACGGTCGCGATGCACTTCTATCACAGCATGGTGTTCATCCAAAAAGGTGCTAATCGGGAAAAGAGCAATATGAGTCGTATTCGTGAAATACGTCACGCGGTGAGGCCGTTGGATGTCTTGAAGGCCGGCGTGAAGTGGCTTTGGGCCTGGAAGAGGCTCATCTGAAGCCCGGCGCAGCACCAACGACCGGAGGTCGCCAATCGCCATGCTAAGGACGGGCATCCGCCCGCCGGGGCGACAGGATGCGCATGCAGTGCATCTACGCTGGCCGCCTGGATGGCGGCCGTAGCACCAGCGACCGGAGGTCGCCAAGCGAAAATCGGCAGGATGCCGATGTTTCGCGTGTATTCAGTGCACGCCCTGCCCTGCCAGCCAGCGTTCGGCGTCGAGCGCCGCCATGCAGCCGGTGCCGGCGGCCGAAATCGCCTGACGGTAGTAGTCGTCGGCCACGTCGCCCGCCGCAAAAACTCCCTCCACGCTCGTCTCGGTGCGGAAGTGCTTCGTCCAGACGAGGTATTTCTTGGAATTGAGTTCTAGCTGGCCGTCGAGGAACGACGTGTTCGGCGTGTGGCCGATCGCCAGGAAAACACCCGTTGCCTCGATCACCGTTTCCTTGCCGGCGTCGATCGTGCTCGCCAGTCGCACGCCCGTCACCCCCTTGGCGTCGTCGCCGAGCACCTCGGCGAGACCCGTGTTGAAGTGGATCTTGATCTTCGGGTCGTCGTGGGCCCGCTGGGCCATGATCTTCGATGCACGGAGCGCGTCGCGGCGATGCACGAGGTGCACCGTGCTGGCAAACTTCGTGAGATAGGTCGCCTCCTCCACGGCCGAGTCGCCGCCGCCGACCACCACGATCGGCTTGTTGCGGAAGCGGGGCAACGCGCCGTCGCAGACGGCGCAGGCACTGACGCCGCGGTTCTTGAAATGCTCCTCGCTCGGCAGGCCGAGCCAGTTGGCGCTGGCGCCTGTGGCTACGATCACGCACTGCGCCTCCACCACGCCGCCTTCGGAGGGATAGAGCTTGAAGGGGCGTGAGGAGAAGTCGACTTTGAGGATGTCGTCGGTGATGATCCGCGTGCCCATGTTGACCGCCTGCTGCCGCATCAGCTCCATCAGTTCGGGGCCGGTGACGCCCTCGCCGGCATGCGGTGCCATCATCTGCCGACGTGCAGCGGGCAGGGCGGAGTCGAGAAAGGCCCCGAGGTTACCGTGCGGGAAGCCGGCGTAGTTTTCGACCTCGCTCGTGAGGGCGAGCTGGCCGAGCGGCAGCGTGCCCGACATCCGGTTTTTCTCGGTGATCGCGCCTTCGAAGACCAGCGGCTTGAGCTGGGCTCGGGCGGCGTAGGTGGCGGCCGACCAGCCGGCCGGCCCGCTCCCGATGATGACGAGGGTTTCGCGGATCGTGTTGCCTGCGGTGGCGGCCATGGTGGCTCCATAAAAAAAGGTGCCAGCCACCAAATCTGGGTGGTCTGGGGCTTTGTCTGGAAGCGGAGGCTTCCCAGCTTGCCCCAATTTGGTGCCTGGCACCTTTTTTGGGCAAGATGGATAGATAGAACGGCTGGTTCTCGCCATCTTCGCCATAGAAAACGGGGTCGCCATGAGTCTGTTGTATGTCTTGCTGCCAAGCGCCCTGGTGCTGGTGATCGCCTATCGCGTCTACGGCAGTCTGCTGGCCCGGCTGTTCCAGCTCGATGCCGACGCGGTCACGCCGGCCGTCACGCTCCGCGACGACGTCGACTACGAGCCGATCCCGCCGGAGCTGTTGCTCGGCCAGCATTTTTCGGCGATCGCCGCGGCCGGGCCGATCGTGGGGCCGATCCTCGCGGGCGTGGCCTTCGGCTGGCTGCCCGCCCTGATCTGGATCCTCGTAGGCAGCATCTTCATCGGCGGCGTGCACGACTTCGCGGCGCTTGTGGCGTCGGTGCGGCACAAGGCACGGTCGATCGCCGAGGTGGTCCGCGACCACATGAGCCAGCGGAGCTACCTGCTGTTTCTGGCGTTCGTCTGGATCGCGCTGGTCTACATCATCGTGGCGTTCACGGACATTACGGCATCGAGCTTCATCGGCCGGCAGGTGCTCGAGAACGGGGATACGGTGTCGGGAGGCGGGATCGCGACGTCGAGCCTGCTCTATCTTGTGCTGCCGATGATCATGGGGGCCTGCATGCGGTATGCGAAGATGCCGCTCTGGCTGGCGACCGTGATCTTCCTGCCGTTGGTCGGCCTGGCGATCTGGGTTGGCCAGTTCTTTCCGTTCGATCTGGGCCAGACGCTTGGCACCTCCGACGCCACCGCACAGAAGATCTGGGGCGTGCTCCTGTTGGCCTACTGCCTCGTGGCGGCGATGGTGCCGATGTGGATGCTGCTCCAGCCCCGCGGCCACCTCGGAGGCTGCTTTCTCTATGTCGCGCTCGCCGGCGCGGCGATCGGTTTGATTGCCAGCGACCGGCTCGTGGCGGGTGATTCCATGATCCGCTACCCGGCTTTCACAAGCTGGCAGACGGCAAAGGCGGGCAGCCTGATCCCGATGCTCTTCATCACGATCGCCTGCGGCGCCTGCTCCGGCTTTCATTCGCTGATCGCCTCGGGCACGACGAGCAAGCAGCTCCGCAAGGAGACCGACGCCAGGGCGATCGGCTACGGCACCATGCTCTTGGAAGCGATGGTGGCGATCGTGAGCCTGGCCTGCGTGATGGTGCTCGCCGCCGACTCGAAGCTCGCCACCCAGCCGCCGAATTTCATCTACGCGCTCGGCATGGGCCGGTTTCTGGAGATCCTCGGCGTGCCCGCCACGATCGGCGTGTCGTTTGCGCTGATGGCGTTCACGACGTTTGTCTACGACACGCTCGACGTCTGCACGCGGCTCGGGCGATACATCATCCAGGAACTCACGGGCATCACTGGCAAGGCCGGCGGCTGGCTGGGCACGGCGTTGACGGCCGGTGTGCCGCTGGTATTTCTCCTACGGCCGCATGTCGATGCTCAGGGCAACGCGGTGCCGGTCTGGAAGACGTTCTGGAGCCTGTTTGGCGCGAGCAACCAACTGCTGGCAGCGCTGACGCTCCTGGGCGTGACGGTCTGGCTCTGGCGGACGCGGCGGGAGGCATGGGTCTGGCTGGTAACGGGTGTGCCGACCGTGTTCATGTATGTGATGAGCACATGGGCGCTGGCCAGCATGACGCTGCCAAAATTCCGGACGGCCAACGGATTCTCACTGCCGGCCGACCCGGTGCCGTGGGCGGGCCTCGTGCTCCTGTCGCTGGCTGCCGTGATGCTCGTCGAGGCGATCCGTGTGCTCGCGACGCCGCAGGGACCGCTCCAGCCGCAAGGGCCGCGGGAAGGTCTGGGCCGGGTGGCCGGCTCGCGACGAGCGGCCGGCGCATGAACGCGAAGCGATCGCGGCCGCAGGCAGCGCGGCGAAAGGCCGGGCAGCCAAAGCCCGTGAAGGTCTGCGTGGCATGCGGCCGCGAGTTCACCTGGCGGCGAAAGTGGGCGGCCTGCTGGGACGAGGTCCGCTACTGCAGCGACCGTTGCCGTCAGGCCCGGTGACGCAAAAGGGTACGGCAGCTGTCCTCTTCGGCACGGGCTATGCTGCCCCCCGTGGCGGCAAGTTTTTAACTTGTCCGTGTCCCCGGCATCGATTCCACAAGTTAAAAACTCGTGGCCACGGGTCGAACTCCTTCGGTCTCGTCCTTCATGCCGAGACAGCCTCGACATCCCCCCGTGGCGGCACGTTGTCAACGTACTGAATGCGGCCCCGAGCCCAACACGATGCAATCTTGTTGCCACGCTTGAAAGCCCAGGGCACTGCCGTGCCGAACAGGAGCGGGCCCCAGCACTTTTCGAAGAAACCGGCAGACTGACGGTTGATAAGGCCTGTTTTTTCGCCGCGTGAGTTTTCGGGGCCACCGGGAGTGATAGGGTGGGTGGGTTTCCTCCCCAGCCCCAGGACGGTGGTCTCTCTCTTGGTGATTTTTTTGGGGTGATCTCTTTTGGGGTGATCGCATGGCGGACGAACTCCACGAAGCTTTTCTACGGGTCTTTACCCGGTGTGAACCGGAGCTGCGGGCGTTCGTGCGGTCGTGCCTGCCGCGGCTGCAGGATGTCGACGAGGTGATGCAGGAGGTGAGCCTCGTCGCCTGGCGGAAGTTCGGCGATCTGGATGATCGTGGCCGGTTCGCACCCTGGGCCTGCCTGATCGCCCGCTACGAGATCCTTAAGTATCGCCGAGCCCATGCCCGCAATCGCCTCCTGCTCGACGAGGGGGTGATCG
>JAPLNQ010000089.1:0-315 GCA_026401075.1 Planctomycetia bacterium
CCCTGACGCTGACCTTGCTTTTCGGTTTCGCCGCCGGCCAAGCGGTGTGGGCCACCGAGACGGAGAACCTGGGCATCAAGCCGTTCCCGTTCGTGCACCCGCTTTTTTCTGACAACATGGTACTGCCGCGTGACGTGCCGGCGCCGGTGTGGGGCTGGACGACCCCCGGAGCCAAGGTCACTGTCAGCATCGCCGGCAAGAATGTCGTCGCCACCGCCGATGAGAATGGTCGCTGGCTCGCCAAGGTCGGGCCCTTCCCGGCAAGCGACAAGGGGCAGACGCTTACCATCACCGGGCCGCAGACCGTGACGATCG
>JAPLNQ010000089.1:331-9309 GCA_026401075.1 Planctomycetia bacterium
AATGTCGTCGTTGGCGATGTCTGGTTTTGCGCCGGGCAGTCCAACATGTACATGCTGGTGAAAGACGCCACCGGCGGCCTTCAGGAGGCGGCCACCGCTGATTTCCCGGCGATCCGCCTGATGTCCGTATCGGCCTACCCAAACGGCGATCCGCAGCCGGTGTTCCGCGATCCGGTGTGCTGGCAGGTGGCCAGCCCGGCGACGGTCAAGGAACATTCGGCGGTGGCATTTTTCTTTGGCCGGCACCTGTACCAGAATGTGAAAATCCCGGTCGGGTTGATTCACTCTTCGGCCGGCGCCACCGGCGCCGAGGCCTGGTTGAGCGCCGAGGCGCTCGCCACGGTCGCCGGCGGCAAAGAGGACCTGGGCAACCTGGCAACCTGGAAGGAATTGATGATTGAGTGGGCAGGCTACGACGCCGACCCCGCGATGTACAAGAAAAAGATGACGGAGTGGTACGTGCAGAACGATCCCGGTTCGGCCACCGAGCCGGGCTGGGCCGACCCGGCGCTGGCCGACGCCGAATGGAAAACCATCAAGTTGCCGGGAAGCTGGCAGAGCGCCCTGGGCGGATTCGAAGGAGTGGCCTGGTTCCGCAAATCGTTCGACCTGCCGGAAGCGTTGCAGGGCAAGGACGTAGTAATTTTCCTCGGCCAGATGGACCGGCGCGACACGGTATGGATCAACGGTGTCCAGGTTGGCCAGAGCGATTCCAATGGCTGGGTTCGCCAGTACCGGGTTGACGCCAAGCTGCTCAAGCCGACCGGTAACCTGATGGCGGTTCGCATCCTGGGGGGCAGTGGCTTCCAAGGGAATGCCGCCAACCTCAAGATCGTTGAATTGAGCAAGGGCGCCCCCGATCCCGGCTTCTCGCTGGTGGGGGATTGGAAGTGTCAGGCCGGGGTATCGCTCCGCAAGGCAACCAAGGTTCCTTCGCTGCGGAGCGGTAATCCGAACATCCCGACCGCGTTGTTCAACGGGGCCGTCGCGCCACTCACCCCGTTCGCCATCAAGGGGGCGGTCTGGTATCAGGGGGAATCGTCATGGAACAACCCCGGGAAATACAAACAACTGTTGCCGGCATTGATCGGTGACTGGCGTGCGCGTTTCGCCAGCGGCGACTTCCCCTTCCTGATCGTGCAGCTCCCCAGCTTCGGCGAAACGCATGCCGCCCCTTCGTTCTCCGGCTGGGTGCAGCTGCGCGATGTGCAGGCACTCATCGCCCGCACCATCCCGAACTGCGGGCTGGCGGTGACCGTCGATATCGGCGATCCCAAGGATGTGCACCCGCGCAACAAGCTGGATGTCGGCCTGCGCCTGGGGCTCTTGGCGCGGGCAATGGTTTATGGGCAAACAATCCCCTACTCCGGGCCGGTCTTCAACAAAATGGATGTCGACGGGGCAAACGCGCGACTGAGCTTTGATCACGCGGAAGGGCTGGCGATCCACGGTAGCGAGGCCAAACTCCAGGGGTTCGCGGTGGCCGGGGCCGACCGGCGATTTGTCTGGGCCGAGGCGGTGATCGAGAAGGGAGTCGTGGTGGTCAGCTCCCCGCAGGTGGCCGTGCCGGTAGCGGTGCGCTACGCCTGCGATGATTCCCCGGTGGCCAACCTAGTCAACAAGACCGAGCTACCCGCGGCGCCATTCCGCACCGACAGTTGGTAACTGTATTGCTGAAGCGGCGGAGGATAGCGCGGTCAATGGTACTTCCGCAACCAGTTCCTGGCTGCTCAAGCCACGCTAGGGCATGGGCAGGTTAAAAAACTTGCCCCCACGATTCGGAGAGTCGCTCCAGTCGCTACCTTGGCTGCCGCTTCCAGTCGAGGCGGTACCGCTTCTCCATCCCCTCGATCAGTTCGCGGAAGGTGTTCGACGCCTCCCGCTGCGCGACCATGCCGATCTTCTGCCGGTCGTTGCGGCCGGCCAGGAACTTCTCCTGCAGTTCGGCCGCGGGCGGCTCCTGCGAAACAAGCCGAATCACGTAGCAGACCGTTCGCGGTTCGTTGAACGCCACTGACGTCTTGCCCGGTTCCAGGGAGAACACAGCCCGCATGAATTCGTCGCCGGGCATCGATATGCCCTCTGGCTGCGACAGCACCAGGGCTCCGCCGCCGCCCATGCCCTGCGTGAGCCAGGAGAATGGACCAACCTGAACGGGCTTGGTCTCGTCGCCGCCGGAGCCCGCCTGCTGAGCGAGTGCCTCAGCGCGTTTCTTGGCGAGGCTGCGGCCCTCGACGATTCGCCAGGCGCGTTCCACGCCCGAGCGAGCGGTCTCAAAAGAGGGCGTGAACTCGGGCTGGTCCTCCGTCCGCCATGACAGGTAGCGATTGCCCTCGACGTCGCGGGAGCGGATGGGCCGCAGCGACATCGAACCCGCCCCGAACATCTGGTCGAGCCAACGCTGTTGGCGGATGCCAAAGCGGCTGGACGGATCCTGGACGAACTCAAAGCTGCCGCCGATGCCACCGGCGGCGAAGGCTGCATCGGGAGCGACCAGGTCTGAGCGGCCCGATTCCAGGCCCTGCTTTTCGGCGATCTTGGCCAGATCGGGAGGCCGCGGGGCCTCAACGCATGCCGGCTTCCGCGCCTGCCAGAGAGCGTAGTCCTCGGCATAGCGGCCGAGGTCGCCAGCCACGGCCGTGAAGATGGCGTCGATCCGGGCGTCGGTCCGTTCCCGTGCCAGTCGCTTACGGATGTCGTCCTTCACCGCGTCGAGCGGCTCGAACTGCGCGGCCTCCTCATCTTTCTTCTCGTCTTTCTTCTCATCTTTTTTCTCGTCGGCAGCAGGCTTGTCGGCCGCAGTCGCAGGAGCGGCCGGAGCAGCCTCCTTCTTCGCGGTGTCCGCCGGCGTGTCTGATTTGGGCGCGTCAGCCTTTGGCGCGTCAGCAGCGGGCTTGGCTGCCGCCTCGGCGGGCTTTTCGGCCGGTTGCTTGAAAGACACGGCCCGGAACGGGCTGCCGCCAATGGCGGCGCCCTTGGGAGTAGAAGAACTCGGGGCGGCGGGGGCAGCCTCGGGCTTTGCTTCAGGCTTCGCGTCAGTCTTGGCTTCAGGCTCGGTTGCCTTCACTTCGGGAGCAACGGGCTTGGCATCCTGAGCGGCGGGCTTGGCCTCTGGAGCAACGGGCTTGGCCTCTGGAGCAACGGGCTTGGCCTCCGCAGACGCCGGCTTCGCGCGAAACATCGCGGTCTTGTTCTTCTCGTAGTATTCGTTGACCTGCTCGTCGGTCACTTCCTTGGCGGCCTCCTCTTCGAACAGCCCACGCTTGGCAACGAGGTATTCGTATTGCACGCGGTGGGGCTCCCGAAAGCCCGGGTCGGCACTGCGGGCCTCGGGCAGATCGTTCTTGTATTTTTCATAGAACGCACGAAGCGCCGACTCCGACGGCGCAGGCACATCGCCCGCAAAGTTCTCCACGACCACCGGCACCACTTCCACCGTGGACTGCTGCTCGAGCCGACGGAAGTAGTCCCACTGCAAGCCTGGTGGATCGGCATTGAAGGCGGATTGGTGAAGCATCAGCATCGTGCGGGCGGCCAGTTCCGTCCGCAGCGCCTCGAAGAGGTCGTGTTGCGTCAGGGGGAATGGCCCAAGCCGGAGCTTGGAGAGGATCTCGTCAAACTGCTCCTGCCGCACCAGATTGCCGGTCCATTGCCCGAGGAAATCGTTGATGCTCTGGTCGCTCACAACGATACCGTTGGCTTTGGCATCTTGGGCGAGCAGGGCTGTCTGAACGGTCTGCTCCTCCCCCTCGGGTAGCAGCGGCATTCGGGACGGATCACGGCCACCGGCGGCCGCCGACTCCATCAGGAACCGGTTCACGAGCGAACGCATGGCGACGGTTCGCTCGAGCCCGCCCTCTCGCAGTTCGCCTCCGTTCCAGGTCACGGCCAAGGGATCCTGAGACGCGGCGGAGTCGCCCATCTGCAAGAACGGAGGCAGCACGAAAAACGCGAGCATTGCGAGAATTGCCACAAATACGAGCAGGGAACGCTGGTATTTGCGAAAAAATTCAAACGAGCCGACCATGGCACCGCCTGTGAGCTGTTCTCGGACGGTAGAACCGCCGAGGCTTGACAAGGGACTTGAGGGCAGGGTAACGCTGTGGTGACCTGCGGACAGGCCGCAGATTGTAGCGCTGGGCCGGTTTGCGCCAATCCCGATGCTGGCATCGTTCCCCAAAATCCCACCCAGGCGACGTTCTCCCGATGGCCAAAAAGACCTCCAAGCGACCGCCCGCGAAGCGTAGCCGTGCCGAATCGACCACGGCCCCGGCGAAGGGCGATTTCCAGCTCGTGATCGTCGAGAGCCCCGCCAAGGCGAAGACCATCGAGAAGTATCTCGGCCCGGGATTCGTCGTGAAAGCCTCGATCGGCCACATCCGCGACCTGCCGAGCAAGGCCCCGCGGGGCTCCAAACAGGCCGTTCCGGGTGTCGATCTCGACCACGATTTCGCCCCGACCTATGAAATCGACGACAACAAAGCCAAGACCGTCTCCGAACTTCGCCGGCTGGCCAAGGGAGCCAGCGAGGTCTGGTTCGCCACCGACTTGGATCGCGAGGGGGAGGCGATCGCCTGGCACCTCACGCAGGTGCTCGGCGTCGATCCCGCCCATGCCAAGCGGGTGACCTTCGACGCGATCACCAAGGCCGAGGTGCAGAGGGCGTTCCGGGAGCCCCGCGTCATCAACATGCCGCGGGTCGAGGCACAGCAGGCGCGGCGGATCGTCGACCGCATCGTGGGCTATCAGGTGTCACCGATCCTCTGGAAGAAGGTGGCGGGCGGCTTGAGCGCCGGCCGGGTGCAGAGCGTGGCCACGCGGATCGTCGTCGAACGCGAACAGGAGATTCGGGAATTTACGCCGGCCGAGTCCTGGGACATCTCCGCCAACATGACCTTCGACTCAAGTTCCGCCGTCGCCTTGCACGCACAGTGGGCAGCGCTGATGGCGAAGCGCGATGAACGCGGTCGGGCTCCGCTGGTGCGGGACCGGATGGCGTGGCTGGCCGATCGACGTGCGCTGTCGTGCGATCTGGTCGAGGTGGGCGGCAAGCCACTGCGGATCGAGGCAGACAAGGACTCGACCGTCGACCTCGCCGTGACGGCCAGGCAGGCGGCCGAGGCAGCCGGTCTGCTCGACGTGAGCGTCGATCGTGAGGCCGTGGCCGACGGCAAGGGCCGCGGTAAAAACGTCGTGCGGATCACCGGCCGACCAGATCCCGCCGCTCGGTTTACCGTCGAATCAATCGACGTCACGCGGACCCGTTCGCGGCCGTATCCACCGTTCATCACAAGCACCCTTCAGCAGGCCGCCAGCAGCCGGCTCGGCATGTCGACCGACCGCACGATGCGGATCGCCCAGCAGCTCTACGAGGGCATCGACCTGCCAGGCGAGGGCCGGGTGGGCCTGATCACCTACATGCGTACCGACTCAACCAACCTCTCCAGAGAGGCGGTCGACATGGCGCGGCGCTACCTCGAGCAGCGGTACGGTGGGAAGTATGTGCCGGAGAAGCCCCGCTCCTACTCAAGCTCCAACGAGAGCGCCCAGGAGGCCCACGAGGCGATCCGGCCGACCGACGCGGTTCGCGATCCCGACAGCATCGCCTCGGCGCTCACCGATGAGCAGATGAAGGTCTATCGGCTGATCTGGCAGAGCTTCCTCGCCTGCCAGGCGACCGACGCCGAATGGGATTCGACGAGTGTTCGCATGCGACGGAGCGACCGAGACACCGGCGCCGTGTTCAAGGCGAGTGGCCGCGTGCTGCGGTTCGATGGTTTTTATGCCGTGAGCGGCACGCCCAAGGACGATGGCGACCAGGTGCTGCCCGACTTCAAGAAGGGCGCGGAGCTGGCGCCCTTCGAGATCGAGCCGCGGCAGAAGTTCCAGTCGCCGCCACCACGCTACACCGAAGCGACGCTCGTCAAGAAGATGGAAGAGGAGGGGATCGGCCGTCCCTCGACCTATGCCAGCATCATCAACGTGATCGAGAACCGCGGCTATGTCGTGCAGCAGGAGCGACGATTCCACGCGACGGCCATCGGCGAGGCGGTCACCGGATTCCTCAAGCGGGGCTTCCGCGACCAGTTCATCGAGATCGGCTACACGCGGGAGATCGAACGCGAACTCGACCAGGTGGCGCAGGGCACGAAGCGGTGGACCGACATGCTCCACGAGTTCCACGACGAACTCACGCCCAAGCTCGAAAGCGCGATGGAAGAACCGCACGAAAAAGCCAAGTCAGATCCATCGCCCTACGCCTGCCCGCAGTGCGGCCGGCGGCTCGAATATCGCCTGGGCGGCAAGGGGGAGTTTCTTTCGTGCAGCGGCTACAACGAAAAGATCCTCGTGCCGGCAGCCCCTCCGAAGACGACCGCCAAGGGGAAGAAGCGCAAGCCCGCCAAGCCGAAGGAGCAGCCAGCCTGTGCGTTTGCGATGCCGGTCGACCGCCAGCGGCGGCCGCTGCTTCCAGAGCAGATCGACCTGCTCTCTCCGGCCGGCGTTCCCATGGTCAAACGCACCGGACGGTTTGGCGATTTTCTCGTCGAGGACAAGCCGCGGCCCGTGAAGCCTCGCGGAAAAAAGGCAGCCGAGGCGGCGTCGGCCGAACCGCCGCCCTTCATTCTCAACCTCGACAAGAAGGGAAATATCAAGTTTCCGTCACCGCCGCCGCTGGTCACCGACATCGCCTGCCCCAAGTGCGGCAATGTCATGAACCTGCGGGACGGGAAGCGCGGGCCGTGGCTTGGCTGCCGCGCGTTTCCCAAGTGCCGGGGACGTGAGGCCTTCACGAAGCTGCCGGAGCCGCGGCAGAAGGAACTCGAGCGGGATTTGGCAGCCCTCATGGCCGGCCAGACGACGCTTTCACTGACCAAGCGCGACGGCGTCACGCCAGTGGCTCAGGGCACGCCGCTGGCGTCGCTCCAGATGGAGGGCGGGGTCGCCGAACTCGCGGCGTTCGAGGGCTGAGAGACGGCGTGAAGCCAAAATAAAAGCCCCCGGCGGAAGCCGGGGGACAGGCTTGGATGGGACGCCAGCCCTCACAGCCACGGGGGATCGCCCGTGAAGGTGGTGGGGGTCTCGTCGAGCGCGATTGCGAAGGCCGTGGCGTGCGAGCGGCAATGGGAGATGCTCACGAGCATGCAGTGGATCCCCATCTTCTCGGCGATCTCCTGTGTGCCCCCCTCGAGAAACGCCTGTGGCCGGCCGCCGGGGCCGTTTCTGACCTCGATGTCGCGCCAACTGATGCCCCGCCGCCAGCCGGTGCCCATCGCCTTGAGCACCGCCTCTTTGGCGGCCCAGCGGCCGGCGAAGTGCTGCGTGGCCATCCGCCGGCTGCGGCAGTATTCGATCTCCAGCGGTGTGTAGACGCGGTCGATGAACAGTTCACCGTGGCGTTCGATCATCTGCGCGATCCGCAGGCATTCGGTGATGTCGGTGCCGACCCCGAGAACGTTCATGCTCGGCTCCCTTTTCCAGAAGATTTTCCTACGGGCTGGCCTGAGATGGCGGGCTTGCCGGCCTTGCCACGAGTCAGGCCACGCGTCAGACCGCAGGCCCGTCGGGCCCGGTCGAGCACGTCGCGGGCCTTGGCTCGGGCACGCTCGGCTCCGGCGGTGAGAATCGCCTCGATCCGGTCGGGGTCTGCTTCGAGCGCGGCCCGCCTGGCCCGTGCCTCCGCGAAGAACTGGGCCGATGCCTCCACGGGCGCCTTCTTCACCTCACCGTAGCCGAAGCCGCCGCGGCGGTAGAGGTCGGCCATCTTCGCTCGGTCGGCCTCCGGCGCCATGAGCGAATAGAGAGCGTAGAGATGGTCGTCGTCGGGGTTCTTCGGCTCCTCCATGGGGCGGGAGTCGGTCGTGATCCGCATGATCTTCTTCTTCTGCGACGCAAGATCCTCGAACACGTCGAGCGTGTTGTCGTAGCTCTTGCTCATCTTCTGTCCGTCGGTGCCCGGCACGCGGCCGCCGCCCTCCACCAGCCTCGGCTTCGGGAGGGTGAATACCTCGCCGTAGAGGTGGTTGAACGTGCCGGCCAGATCGCGGCAGACCTCGATGTGCTGCACCTGATCCTCGCCGACGGGCACAACCGTGGCGTCGTAGGCCAGAATGTCGGCGCTCATCAGCACCGGATAGGTGAAGAGGCCGGCATCAGCCGGCAGGCCGCGGGTCTTCTTGTCCTTGTAGGCATGGCAGCGCTCGAGGAGCCCCATCGGCGTCACGGTCATGAGGAGCCACGTGAGTTCCGTCACCTCGGGCACGTCCGACTGCACGAAGAGGGTGGCGTGGTCGGGATCGAGACCCAGCGACACGAGGTCGACGGCGGCGTCGTGCACGAGCGCCCGCAGCCGATCGGGCTCGCGGACGGTGGTCAGCGCGTGGAGGTCGGCGATGAAGTAGTAGGCCTCGCCCGCCGTCTGAAGGTCGATGTATTGCCGGATCGCACCGAAGTAGTTGCCCCAGTGGAAACGGCCGGTCGGCTGGATGCCAGACAGCACACGAGTGGGGGCCGGGGGCTTGGGGACGGGCGTGTTGTTGCCGTCAGCGGGCATGGGGCTGGCTTTCAGAGGAGGAGGCGGCTGCGGGCACGCAGGGGGCGCCGCGCTGCGGCAGGGCGAGCGTTCCAATCACATCGGCCATGCCGGTCGCACCCAACTCGGCTAGCGCCGCGGGAAGAGCGTCGAGCAGCTTGGCCGACACCACCGGCTCGGCGAAGTTGGCGGTGCCGATCTGCACGGCCGCGGCCCCGGCGACGAAGAATTCCATGCAGTCGTCGATGGTCATGATGCCGCCGACCCCGACGATGGGGATGTCGACCGCCTGCCGCACCTGATGCACGCACCGCAGCGCGATCGGCTTGATCGCCGGCCCGCTCAGGCCGCCGATGACGTTGCCAAGCATCGGCCGCCTACGGCGCCAGTCGACGGCCATGCCTTGGCACGTGTTGATGAGCGTGACGGCATCGGCGCCGCCATCCCG
>JAPLNQ010000046.1 GCA_026401075.1 Planctomycetia bacterium
ACCGGCGGCCGCGAGGGTGGCGGCATAGGGGCTGCGGGCCGGCATGATCGGCGGCGGCGGGTTGCGGGTGACGGGCTTGGTCTTGGTGACATACCAGAGGGCAAAGCCGAGCATCGCCATGGCCACGAGCGGCAGCAGGTATTGCGTGAGGATGTCGGCGATCGTGCGGCGGCGCTCGGTCCGCCGGCGTGGCGGGGCCGCTGAAGCTTGCGGTGATCTCGCGGCGTCGCTGTCCATAGTGGCCATACCGATATGCTACGCCACGGCCGTCGACGGTGTCACTCCCGCCCCATCCGTGGCTGCTCTCTTTCCGTTTCTTTCGCAGCGGCATGGAGAGGCCGGGCGTGCATCGCGGCCAGAGGGAGCGTACCATCGCTCAGGTCGACATGCGCATGGCGTACGCCGGCGCCCCTTTACCCAATCAGCCGCATACCCATGGCCTTGTCCTCGTCGTCTTTGAGGCACCGCGTGATGAGGCTGCTGGCCTCGCCACACGACGCCGCCCTGGCCGCCGCGAACGAGATCGAGGCCGCTGGCGAATGGCCCACGGTGCTGGGACTCTGCGAGCGGTGGAAGGTGCTCCCGGCGGTTGCAGCGAGGCTGGCAGCTCTTGGCCGATCGTTGCCCCCGGCGGAGGCGGACGAACTGCGTCGCGCCACGGCGGCCCAGTTCATCCGCACCTCGCTCTGCCTCCGGGCGGGATCGGAGGCGATGCAACGTCTGCATGCCGTGGGCATTCAGGCGGCGGCGTTCAAGGGCTGCGCGGTCATCGCACTGCTGCATGCCAACGCCCGCGACCGCATGCTGCAGGACGTCGACATCCTGATCCGGGCCGATGACCTGTCCGCCACACTCACGACTCTCGAAGCCCACGGCTACCGACGGGATATCGCCTCCGGCTCCCTGGCTGACTACATCGCATTCGTGAAGAATTCGCCGGGGGCCGCCGGCAATCAGGCGGTCAGTCTGAGCAATCCTGCAGGCAACCACCTCGACCTCCACTGGAAGCTGGGCCACTTCGATGCCGAGGCGTTGCTGGACACAGCCCGGCCCGTGCGGTTGCTCAACGTCGAGACAACGGTGGTTCGCCCCGCCTTTGGCCTGCTGCTCACCGTGCACCATGCCGTGCGAAACGACCTTATCCCCGACGAGATCGCCCGCGACATCCTCGACTGCGGCGGCTGGTTTCGGCTGCTGGCCACGGATCCTCAAGAGCTTTCCTGTGCTCTCGAATACGCCCGCCGATGGGGCCTCGACGATGCCGTTCACGCGGCCTCCATGATCGTGCTGCAATTCGGCGGCGCCTCGCCGCTACCGGTGGCCGCGACAGGGAGCACTGCCGCCGCGCTCGCCGACCTCTATCTCCGGCAACTCGATTCCGAGCCGATCAATTCCGACCTGCCCTATCTCGCCAGCCCCCGCGCCATCGGGCAGATCCTCTCTGGCGCCTTGTCCGGCTGGCGGCGCTACGCGGGCCTGATGCGGGAATTTGAGGCGGCCAACGGCGAAGAATCGTTCACGCTTTCTGAGCGGTTGAAGCGGCTGGCGACGGCCGCCTGGCAGCTTTCACCGGCCCAGTGGCGGCAGGTCCGCGCGCTGGCCCGCGCGAAGGAGCGACTGCTCTAGCTGCCAGCATGGGTTCGGCGTGGCAGCCCCCGATCGCCGCTGAATG
>JAPLNQ010000246.1 GCA_026401075.1 Planctomycetia bacterium
CACGGTGGTGGATGCCCCCGGAGCGAGACTACCGCCACTGGTGCCAGTGCCGCCGGCCCCGGTGCCGAGCTGAAACTGCACGGTGCTCGTGCCACTCACAAACTGGGCCTGGTCGCCATCGGAGGCGTCGGTCTTGCTGCCGGCATTGGCGCCGGCGGTGACTTTCAGCGAGTTGGCCTTGTAGGTCGTGCCAGTCGGGATTGCGTCTTGCAGGAGGACATTGATCGCGTTGTCGAGGGCGGTGGCATCGTTGGCGACTGTCATCGTGTAGGTGAGCACATCGCCGGCGACCACGTCGCCGCCGTTCTCGTCCACGACGCTCTTCACGACCGTCACTTCAGGGGCGAACAGGTCGATGGCGCTGGTCACCACGCCGGGGTAGTAGGTCTCGCCACCGGTCGTCATCGTGATCGTGGCCTTCGTGGCCGCGTTCTTGATGATGCCGTCGGCCGTAATCAGGTCGGCGTCGTAGCCGAGTTGATTGACGTAGTCGGGATCCTTGGTGGAGACGAGCGCCCCGCGGTTGGAGATCGTGCTGTTGAAGAAGTCGTTGGCCGGGTTCGCGGCATTCGAGAGCGACTTGCCGTCAAACTTCACGGTGTCGCCCGTCATCTTGAGGTCGCCCTCGTAGGCGATGAAGCCGAGCGTAGCCTTCACCGGCCCCTGGAGAGGAGCCTTGAAGCCGTCGATCTGTATGTCGACCGACTTATCACTCGTGGGCGTCGAGGCCACGCTGGCGTAGCCATCGAACACGGTCAGGTTGCGGGCGGGCTCGCCCGGCGCGCGATAGGCCACCACGAGCGACCAGCCGGCATACGCGTCGGTCCTGTCTTTCTGCGCCTGGACGTTGGCGACGGTGTACGTGCCGTCGCCGGCAGCGGCCACCAGACCGGTGACATCCTTGAAGGCATGGTATTCGTTGCCTTTGGTGCCGACGGTGGAGCCGGTGAGGTCTTGGTACGCTCCGCCCGGAGTCATGAACTTGACCGTGTTGCGCAGAGCCGTCGCGGCACCAGCCGTGGTGCCATTCGTACGGGAGCCCCAGTAGAGGCCGGCGAAGAGAACCTGCGATCCAGCCGGCATCACGAGATCAGACCGGCTGGAGTTGAACGTGGTCGGGTCGCTGTCGACATCGACATAGGTCATGATGAAGTCGTTATTGGCCACCTTGCTGCCGACGCCGTTTTGGGCGTTGACGGCATTCGGATCGCTCGCCGGCGCCGTCATCAGCGTGTTTGCAGCAAACGTGATATCGCCGGTGTCGTTGGTCGTGTAGCGGACCGTGAAGGGCGTGGTGACCGCGAGCGCAAGCCGCCGCTCGAGCTGCTCCGACGCCAGTTCACGGCGGCGGGGCTGGGTGCCACGGGAAGGACGGCGGTGAGACCGGACGGCAGCAGGGAATCGGGTGAAAATCGTCGATCGGGATGAACCCATGACCTGGAAACTTTCTCGAGAATCGAACGGACTTCTGAACGACTACGAACCCAGCTGGACGCATCCTCATGAAGGTCGCTGAACCACCACCTTACCCGGTGAAAGCCACTACCATGACGCTTCGGTACGCCCAAGCAGATCTTGCCTATTCCCTTCAAATTCGCCATCCGGCAAGGCGAAGTCAAGGAATTTCCTTGGGATACGGTTAAACGGGCGTTATTCCCCCACGTCCATGGGGATTCGCAGGCGGGCTTGTGTGGCCCGCCACAAGGCCAGCAGGACGCAAAGTCGCCGCAAACTGCCGAGCATGAACGCCCTTGGGCGGTTTTCGGGCCCGACTGCAACGATCCTCATGCCCCCTGCCGGAGGTGCCGAAGAAAACGGTTGTAGCGGGTGTTCCCGTTGTTCTCGTGGTACGGATCCTCACGTCGCCATCATGCCGCACTGTTCGCCCCTTTCGTCAGCCCGCCTGCGGTGGGCCTCGACCCTCGGCGTGGCCGTGGCTGCCCTCGTGGCGGCGTGGTGTGACCGACTACCGGCCGACGAAACCCCCTACGTCCAGGATGAGCGATCCTACGCCGTCTTCGACGCGCTCTTTCTGCAGCGGAACAACGCCACGGTCAATCGGCCGATTGTCGTGAGCCGGACCGCCACGACCGCACCGGAGATCATGGCGGGCGACCTGCAGAGCACGATCGGGAGTGGAGCGCGACTCCTCTACGGCACCTACGGCGAAGACGACATCGGCTGGGAGGTCGGCTACCTCGGCGTGTACGGCATGAGCGCCGCCAAAACGGCCACCAGTGCGGGCGGCTCCCTCGAGGCTCCAAATCAGTTGTTCGCCAAACGGACGGGGCTTGACAAGGGGTTCTCCGCCCGAGTCACCGACAATGCCTCGATCAATTCGCTCGAGCTCAACATGGTCTTCCACAACTACGACGGCGGCTACAACCGGCGTTCGGGACGCCCGTGGCAGCGGTGCGAGGGCTACGACGGCGGGCACGTCGACTGGATCGGTGGCTTCCGTTGGGCCAACCTCCAGGATGCCGCCGTCCTTGCGATCCCGCCCGGAACGTCACCGCAGCCGAGCACATACAGCGTGAACGCCACCTCGAATCTGTTTGCGGCGCAGGTGGGTACCAGAGGCCGCATGGCCTTCGAACAGTGGGCACTGGAAGGCTGGATGAAGATCGGCGTTGCCGGCACCGCGCTCTCGCAGTCTCAGACGATCTACGACGTGAACCAGCCGACAAGCCCATACCGCCAACCGATGGCGTCAGACACCGCCGGTATGGGCATGATCGCCGATATGAATCTCTCCGCCATCTACCGCTTCAACGATGTCTGGGGCCTGCGGTTGGGCTACAACATGATGTGGCTCACGGGCGTGGCCCTGGCGCCGGACCAGTGGGATTTTGCGGCAAGTCGAACGGGCGGCACCGCCATCAACGGCACCGGCAGCATGTTCCTGAGCGGTGCGAATCTTGGGCTCGAGGCGCGCTGGTAGGCCATGGTGCAAGCGCCGAGAGGCTCAAGCCGCCGAGGGCGGTGAACGCCTAGGTCGTCGACAGCAATTCCACATCGAAGACGAGCGTGGCGTTTGGCCCGATCTTGGGCGGGCTGCCCGCAGCGCCATAGGCCAGATTGCCTGGGATGACGAACTGCGTCCGGCCGCCGACCCGCATCAACTGGAGCCCTTCGGTCCAGCCCGCGATGACCTGGTTGAGTGGGAAAGAAATACCCTTGTTACCGTCGAACCGGGTGCCATCGAGCAGCCAGCCCTCGTAGTTGACCTTCACCGTTGCCGTGCTCGATGACGGCTTGGCACCAGTGCCACGCACCAACTCCTTGTACTTCAGTCCGCTGCTCGTCGTCGTGAAGGAGCCGTCAGTCAGCGCGGAGGGGAAGCCGGCTTGACCGGCGGTGAACCCGCCAAAGGCAGTCATTCCCAAGTTTGGATTGCTGAGCGCAGCCGAGGAGGCAATCTGCAGAGCACCTGCCAGTCCGGCCACGCTGCCCTGGAGCACTCCCGCGGTGGAGTAATTCCGCAGCCGCGAGCTACCTACACCACCCTGCACCGTCTTGATGACATTGACAAGGCCATCTCCGTCAGTGTCGAGGCCTGATGCAACGACCGGGGCACTTCTGGTAGCCAGATCGGAGAAGGCAGCGAATCGGGCGAGGCGGGGATTGGATGCAGCACCTACGCGACCGTCGTAGACCTCCACCAGGGACTGACCGCCGCTGCCCTGGGCCAGAATGATGTCCGGAATAGCGTCCGTACCGACTCGTCCCACATCGACAGACATTCCACCCTGAAACGAAGACGAAAACGGTCGGATCGTGTCGACGACGACCGGCACCGCAGGACTGACATTGTAAACCCGCACCACCGGCGCGACGCCCGCCGCAGTAGCGACAACCAGTTCGAACTTCCCGTCCGGACTGCTGGCATTGGTGACGGTCGAGCCTGTAAACGTTGCGAAATCACCCGCCCCGAGCGAGACGCCGTCCACGGACCCAGGAAACGGCACGAACGACCGATAGAGCGTCAGCGGCCCGGTTGCAGCCGCCGGCGTCGACTCATAAATCTTCACGTTGCCGATGCCATACGACTTGCTGACCGCAACGTCGCCCAGACCGTCACCGGTGAAGTCAGCCACCACAAGATTGAGTCCACGGTCGTATTGCGGACCAAAGGGCTTCAGGTTGTAACTGGCGTCCTTGACGAGCGTGACCGTGCCGTCGCCGGCAACGACCTGCCGAAACACGACGATTTCGCCGACGCGGCCATAGTTGGGAACGGCGACCAGTTCGTTCTTGCCGTCACCGTTGAGATCGCCTAGTGCCGTCCGCACACCTGTCCTGAAATCGGGCTCGAAGGCAAACGCCTGGGCAATCAACGCCCCCGTGGAAGGATTCACCAGCCGCACGAGCGACGTGCTCGACCAGCCTGTATCGTCGGCGACGGCGATCGACTTGGGCACGAAGAGGTCGGTGTCGGTGGCCGAGTTGTTCGCAGTGTTGGTTTCGCCGCTAGCCGGCACCACGGTAGCCGAGCTGACCAGGGCTCCCGTCGCCGCAGACCCGACGTTGGCGACGATCGTGAACACGGCCTTACCGTTGGCGGGGAGCGTGACCTTGGTATTCAGATCGCCGGCGCCCACAGCCGTTCCCGTCGCCCCACCCGTAAAAGCAGCCGTCCAGGTCTTCTGCGTGATGGCATTCGCCAGCGTCGTCGTCAGCGCCGCATCAGTGGCGGTGGCGTCGCCCTTGTTCTCGAGGGTCAGCGTGTAGACGACCTGCGAGGCGGGCGAATAAAACGTGCGATCGACGTTGGCGGCGATGTTGTCATTGAGCGCCACCACGAGATCGGCCGCCATCAGGCTCCGCTGCTCGAGCTGTTCGAGATCGCCCAGCCCCAGCCCCAGCCCCAACCGCTCCCAAGCCCCGAGGCCACGCCGCATGGA
>JAPLNQ010000100.1:0-2563 GCA_026401075.1 Planctomycetia bacterium
GTCGGGCCAGGCCCTCCTTCCGTTCCGCCCACCACCGCCTCTGGGGTACACAACATCCTGTGGTTCTCCATCTCCTGTCCTCCTGGCCCTCTACTCTAATAGGGGAAAGGCAGGTGTCTCACCTATCATTGGCACAGAGGGGATCTGCGTCCGGTGCTGGCTCGGCAGAGACTCACCGAGCATGAGCGTCTTGCTGAGGCCGTCTTGAATATCCTTCAGACGGGTGAAGAACTTGGCCTCGAGCGCGAATGCGTTCGCCCCGGAGGTCTGCTCTGTAAATTGTATGAACATGCCCCGTTGCTGCGATCGCGCTGTTGCACGGGTGTAGCGACAACCGCCTGCACCAGGCCATGGGCTGGCATATGTCGCGTATGGGTAGGTACACGGAGAGACGTAGGCGTCACAGAGCAGAGGGCCTCCTGAGGCGTAGTAGTTCGTGGAACTGGACGCAAGCGGGGTCGTGTTGTAGCTCGTGGCGCCGTCACTGGGGCACCGAAGCCAAGTCGGCCCTTTGATCGTGGAGTAGACCACGTTCGACAGCCGGCGGCCTCGCAGTGGAAAACTGGCGGTTGCCGTCGGATCAGTTTGTTCGAGAACCTCACCCGGTTGGACAGCCCCGGTCTGGTAGAGCTTCATTTCCTCCATGAAGGGCAGGACAAAATACATCCAGCTCCAGCCACCCGTGCCTGCCGTCGGCTGCGGGCTCCAGTCGATGCCGCCGTGCGGCAGCCGTTTGTTAGCCGATTCGTATTGCATCACGGCGCCGGCAAGTTCGCGGATCGTGTTGGCGCACTTCGACATCCGGGCCGTTTCGCGGGCCGACTGCACGGCCGGGAGCAACAGCCCGACCAGGGTGCCGATGATGGCGATCACGACGAGCAGTTCAACGAGCGTGAAGCCCGCCGCACGCACCGCCCGCTTGCGGAGAAAGAAAGGTCTGGAAGAAAGGAGCATGGCAACCCCCGTGGAATCGTGGATGAGGAGAATGCAGAGATATCTGGAGCATCGGGTGGCGGGACACGCACGATTGAATGAAAGAAGAGTGATCCCGCCGCCTGCGAAATATCTTCCCCAAACTGCCCTGACACGTCAAGCGAACAGCCGGCAAGGTGCGGGGTGGCACAACTGCCCGGATACGGGAAAGCCCTCCCGGGGCTCACGCCGGCGTGTAGACCTTGCGGCCAAGCATGCGGTCCATCGAGTCGCTCGTCTGGAAGACCAGCGCCTCGGGGTAGTGCTCGTAGGGATGGAAGTATTCGAACGTCAGGTAGCCGTCGTAGCCGACCGTGGAGAACGCCTGCATCACGGCGGGCCAGTTGGTCGTGCCGTCGAGCAATGGGCGAAACGATTCGAGCGAGGTGTCGGTGCCCTTCTTTGTGAACTCCTTCAGGTGCACGTTCGCGATCCGTTTCCCCAGGATCGGAATCCAGTGCTCAGGATACTGGTACATCATGATGTTGCCGGTGTCGAAGTGCACCCGCACGTGCTCGCTGCTGAAGCCGTCGACGAAGTCGACCATCTCCTGCGGCGACAGGAGGAAGCCGTTGAAGAAGATGTTTTCCATGTTGAGCGTCACCCCCGCCTTCTCGGCGGCGGGGATCATCCGGCCGACGGCGTCTTTGGCCCGCGTGAGGCAGACGTCGTTGGGCACCGGTTCGTGATCGGTCCGCCACGGGATGCAGACGGCTCCCGGCACCACGAGCACGTTGCGTGTGCCGAGATCCCGGGCGCACTCGACGATCTTGCCGGCCAGTTCGAAGCCCCGCTCTCGCTTGGCGGGGTCATTGCTCGTCAGCGGGTAGGGCCAGAAGAGAAACGAGCAGAGTCCGCTGATGGCGATGCCGATCCGGTCGGCCATCCGGCGGATCTCCTGGTAGTGGGCCGTGCCATGTTTTGGAGAGAGGTCGCTCTCGAGGTCGTAGTTGAGTTCGACCCCCTCGAAGCCCGCCTCCTTGGCCAGCCGTAGGCACTGTTCGAGCGTCATCTTCGCGGGGTAGGGCATCGCCCAGAGATTCAACGACTTGCGGAAGGGATATCGTGGAGCGGCCGCCACGGCATCGCGAGGCGACTCGGCGGTCTGTGCGGCGACGGCCGAGGAAGCGACGGCCGAGGCTGCGGCCACGCCAGCAGTCGCGCCGAGGATGCCGCGTCTCGAGAGGAGAAGAGACGGATCGAACGGGCTGGTCATGGGAGGCTCCAGAAAAACACGAGCAGGATTCAGCAGATGTGCCCTGCCGTAGTGTAGCCGTTGCCGTTCATCGCATGGCAGTGGTTTCACGCGGGGGAGTTGAGCAGAGCATGAAGCGGCATGACACTGATTGGCGGTCCCATCTGCTCGGCCTGAGGCTGCTCGCCCCGACGCGAGTCCCGTAACGGAACAAGACATGTCAAAGACATCAACGCCCATCACGACCGTGGCCCTCAGGTTTCTTCTTGGAATCCTCATGCTGGTCACTGCACCCGCGGTGGCTCAGGCCCAGGCGCTAGGGGAGAGCATTCAGTCCATTCTCGGCCCCGCCATTGAGCAGCAGCATCTCGCCGGCGCGATCGTGCTCGTCACCGA
>JAPLNQ010000100.1:2593-8523 GCA_026401075.1 Planctomycetia bacterium
GCCGTCGGCACCGCTGATCTGGCGGCCGATCGGCCGATGACGAATGACGCGATGTTCTGGATCGCGTCGATGACCAAGCCGATGACCGCGGCCGCCCTGATGATCCTCGTCGATGAGGGCCACATCGGCCTGGACGACCCGGTCGCCAAACACTTGCCGGAGTTTCGCGAGCTCTGGGTGGAGCGGGAACGGACGCCGGAACGGCTGGAACTGACGCGTCCGTCCCGGGCAATCACGATCCGCGACGCGCTCTCTCACATGAGCGGGCTGCCGTTCAAGTCGGCCGTCGAGGAGCCGACGCTCGACGTGGCGCCGCTTGTGACCGTTGCCCGCAGCTATACGTTGCTGCCGCTCAAGACCGATCCGGGCACCGGCTATCTCTACTCCAACGCGGGCATCAACACGGCGGGACGGATCATTGAAGTCGTCAGCGGCATGCCCTACGAGCAGTTCATGCAGGAGCGGCTGTTTGCGCCGCTGGGCATGGTCGACACCACGTTCCATCCGACCGCGCCGCAGGTGTCGCGGCTGGCCACCGCGTATCGCGCTAAGGAGGACAAGAGCGGGATCATGCCAGTGCGAATCCCGCAGCTGAAATATCCGCTCGACGGCCCGGGTCGCTATCCGATGCCCGGCGGCGGGCTTTTTTCGACGGCCGACGACTGCAGCCGGTTTTGCCGTCTGGTGCTCGGCGGGGGCGAGTTCGAGGGCCGCCGCATCCTTTCGGAGGCCGCGGTCGCCGAGATGACGAAGCGGCAGACGCCGCAGACGGTGAAGGAGAGCTACGGGCTCGGATTCACCGTGGGGGCGGACGGCACCTGCGGCCACGGGGGCGCTTTCGCCACCAACATGTCGATCGATCGCGGCCGCGGGCTGGCGGTGGTCTGGCTCGTGCAGGATGCCGGCTCGCCTCCGGAATGGCGGGCCTACGCTGGCGAGGCGCAGGCCTGGGCCAAGCGGCACTGTGCCGCCCGGGCGAAGTGAGAAGGCCAGCGGACGCCGTCGCTCAAACGGGCAAAACACCGGTGCGACAAAGCGATCACACGCAAGTTGTTGCCTTTGAGCTTGAGTTTTAGGGGAACTGGGGCCGATAATCGGGTGAAGAGAGGCAACGCCCGTGCGATCACTCGTCGGCATCATCACGACCATTGCGACGGTGATTCATTTCACCTTCGGCTGTTGCCTGCACCCGTGCCACTTTGGCGGATGCAGTGAGGCCGTGCCGCACGACGTTGAGTCTGCGGCATGGGACGCCTGCTGCCACGACCACGGCTACGACGATGTGGCCAGCGAGTGCGAGAACTCGGAGTGCGGCCGTATCGAAGACGTCCATGCCGCAGTTGACCGCGTCGAGGATGGCCATGCCATGATCATGGTCGCCGACCACTGCCTGGGCTGTGACGGGTGTCAGGGTTGTCACTGCGTGGCAACCTCGACCGAAACCGGGGCGACGGTTTCGTGGTCGCCGTTGGCATCCGGCATCGTGGCGACGCTCGACAGCAAGGCCATCGTGCTGTTTGCCGACGCCTGCGAAAGGCGTGCGATTGTCCAGCCTGTCGATCCGTGCCGATGTCAGCATGCTCTCTTCGAGCGTTTTCTGGTCTGACGCTCTGCGCGGCCTGTCTGGTCGCGCGATCTCTCCGTTTCGCCCGTCGCGCACCCTCGTTGGGGCGCGGGCTGCCGGTCTCATGCCGGCGTCTCGTCGGGCTCGATGGCCTCCACACGCGTAGGCGCGTCCATGACCGTATCGACCACCGCTTCCCCATCCAACTCCATCGCTCGGCTCCTCTCGCTGGTGCCGCTGCTGCTCGTCGCCACCGCTGGGATCGGGGCTGCCACCTATTGGCAGTGGCCCCAGCCTCTTCGCGAACGCGTGATCCGCATGCTGGGCGGCATTCCCGCGGCTGGCGACGCGGCCGTCGCCGTGTCGGGGGACGATCTCCATGCCGGTGACCATGACCACGGCGGCGAGCACGATCACGACGACGAACACGCCCACGAGGGACACAGCGAGGAAAACTCGCTCGAACTGAGCGAGCAGGCCCGCCGCAGCATCGGCCTGCGTGAGGGCGACATCGCCCTGACGACGTTCCACCGCACGATCAGCGTGCCGGGCATCGTGGTGGAACGCCGCGGACGGTCGCAGCTCACGATCATCGCTCCCATGACCGGATTCATCACGAAGATTCACGTGACGGAAGGCGAGGCGGTCACTCCCGACCAGCCGCTCTTCGAGGTGCGACTGACCCACGAGGAACTCGTGCAGGCTCAGGCGTCCCTGCTCAAAACGACCGAGGAGGTGGACGTCGTCCGCCGGGAGATCGCCCGTCTGGAAGGGATCGGGCCGGAGGGAATCGTCGCGGTCAAAACCATCCTCGAGCGGAGGTATGAGCTTCAGAAACTCGAGGCGGTCCGCACCGTACAGCGGCAGACGCTGCTGCTCCACGGGCTCTCGGAGCCGCAGGTCGAGGAGATTGTCACGAAGCGCACGTTGCTTGGTACGGTCGTCGTGCGGGCGCCGGGGGCATCCGGACCGAAACCTGGCGCGAGTGCCGAGATTACCCTGCTGGTCCAGGAACTGAAGGTCGAGCGTGGCCAGCATGTGACGGCCGGCGACACGCTCGCCATCCTCGCCGATCACGAGACCCTGCTCGTCGAGGGGGAGGCGTTTGAGCAGGACATCCCGCAGATCACCAGGGCCGCCGCCGAGAACAACCCGGTGGTTGCGATCCTCGAATCGAAGATCGAGCCACAGCAGCAGGTCGAGGGACTGCAGATCGCGTACGTGGCCAATCGCATCGACAGCGAATCGCGGGCGCTTCATTTCTACGTCAGGCTTCCCAACGAAATCGTCCGCGACAGGCGGGCCGCCGACGATGGCGATGCGCGGTTCGTCGAGTGGCGTTACAAGCCGGGCCAACGGATGCAGCTTCGCGTGCCGGTGGAGGAGTGGGCCGAGCGGATCGTGCTGCCCACCGAGGCGGTGGCCCAGGACGGCGTGGAGAACTATGTGTTTCGTGTCAACGGCGACCACTTCGACCGGCAGGCCGTCCAAGTCGAGTATCGCGATCCGCAGTCGGTCGTGATCGCGAATGACGGCGCGTTGTTTCCCGGCGACCGCGTGGCCTTGTCGGCCGCCCAGCAGCTCCAGCTGGCGCTCAAGAACAAGTCCGGCGGCGCGATCGACCCGCACGCAGGCCACAGCCACTGATGCCGCCGCCCGTCCGGAGAAGCCGCTGACAACCCGCTGACGATTCAGGCGATCAACCCAGGCGATTCATGCTCGACGCAATCATCAAAAACGCCCTCCGCTTCCGCCTGCTCACGATCGTCGTGGCAATCGCTGTGATGGTGTACGGCAGCTATACGCTCTCCCGGCTGCCGATCGACGTCTTTCCCGACTTGAATCGGCCGCGGGTGACCATCATGACCGAGGCGCCGGGCCTCGCGCCCGAGGAGGTCGAGACACTGATCACGTTTCCCCTCGAGTCGGTCCTCAATGGCGCCACAGGCGTGCAGGCGGTGCGGAGCTCGTCGGGTGTCGGCCTGTCGGTGATCTACGTCGAGTTTGGCTGGGGAACCGACATCTACGTGGACCGACAGATCGTAGCCGAGAAGATCGCCGTGGCCCTCGATCGCATGCCCAAGGGCGTTCGGCCCCAACTCGCCCCGATCTCGTCGATCATGGGGCAGATCATGCATGTGGGGATGTACAGCGAGACCGGTGCCACGCCTCCGATCGAGGTCCGCACGCTAGCCGACTGGGTGGTGCGGCAGCGGCTGCTGACGATCCCCGGCGTCGCGCAGGTCGTCACGATGGGGGGCGGACGGAAGCAGTTCCAGGTGCTGGTCGATCCGTCGCTGCTCTTGAAGTATGGCATCAGCCTCGCGGAGGTGGAGGCGGCCGTACAGGCGAGCAACTCCAACGCCACCGGCGGCTACCTGAACCAGGGTGGCAATGAGCTGCTCGTGCGATCGCTTGGCCGGATCCAGACGGTGGGCGATCTGACGTCGGTGGTCATCAAGGCCACCGGCGACAGGCCGGTGGTGCTCGGGCAGGTGGCCCGCGTGGCCGAGGCGGCGCAGGTCAAGCGGGGCGACGCAGCCGTCAATGGGCTCCCCGCCGTCATGCTCGTGATCGCCAAGCAGCCTGGTGCCGACACGCGGCGGCTGACTGATGCCGTCACGAAGGCGATCGAAGAGCTGCGTCCATCGCTCCCCGACGACATTCGGATCAATCCGGAACTGTATCAACAGAAGACCTTCATCGACCTGAGCATCAGAAACGTGATCGAGGCGCTCCGCGATGGTGGCGTGCTCGTGGTGCTCGTGCTGTTTCTCTTCCTGCTCAACCTCCGCACGACGTTCATCACACTCACCGCCATTCCACTCTCCATCGTGATCACGGGTCTGGTCTTCAAATGGCTCGGGATGTCGATCAACACGATGACGCTCGGGGGGCTGGCGGTGGCGGTCGGCGAGCTCGTGGATGACGCGATCGTCGATGTCGAAAACATCTTCCGACGACTCCGCGAGAACAACCAGCTGCCGCAGCCGAAGTCGGCGCTGCGGGTGGTCTACGAGGCCAGCAGCGAGGTGCGGAACTCGATCGTGTTCAGCACGATCCTCGTGGTCTTGGTGTTCGTGCCGCTCTTCGCGCTGGAAGGCATGGAAGGAAAACTCTTCACGCCTCTGGGGATTGCCTACATCGTCTCCATTCTCGCGTCACTCGTCGTGTCGTTGACCGTGACGCCCGTGCTGTCGTACTGGCTGCTGCCCAGCGCGAAGTTCATGGACCACGACACCGACGGGCTGCTGCTGCGGATCCTCAAGTCGCTGGCGGGCTGGGCGATCCGGCTGAGCGTGCGTTATCCGGCTCCGATCCTGATCGCGGTGGCGGCTGCGGTGGCCGTGAGCATCGGCGTGGTGACCCAGCTCGGCCGCGACTTTCTGCCGCCGTTCAACGAGGGCTGCGTGCAGGTCAACGTGCTCCTGCCACCGGGCACGTCGCTGGAGACGTCGAACGCCATTGCCGGGATGGTCGACGAGCGAATCAAGAACGTGAAGGGCGTGCTCAACTTCGGCCGCCGCACGGGCCGTGCGGAGCTCGACGAGCATGCCGAGGGGGTGAATGCCTCGGAGATCATCATCAGTTTCGACCCGCAGTCGGGCCGCGGCCGCGAGGAGGTGCTGGAGGAACTCCGTGAGGAACTGACGCAGGTGCCTGGCGTCGTCGTGTCGGTCGAGCAGCCACTGGCTCACCTCATCAGCCACATGCTCTCCGGCGTGAAGGCTCAGGTGGGCATCAAACTCTATGGCGACGACCTCGACGTGCTCCGCCGCACCGCCGAGCAGATGAAGGCTGCCATCGCAGGCGTGCCCGGCGTCAAGGATCTCATGGTCGAGCAGCAGACCGAGATCCCGCAGCTCCAGATCAGGCTCAAGCGGGACAAGCTCATGCAGTATGGCCTGACCGCCGACGAGATCAACGAGTTTGTCGAGACGGCGATGAACGGGAAAACCGTCTCGGAGATCGTCCAGGGGGAGCGAAAGTTCGATCTCGTCGTGCGGCTCGACGATGCCTATCGGGTCAACGTGGATGCCCTTCGGCGGCTCTCCATCAACCTGAAGGCGGGGGGCCGGGTGCCGCTCGAGACCGTGGCCGACGTCGTCCAGGGGAGCGGCCCCAACACGATCAATCGGGAGAACGTCCGCCGCCGGATCATCATCCAGTGCAATACGGCTGGCCGCGACCTGAATGGCGTCGTGCTCGACATCCAGGAGCGGCTGGCCCCCATCCAGGCGGCGTTGCCCACGGGCTATTTCCTGGAATATGGCGGCCAGTTCGAGAGCCAGCGGCAGGCGACGCGGATGATCGGCATTCTGAGCCTCGTATCACTGGCGGGGATGTTCCTTGCCCTCTACACGCT
>JAPLNQ010000247.1 GCA_026401075.1 Planctomycetia bacterium
AACTGGGCCTGAGCCTCACCCGTCGGCGTTTTTTCGAGCAGGGCAGCCACCTGCTCGGTGGCGCGGCGTTGGCGACCCTGCTCGGTGACCGCGCGGCCTTTGGCAATGCGTCGACGGCGCCGACGGCTGGGATCGAGAGGGTTGCCGGCGCAGTCGGCCCGCAATTTGCGCCGAAGGCGAAGCATGTGATCTATCTGCACATGGTGGGCGGACCGCCGCAGCAGGATCTCTACGACTACAAGCCAAAGATGGACGACTGGTACGACAAAGACCTCCCCGAGAGCGTCCGCAACGGCCAGCGGCTCACGACGATGACCTCGGGACAGTCGCGGTTTCCGATCGCGCCCTCGAAGTTCAAGTTTGCCCAGCACGGCCAGAGTGGCATGTGGGTGTCGGAATTGCTGCCGCATACGGCGAAGATGGTCGACGAGATGTGCTTCATTCGGAGCATGCACACCGAGGCGATCAATCACGAGCCCGCGATCTGCTACATGCAAACGGGCAACCAGATCGCGGGCCGGCCCTGCCTGGGCTCGTGGGCCAGCTACGGCCTCGGCAGCCTGAATAGCGACCTGCCGACGTTCGTTGTGCTCGTCGCTAGGTCGACCAAGCCGGAGCAGCCGCAGGCGATCGGGGCCCGCCTCTGGTCGAGCGGCTACCTGCCGGGCGAGTATGCCGGCGTGAGCTTTCGCAGCGCTGGCGACCCGATCCTCTACATCAACAATCCGCCGGGCGTTCCTTCCGAGGTACGTCGCAAGACGCTCGACGGTCTGCAGTCGCTCAACCAGCGGACGCTCGAACAGATCGGTGATCCTGAGACCCGCACTCGCATCGCGCAATACGAGATGGCCTTTCGGATGCAATCGAGCGTGCCAGAGTTGACGGACATAGCCAGCGAGTCGGAAAACACGCTCAATCTCTACGGGCCGGATGTGAAGAACCCAGGCTCCTTCGCCAATTCCGTCCTCATGGCGAGGCGGATGGTGGAGCGGGGGGTGCGGTTTGTGCAGATCTATTTGAACCACTGGGACACCCACTCCAACGTCGTGGGTCGGCTGACGAGCGGCTGCAAGGACATTGACCAGCCCTGCTACGGCCTCGTGCAGGACCTCAAGGCCCGCGGGCTCTTGGACGACACTCTCATCATCTGGGGCGGCGAGTTCGGCCGCACGGTCTACTCGCAGGGTGGGCTCTCCAAGGAGAACTACGGCCGCGACCACCATCCCCGCTGTTTCACGATGTGGATGGCCGGCGGTGGCGCCCGCGGTGGTCAGATCTACGGCGAGACCGACGACTTCTCCTACAACATCGTGAAGGACCCGGTGCACATCCGCGACTTCCACGCCACGGCGTTGCATCTCCTGGGCTTCGACCACGAGCGGTTCACCTACCGCCACCTCGGCCTCGATCAGAAGCTCACCGGCGTCGAGCACGCCAAGGTGATCCAAGACCTGATCGGTTGATTTCCGCGTCCTGCTCGTTTTCTGTCAACGAGCTCCAATCCGCGAGGGGCTGGCCATGCCCCGAGAGCCGGCGTTGCTGACAAGCGGAGGCAGGATGCCGGAGCGCAGTCAGCATCGAGTGAGCGAAGGGCAGGATGCCCGAAGCGAACGTCCGGCGACGGGGCGTGGCCAGCCCCGGTGGCTTCGCGACAGCGTGTGGCTATAGTAAAGGCTGGTGAATAGCCTTCTTCTGGAGTCGGTCGCATGCGTCGCATAACGCGGATTCTGCTCGTGGCGTTGGTGTTTGGCGGGGTGGGAGTGTGTTCGCGGGGGGCTCAGGCTGGCCGGCTCGACATCCAGGAAGGCGACCACATCTGCATCATCGGCGGCGGCGTTGCCGACAGCATGCAGCACAGCGGCTGGCTCGAGACCCTGCTCCAAAGCCGGTTTCCCCAGCAGCGGCTCGTGATCCGCAACCTGGCCTACGACGGCGACGAGATCGAACTCTCGAAGCGGCTCCGCAGCGCCGACTTCGGCACGCCCGACCAGTGGCTCTCCGGATCGGCCCCGATCCCCAAGCCAGACGACATCAAGGACAAGTCGGCCGTCCGCGAGAACCGGTTCGAACTCACTGGCACGAAGGCCGACGTGATCTTCGCCTTCTTCGGCTCCAACGAGGCCCATGCAGGGCCCGCCGGCCTCGACGCCTTCAAGAAACATGTCGACGCCTTCATCAAGCACACGCTCGAGCAGAAATACAACGGCGTCGACGCCCCGAAGCTGGTGATGTTTTCCCCGATCGCCCATGAAGACCTCGGCCGGCCACACTGGACCGACGGGAGCGCGCATAACGCCAACCTGAAGCTCTATACCGACGCCATGGAAGAGGTCTGCCAGGCCAACGGCGTGCAGTGCGTCGATCTCTTCACGCCCACGCAGGAGAGTTACGCGAAGATCGCCGAGCCGCTCACGGTAGACGGCATTCATCCCAACGAGCGGGGCGACCGCGAGATTTCCCGAATCATCGATGAGTCGCTCTTCGGCACGCATCCCGCCCGCGATCCGAAGTCGCTGGCCCGTCTGCAGAAGGCCGTGGCTGACAAGAATTTTTATTGGTTCAACCGGTATCGCGTCACCGACGGCTACTCGACCTACGGCGGCCGGGCATGGCTGAAGTTCGTCGGGGGCCAGACCAACTACGAGGTTGGCCAGCGGGAGCTCGACTACCTCGACATCAAGACGGCCAACCGTGACCGATGGATTTGGGCTATGGCCGCTGCGCTCGCTGATCCGAGCGCGCCGCTGCCGGCGGTCGACGACGTCGGCCTGCCGGAGTTGATCCCCGTCGTCACCAACAAGCCCGGTCCGCTCGAGGGGGGCAAGCACGAGTTTCTTTCCGGCCAGGAGGCCATCGGCAAGATGACCGTGCACTCCGGTATGAAGGTCGAACTGGTCGCCGACGAAGGGATGTTTCCGGAGATGGTGAATCCGGTGGCAATGAACTTCGATGCGAAGGGCCGGCTCTGGGTGGCCGCCTGGGAGAGCTACCCGCACTGGCGTCCCGACCAAAAGATGCAGGACAAACTCCTCATCCTCGAAGACACTAACGGCGACGGAAAAACCGATCGCGTGAAGACGTTCGCCGGCGACCTCCACAACCCGATCTCGTTCGAGTTTTGGGGGAAGGGGGTGATCGTGTCGCTGACGCCGGGCATCGAATACCTGGAAGACACCAACGGCGACGACGTCTACGACGTGCGGATTCCCCTGATCGGAGGCCTCGACACCGCCGACACCCACCACGCCTCCAACAGCTTCACGGTCGACCCCGCCGGTACTCTCTTCTTTCAGGAGGGCACGTTCCACCACTCGCAGGGCGAGACGCCGTGGGGGCCGCCGGTGCGGGTCGCCAACGGCGCCGTCTTCAAGTATGAACCGCGCACCGGCAAGTTCGGGCTCTACACGTCGTATGCATTCGCCAATCCGCACGGGCATGCCTTCAGCCGCTGGGGCGACGACATCGTCGTCGACGGCACCGGCGCCGTGCCCTACTGGGGCTCGGTCTTCTCCACCCGACTTGATGGCATGGACAAGCACGCTGGTGCGCCCTCTGTCTACAAGCAGCGGACACGGCCCTGCCCCGGCATCGAGTTCCTCTCGAGTCCGCACTTCCCGGCCGATCTCCAGGGCAACCTGCTCGTTGGCAACGTGATCGGCTTTCAAGGGATCCTGCAATACACCATGAAGCCCGGCGCAAATCCCGCCGCCGACGCCTACAGCGAGGCGATCGAGGTGGAGCCGATCGTCTCGTCAAGCGACCCCAACTTCCGACCTGCCGACTTGAAGATGGGGCCCGATGGGGCGATCTATTTCACCGACTGGCAAAACCCGATCATCGGCCACATGCAGCACAATCTCCGCGATCCAAGCCGTGACCGGATCCATGGTCGCGTCTACCGCGTGGTGATGGATGGCAAGCCGCTCGTGAAACCGACGCCGATCGCGGGCCGACCCGTGCCCGAACTCGCGGCGCTGTTGGCCGATCCCACTGACCGTGTCCGCGGTCGCACCCGGTTGGAACTCTCCGGCCGGCCGGAGGCGGAGGTGGTGCCCGCGGTGAAGATGTGGCTCGCGAAGCTCGACCGGAACGACGCCGCGTTCGAACATCATCAGGTCGAGGCCCTCTGGACGCTCAGGCACTTCGACCAGGTCGAGCCGCAGTTGCTCGAATCGGTGCTCGTGGCCAAAGACCCACGGTCGCGTGCGGCTGGCATGCGGGTGCTTTCGTCGATCGTGGACCGCGTGCCTGGAGCGCTGGCGCTGGTGCGTCGAGCTGCCGCCGACGAGAGCCCGCGGGTGCGGCTCGAGGCCCTCCGTACCGCTACCTATCTGCGGGTGCCCGAGGCGGTGGAGGCCCTGGCGATCGTGGAGGAATTCCCCAGCGATCGGCAGATGGATTACGTGAGGAAGGAATCGGCTCGGGTGCTCGATCCCGATTTCAAGCGGGCCCGCGAGGCGAAGCAGCCGATCGCCTTCGTAACGGACGCCGGCAAAAAATATCTCTATCGCTCGATGACCAACGACGAACTGGCCCAGGAACCGCGATCGACCCCGGTCTATCGCGAGATGCTCTTGCGGAATGGGCTCGACGAGCGGGTGCGGATGGAGGCTGTCGAGGCGCTCGCCAAGGCCGATCAATCCAGCGTCGTGAAGGTTGTCTCCGACGCGCTGGCTACGCTGGGTAAGAAGGAGGGCGAAGTCGACTCCAATACCGTGTTTGATCTGATCCGCGTGCTGCTCGGCCGCCCGAAGCAGGAACTGGTTGAACTCCGTGGCGACATGGAGCGGTTGGCCACGGGCGCCAAGCGGTCGGTGATGCGTCGGATCGGCTACGTGGGCCTCATGAACATCGACGCCTCGCAGGCCGACGCTGCGGTGGGTGACGCGAGCGCGAAGGTGTGGAAGCTGGCAAACGCCGAGCCGCGTCGGCTTGTCGACCTCATCGAGGCGCTGCCGCTGGTCGGCGATCCGGCCGTGCGGACGAGCCTCTACGAGCGGATTCTACCGTTGCTCGATGCTCAGCCGGGTCAGGAAAGCAAGGTGCCGGGCACGCTGGGCCGGTTCGTGCGGATCGAGCTGGCTGGCAAGAAGACGCTTACGCTCGCCGAGGTGGAGGTGTTTGCCGGTCCGAACAACGTTGCTCGCAAGGGCAAGGCCTCGCAGATCAACACGTCAAACGGCGGTGATGCCGGCCGCGCGATCGACGGGAATACCAATCCGGCCTGGGAGAAGAACGGCCAGACGCACACCACCGAGGGCACGGACAACCCCTGGTGGGAGGTTGATCTGGGCGGCGACCAGCGGATTGAGCGGATCGTGATCTATAACCGTGAGGGGGCGCTTGGCGGGCGTCTCAAGGACTTCACGCTCAAGGTGCTCGACAAGGATCGCGTCGAGGTGTTCAAGCTGGACAAGCAGCCCACGCCATCGTTGGCCGCCGAGTTTACGCTCGTCAGCGAAGCCGACCGGATCAATGTCGCGGTGCGGCGAGCCGCCTTCCTCGCGCTGGCGGGCGTTCGTGGCCGCGAGACGGAGGCTTTCAAGAAGATCGCTCCGTTCGTGAAGCAGCCTGGCGATCGCGACGCCGCGATTCGCGCATTGGCCGCGATTCCAGTGACGAAGTGGCCTGCCGAAGAGGCCGCGCCGCTGCTCGACACGCTCGTCGATGGGATGAAGCAGGCCTCGTCGGAGGAGCGGTCGAGCGATGCCGGCCTCGCTGCCTGGCAGTTTGCAGAAAATCTCACCACGCTCCTGCCGGCGGCCGAGGGGAAGGCCCGCCGGAAAGTGCTCGCCGACCTCGGCGTGCGGGTGGTGAAGATCGGCACCGTCTACGAGCGGATGAACTACGACAAGGAGACGATCGCCGTGCAGGCCGGCAAGCCGGTGCTGTTCGTCCTGGAGAATGTCGACGCCATGCCGCACAACTTCGTCATCACGCGGCCCGGCAGCATGCAGACTGTCGGCGAACTGGCCGAGAAGGAGGCGCAGAGCCCCGCGTTTGCGAAGCAGAACTTCGTACCGAAGTCGTCGGATGTTTTGGCGGCCAGCACCCTCATGCAGCCTCAAGGCTCGCAGCGATTGACCTTCACGGCGCCGACGCAGCCCGGGGTCTATCCCTATGTCTGCACCTATCCGGGCCACTGGCGGCGGATGTTCGGCGCGATGTATGTGGTGGATGACCTGGAGGCCTATCTCGCCGACCCGGCGGCCTATCTCGCCGCCCATCCGCTCGAGATCAAGGACGACCTGCTCAAGGATCGCCGGCCGCGGACTGAGTGGATGCTGGCCGACCTCGAGGCGAGCGTGCTCGGCCTCGAGAAGGGCCGGTCGTTCGTCCATGGCCGCGAGCTGTTCCGCACCGCCAGTTGCGTCTCCTGCCACAAGATGGGCGATGCAGGCAATGCCTTCGGCCCCGAGCTAGCGAAGCTTGAGGCGAAGATGACGCCGCTTGAGATCACGAGGCACATCCTCGAGCCGTCGCTGAAGATCGACGAGAAGTATCGCTCCGCGACGCTGCTCACCGACGACGGGAGGTCGATCACGGGCCTGATCGTGGAGGAGACGCCGACGGAGGTGGCGATCGTGGAAAACCCGGTGGCGAAGGCCGATCCGGTGCGGATCAAGAAGAGCAATATCGACGAGCGGAGCACGTCGCCGGTGTCGATCATGCCGAAGGGACTGCTCGACAAGCTGACCCGCGACGAGGTGCTCGACCTGATCGCCTACGTGTCTTCCCGAGGCGAAGAGAGCAATTGCTTCTTCAATCCCGACGGCTGTCCGCACCACGGCAAGTAGTGGAAGCTTGCCGTGGCTTCGGACCCGTGGCGGCAAGTTTTCAACTTGTCCGTGGCTTCGGATTCCACAAGATGAAAACTCGTGGCCACGAGATCCAAGGCTTGGGCTACCCTGCCCCCCGTGGCCGCAAGTTTTCAACTTGCCGGATTCGGGCTCGGCGGGCGTCGCCTCACCGCGCGGCGGCTCCGGGCGGGCGTGCCGAGAGCAGGCCCAGATCGAAGGCACGGGCCACGGCCTGCGTGCGGTCGCTGGCCCCGAGCTTTTCGATCACGGCGGCCACGTGGGCCTTGGCCGTGTGGGTCGAGATGCCGAGCAGCCTGCCGATCTCGGCGTTCGTAAACCCCTCCCGCATGAATGCCACCACCTCGATCTCCCGGGGCGTGAGCGAGATGCCGGCCACCTGCCGCGTGGGCCGGGAATCGACGATCGCGTGCTCGCTGACGGGCCGCCCGCCGGCGTGCACCGAGCGAATCGCGGTGAAGACTTCGCTGTGCTTGACGCTCTTCGTGATGTAGCCATTGGCACCTGCGGCCAGCGCCCGAGCGACATCTTCCGCGGAGTCCGACGAAGTGAGCATGAGCACGCGGGCCTGCGGGGCGACCCCGCGGAGCCGCCTGAGCGTTTCGACGCCATCGAGCCCGTGCATCGTCATGTCGAGGAGGCAGACGTCGGGCGTGTGCTGCTGCCAGAGCCGGATTGCCGCCTCACCGTCGTCGGCCTGGGCGACCACCTGGAAATCGGGCTCGGTGCTTAAAAGGTTTGCGAGGCCCGCCCGCATCACCGGATGGTCGTCGACGAGCAGCAGTCGGATGCGGGAGGTGAGGTGCATGGTGGAAGCGCGGGCTGCAGCGAGGGCGGGACGATCGTCGGACTGCATGATGCGGCCCCCCAGTCTTGGCATTATCAGCGCCCGACAATCCAGATGCCAGTAGCCAAGTGGCTAATGGACGGCAGCGGTGGTGGCGTGGTTGGATGATGGGGCAAAAGCACCACGAATCCCCTATCCACCCTGAGAATACAACGTGCGATTCGCTCGCTGTCTGTGCCAGAAGCCATTCGTGGTTCTGGCCGCGTGCGTCGGCCTGACACTGGTCGCCGGGCTCCCCGCGATCGCCCGCGCCGAAACCTTTCATGTCTCGCCGCAGGGCGACAACGCGGCGACTGGCACGGCCACCGCCCCATTCCGCACGGTTCAGCGCGGGGCGGAGGCGGCCCAGCCGGGCGACACGGTGCTTGTGGCGCCGGGCATCTACCGGGAGCGGGTCGCCCCTCCGCGGGGCGGCAGTGAGGGCAAGCCGATCGTGTTTCGATCAGCCGCGAGGCACAAGGCGGTGATCAAGGGCTCGGACGAATGGACACCTGAGTGGCGGCGGCACGCCGACACGATCTGGTCGGCGCCGGTCGATCCTGCCCTGTTCACCGACACAGCGCACGTGGACGGCGGCAATCCCTTCGAGGTCGCGCTTGCGAGCACGCCGTGGGGCCGCGAGGGCCGCGCGGAGTATGAGCGGCACCTCCGCAAGGAACGAGCCGGCAATCCCAAGGCCGACAAGGATCTCGTCTACTCGCTGGGGCAGGTCTTCATCGATAGCCATCAGCTGAGGCAGGTGCCTTTCCGGGCCGAGTTGGAAGAGCAGCCCGACACGTGGTGGTACGACCGCGGCTCGCATGAGCTGTTCGTGCACAGTGCCGCCGGCGGGCCGCAGGGCTGCCTGGTCGAGATCACGACGCGGCGGCGAATCTTTGCGCCACACAAACGGGGCCTGGGCCACATCGAGATCGACGGCTTCGTGTTCGAGCACTGCGGCAACCAGTATCCGACCGACTTCTGGATGCAGGAGAAGCCACAGTTTCAGCAGGCCGGCGCAGTCGGCACGCGGAGCGGCCACCACTGGCACATCCATCACAACGTGATCCGACTGGCCAACGGCGTGGGCCTCGACCTCGGGCTGGAGGGGAATCCCGAGGCCGACATCGAGACCGGCGGCCAGAAACGGCCTGGCAGCGCCGGGCGGCACGTGGTCGAAGACAACTGGATCCTCGACAACGGCTGCGCCGGCACCGCCGGCTACATGGCAGATCGTGTCGTGCTCGCCCGCAATGTCATCATGGGCAACAACAGCCTGCGGTTCAGCGGCCAGAAGCGCTGGGAGAGCGGCGGCCTGAAGCTGCACCGGCCCAACCAATCGCGGATCGAGCGAAACTTCATCGCCGCGAACCACGGCCAGTGGGGGATCTGGCTCGACCAGGGCCCCGGCAAGGAGACGCAGGTCGTCGGCAACGTGATCATCGGCCACGGCGTCGGCATCGACTTCGAGGTGGGCGGGGCTGTAGCCGGCAAGCAGGCCCTGATCGCCGACAACGTGCTCATCGACAACGCCGTGGGCATTTCGTTTCGCGAGTGTGGCGGCACCGACATCGTGCACAACCTCATCCTCGGCGCGAAGAAGGCGGCGATCGAGTGCACGATGAACGTGAAGCGGACCGACGCCTGGTCGGCCGAGAACATCAGCGTGACGAACAACCTCCTCGTCGTTGCGTCGGGCACGGCGGCGGCCATCGACATCACGCCGTCTGATTTTCTGCGGAGCGAGGGTCGGCGTTTCGATGGGAATCTCTACGGGATCGCTCCGCAGGAGCCGCGGTTTGCGATCCGCGGCCAAGACCGCATGGCGTTCGCCGACTGGCAGCGATTCTGGCAGAAGGCCAATGGCGGTCAGAATGGCGATGCGGCGAGCCTCGCGGTGGCCGGGATTACCTACGACTACGCTCCCGAGACGCGGGAACTGGTTCTTCGCCTGCCCGCGGGCATCGCGCTGCCTCAGTGCTCGCCCGATCCGCGGGTGGCGACCGACTTTCTCGGCCAGCCGTTTCCCGCCGGGCCTCCCCTTGGGGCGGTAGCTCCTCCGGGGCCGTTCGCAGGTCTGCAGCCGGGCAAGAACCGGTTCACGCTCTGGGCGGATTCACTTCCCCCGTCGGCGGGGGCAGCGGCGGAAAAATAGGGCCGTTGGCGGGGTTTGGGGGCAGAAAACAATGTTCCCATTAGCCATTCGGCTAATAGCCCCGGCCGTCGGGCGAGCTTACAAATAAGTTAGCGAGGGGTTTTTTCACAGTCCCCAATTCATCAACGACCGCTTTCAGTAGCACAGCAGAGGTGATTCATGGCGACATCCAGCAGGGCATTCAGCACCCACAGCGAGCGGGATGGGTTCACGCTCGTCGAACTCCTGGTCGTAATCGCGATCATCGGCACACTCGTCGGCCTGCTCCTGCCGGCCGTGCAGTCAGCCCGCGAGAGCGCGCGTCGCAGCAGCTGCTCCAACAATCTCAAGCAGATGGCATTGGCGGTGCACAACTACGACAGCACTCGCAAACAGTTTCCGCCCTCCTCTTCGAATCCGTACATGCAGACTGTGACGAACACTGCCGCAAATTGGGACCGGATTGGTTTCATTCAACCCATCCTTCCCTTCATGGAGGAGCAGTCGCTCTACGATCGTGTCGTGGCCTACGCGACGGCGGGTGGCCGGCCGTGGGACACGGCCACCAAGAGTTCGGTCGTCTGCCCCTACACTGCCCAGCCAAAATCGTTTATGTGTGCGTCTGACATCAACCAGACGCAGCCGAAGGCAAACGGACCCAAGGGTTTGACGAGTTACCACTGCAATCGCGGCGATATCGCCACCACATGGCAGAACATTCATGACGGCAATTCAGGGTCACCGATCACCGTCGAGTGGCGGGGGCCGTTTGGCGACGGTACCGCCGGTTCGTGTGGCCTGAGCAAGATCACCGACGGGAGTTCCAAGACGATCATGCTCGGTGAGATGGCGATAGGAACCGGCGACAGCACGTTCCCTGGCGGGTCCGGAAACAGTGCGACGATCACGGGTTGGACCAAGCCCAATGTCTGTGCGGCGCTTGGTGGGCCAGGCGGATACCCTGGAGCCGTCTACACAAGCACGGGCCTCATCGGCTCGCTCTGGGGTGACGGCGACACACGATTCACGTCTTTTTTCACGATCCTGCCGCCGAACAGCGCGACATGCCAAACCAACAGTGCGAGCAATGTCGCCATCCTGACCGCGAACAGCTACCACCAGACGGGCGTTACCATTGCGATGTGCGACGCCTCGGTCCGATTCATCACAAACTACGTCGATGCAGGCGACCCGTCGGTGACGCCGCCTGTGACCGCCCTCGGGGCATCGAAGTGGGGCGTCTGGGGAGCCTTGGGCACGGCCAAGGGGGGCGAGTCGGTCGCTCAGATCGTCGACTAACAGAGGAGAAACCCATGCATCACATCATGCCCCCCGCAGTCTGCCGCCTGGCCAGTCGAACGGCTCCGCACCTGGCTCGTCGTGGATTCGTGCTGGTAATCGTTGCCGGACTCGGCCTTGTCGTTGGCTGCGGCCGGAATCGCGGACCGGCGGTGCAGTTTGTCGAGGGGAAAGTCGTTCTCGACGGCGAGTCACTCGAAGGAGCAACCGTGGGGCTTTCGCCGGTCAAAGGCTCAACAGGCCTGCCGGCCTATGCCCGAACTGACGGCAAGGGCATCTTTCGCGTGACGAGCACGCGAGGAGGGCGGCGCGACGCCGGTGCCGCCGAGGGCGACTACGTCGTCACGGTGTCGAAGGTCGTCGCTGATGAAGGGGACGTGGCGATCGATGAAGACGGCTCGGGGAAGAAGCCGGCCCGCCGGCCCTCGTTGAAGCCGCCTCGGAACGTGGTCCCGGACGTGTATGCCGAGGTGGACACGTCCCCGCTCCGTGCGACCATCAAGTCTGGCGCGAACAGTGGCCCTGCGTTTGTTTACGATCTGAAGTCGCCAGCACCGAAAGCGACCCCTGGGAAACGTTGACAGCCAGAGGCTTCGGGGCATTTGACCGGTGGCGCTCCGCGGCTCATAGTGAGGGCTGTCTGGGTGTCTCGCGGGGAGTCTCCATGAAGCGACTCGCAGTTGTCGGTGCCTGCCTGCCCGCCTTGCTCTGGCTCGTGGCGGGATCCATCGTAACGGGTGAGGAGGAGCAGTCGGACGCGGTCCCATCGTCGTCCATCGCCACGCTCCTCGCGCAGGATCCTGGAGAGCACGATTCCGCGACCATCGTGAGAACGCGGGGCGTCGTGACGCTGGCCGTGCCCGATCGCTTCGATTTCGCCGTAGAGAATGACTCGGCGGGGATCTGGGTCACGGCCCTGCAGGTGTCAGACGTTGAGCCCTGGCGCAGTCTGCGGCAGTCGCTGCGTCCGGGTGATGAAGTCGAGGTGACCGGCGGTCTCGATCGCGGAGGCTATGCGCCGCGGATCGTCATGCAGGAGATGCGGCTCATCGGCAACCGACCGCTCCCTGAGCCGCAGCCAGCAGACCTTGCCCGCTTGTTCAGCGGCTTTGACAACTGTCGGCGGGTCGAACTGACGGGCGTCGTGCAGGGCGTCCGCGATCGGGGCCGGGAATGGGGGCTCGTAGTCTCGTCGGCAGCCCGGCGGATGCTGGTGCGAATTTCGAAGGGCACGCTCTTGACGTCGCCTGAGCAGTGTATCGATGCAACCGTCCGCTTCACCGGCGTGGTGGGGGCGGTCCGCAACAGCCGCGGGGAGTTTCTCGCGCCGATGCTCTGGGTCGGTCTCGCCGAAGACATGGTGATCGTCAACCAGCCACCCTCCACGGCCTTCGCGGCGCCGCTCGTGCCGCTCGATCGCATTGCCCGCTATCGCTTCGATCCCAACTCGGGGCATCGTCTGCAGACCGAGGGCACCGTCACCAGCGTGATGGAGGGCAGATCGTTCTCCATCCAGCAGGGGCTCTGCGGCGTTCGCGTGCAGACGGTGTCGAGTCCGCCGCTCAAGCTCGGTGATCGTGTGCAGGTGGCGGGCTTTCTCGACATGAGTCGACAGACCGCCGGCATCAGCGACGCGATCGTGCAGGTCGTCGGGCATGAAGCTGTGCCTGCAGCCCAGCCGATCAGCCCACAGGAGATCAGCCACATCAACACGGAGGCACGCCGCCTCGGGCTGATCGCCCAGCCCAGCACCTACGACGGCTGCCTCGTGACGTTTCCCGCCCGGCTGGTGGAGAAAAAAACGGCGGTGCCGGGCGTGGGGCAACTTGTTTTGTCGAGCGGCGATGCGACGCTCTCGGCAATCTATGAAGGCGACGGTTTTGAGCCGCTGCGCGGACTCGAGCCCGGCAGCGAGCTGATGGTGACTGGCGTGATGCAGGTCGAGATGGTGGGAGACGAGGGACTCAGTTCCGTAGCCTCCGATCCGATCGTCAAGCAGCTTAGCCTGTTGCTGCGGTCGCCCGCGGATGTGCAGGTGCTGCGCACGCCTTCGTGGTGGACCGCCGGCCGACTGACGGTGGCTCTGTCGGGGTTGGCCGCCGTGCTCGCCGGGTCGTTGCTCTGGGTTGGTCTGCTGCGTCGGCAGGTCGCCGCGACGACCGAGCGACTCGCCTCCGAGATGCGCCGCCGACGCGACGCGGCCCTGGAATTCGACGCCAGTCTGCGGGAACGCAACCGGCTGGCCGCCAACCTCCACGACACGCTTCTGCAGTCACTCACCGGCATCGATTTTCAACTCGGCGCCTGCCGGGCGGGTGGACAGAACAATGGTGAGGAACCATCGACCCATTTGGACGTTGCCCAGAAGATGGTAGCCCACGCCGCCGAGGAACTCCGTGGCTCGGTCTGGGCTCTTCGCACGATGCCGGTGGCGGGGCGATCGTTCCGTGAGTCGCTCGAGACGATCGCCACACAGACTTGTCATGGCCATCCCGAGCAGATCGCGGTGCGCGTTGCAGGCATGCCCAGCGACGTGCCGCAGTTCGTGGCGGGCAACCTGCTCTTGGTCGCGCAGGAGGCGCTCCATAACGCCGTGCACCATGCCGGTGCCAGACAGATCGAGGTCGTGGCAACGGGTGACGCCGCGGCGGGTTCGATCGACCTGACCGTCCGCGACGACGGCCGGGGCTTCACGCCGGGTAGCCAGCTCGGTCCGGATCAGGGGCATTTCGGACTGTCCGGCATGCGGGAACGCATCGAACGGCTGGGGGGCACCTTGTCGATCGACAGCCAGCCGGGAAGCGGCACGACCGTGCGTGCGGTTGTGCCCACGAGGGACTACGACAGGCAGATCGATGTCGGCGACAGTCAGGCGACTGGATAAGTCACGGAATAAGACACGGAATAAGACACGAGATAAGAACAGTGAAGGAAAGAAGGAACAACGCGATGCAGACGACTCGTCGAGACTGCCTGCGACAGGCCGGCACCCTGCTGGCCGGAGGTTTTGCACTGGGCAGCCTGTCGCCGGCCGAGACTCGGGGCGACGAGGGCGATGCCGTGGATGTGTGTGTCTACGGCGCCACGGCCAGCGGCATCATGGCGGCGGTGGCCGCGACGCGGGAGGGCATGCGGGTCGTCGTGATCGAGCCGTCGCGGTGGCTCGGCGGCATGACGGGCGGCGGCCTGAGCCATGTCGATTGGGGCCGCGGGGAGGCAGTCGGGGGCACGGCCCGCGGCATTCTCAAGCGTGGCTTCAACGACGCCCAGTACCGCGACTTTTTTCGCGACCTGCTCGCCGAGCACCAGATCCCCGTCGTCTTCGAGCATCGGGTGACGGCGGTGCACCGCGAGGGAGCCGTCATCCAGAGCATCACGCTCGATCATGCCCCGCCCGACCGCCTGGGATGCCCGGTAGCCGAGCCGCGGACGCCGGCGGCGCGACGGGTGGCCGCACGCGTGTTCATCGATTGCTCGTACGAGGGTGATCTGATGGCGCGGGCCGGCGTGTCGAATGTGTTTGGCCGGGAGTCACGCGGTGAGTTTGCTGAGTCGCTGGCAGGCGTGCAGCCGCCGCTGGCCGTCTACGACATCGATCCCTATCTCACGCCGGGCGACCCGCAGAGCGGCCTCGTGCCACTGCTGCAGCAGATCGAGATCAAGCCGGAAGGAGAGGCCGATCGGCTCACGATGGGCTACGGCTTCCGCTGGAAGTTCAGCAAGGAGGCCGGCAGCCTGCCGCTCGATCCACCCGACGACTACGACCCGCGGACGTTCGAACTCTATCGCCGCGGGTTCCAGCACAACGTCGACATGTTCACCGGCCGGCGGATGCGAAAATTGGGAGAGTTCGAGGAGGCGAAGGGGAGCGTCTTTCAGATCGGCATCGGCAACCTCTCGCGGGCCCTCTGGGTGGCCACGATCTTTGGCAGTAATGCCGAGTATCCCGACGGCGACTATGCGACGCGTGCCCGTATCTGGAAGCGTCAGCAGGATTACGTGCGGGGTCTCACGCACTTCATGCGGACCGACCCGGCCGTGACGGCCAAGTGGCGGGATCAGGCGTTGGCGATCGGCCTCCAGCCAGGCATCTTTGACGACACGGCCGGATATCCCCACCAGCTCTATGTCCGCGAGGCGCGACGCATGCGGTCTGCCTATGTGGTCACGCAGAAGGATATGGAGGGGCGTGCCGCAATCGATGACGCCGTGGGGCTGGCGTCCTATGGCGTCGACGAGTGGCCGTACGCGATGGTTCCGCTCGACGGCAAGATCGCGCTGATGGGCGGCTACTATTCAATGCTCTATCTGGAGGAGGCCAACCGCGGCATCTACCGGATTCCCTACCGCGCGATCGTGCCGCACCAAAAAGAATGTGAAAACCTGCTCGTGCCGGTCTGCCTGTCCGCCAGCCACATCGCCATGACGTCGATCCGCATGGAGCCGGTCTGGATGATCCTCGGGGAGTCGGCAGGAGTGGCGGCCGCCATGGCTGTGCGGGAGCAGGTGCCGGTGCAGAGCATCGCCTATGGTTCGCTCAGGGAAAAGCTCCTCCGGTTGGATCAGCGGCTCGACATTCTCGCTCGTCCATCACCGGGATAGAGCATGCGTCGGTGGCGGTCTTCCCGCTTGCTCCTCCCGCTCGAGTGCTGGTACCCTCAGTTCACGAGTGACGTTCTGCGGTCGCGAGGAGGAACGACCATGTGGGATGGTATCGGCCGGGATCTCCTGCGAATCGGCGGGCCGTTCGTCGTGACCGATCAGCCCCGCATGGCGCGGGGCCATGTGTCCAGATTTCCTCTCACATGAGACTTTATGCATTCATCTGATCACTCCACTGGGCCATCCGGCAGCAGCACGAGCGAGACCACCCACGCGCTTCGGCCGCTCGATGCCAACGAGCGCCGCGTGCTCGGCGTGCTCATCGAGAAGGGCAAGACGACGCCCGACCAGTATCCGCTCTCGCTCAATGCGGTGGTGACCGGCTGTAACCAGAAGAGCAACCGTGACCCCGCCATGCATCTTGACGAAGAGTCGGCCAGCCGCGCCCTGACGAGCCTACGGCACAGTGGCGCGGTGGCGGAGGTGTTTGGCAGTGGCAAAATCCCGCGGTACCGCCACCTGGCCTACGAGTGGTTTGGCGTCGGCAAGGAGGAGTTGGCGATTCTCGGTGAGCTCCTGCTGCGGGGCGAGCAGAGCGAGGGGGATCTGCGGGGTCGGGCCAGTCGCATGGATCCGATTCCCGACCTGGATGCACTCCGCGCACATCTCGATGCGCTCGCGGCCCGCAACCTCGTCGTCTGGCTCTCGCCTCCAGGCCGAGGCCGAATGCTCACGCATGGCCTGTTGCCTGAGGAGAAGCTGGAGAAGGTGCGGTCGCAGGTGGGGCTTTCGGCTGCAGCAGCCAGTCAGGATCCGGCCGGTGGGGATGTGGATGACAGCGAACTGGAAACGGGTGGCACGAGCCGGGGGGACGGCGACAGCCGCGCGGGCACTGGGCCTGCTGCTGAATCACTCGGTGCCCGCATCGATTGGCTGGAGTCGGAACTGGCCGAGGTGAGAAACCGGCTTGCGGAGTTGGAGCGGGCCTTAGGCGGTACGTGAGAGGCTGCATGGCGGCCTGTCCGGCCGCCCATTTTCCGTCACCCTCCCAGAATCCTCGGGGAGGAGGGGGCCCGGCATGCCGCCCCCAATTTTTGGATTGCCCGGCGGAATTGCTGCGCGTACATTAAACCCCAGGCGGAGGGGACGAAGACACCTGGAGGGGAAATGACCATGAGCACTCAAGACATGAGCACCCAAGACATGCGTACTCAAGAGCACGACCGTCTTGATCGTTTGAAGTTGCTGTCACCGTTGCAGGCCATTCAGGCATGGCTCCGCGATGACTGCGGGCATGGCGAGAGAACCTATCTTGTCACCGCCATTCAGCGTGACCGTCGGATCGAACTCGACGACGACGAAATCGCCTACGTGATCGACGACGCCATGCAGAGCAGCATCGACGCGCCCGCCGTGTTCGACCGCCTGCTCACCGCCGGTGATGGATTCCAGGCCTGCAACGTGCAGCGAATGCCGGCCCGTTGAGCGGCCAGCCGGCTCCCGCTCCCACGTGCGGTTGCTCGTCCGATAGCGGATACCCTCCCGTTTCGGGGATTTCACTATCTGGGCGATTGGGCACGACGGTATGCTCAAAAGAAGCCAAGGGCCCCTTCACTGCCACGAAACGGAATCCAATCCATGCGCACAGGCAACCCTGCACTCAACGACAAGACGTTTGAGAATTTCGGCGTCTACCGCCGCGACCTGACGACTGAGCAGTCTCCGGCCGGGACGATGACGATTAACGGCACCGCGCACAAGACGATGTTCCTGCTCGCGCTCGCCATGGGGACGGCCTGCTTCACGTGGTCGCGGACCTTTGCCGCCGTCGAAGCCAACCCCGCCGCCGCCATGCCATGGGCCATTGGGGGCGCGATCCTCGGCATGATCACGGGGCTGGTGATCTGCTTCAAGCACACCTGGGCCCCGACGCTGGCTCCGGTCTACGCGTTGGCCGAAGGGCTGTTTCTCGGGGGTGTGTCGGCCAGTTTTGAAGCGCAGTATCCCGGGATCGTGATCCAGGCCGTGGGTGGCACGTTTGGCACGTTGTTTGGCCTGCTGCTGGCATACCAGTCGGGCCTCATCAAGGCCACGGAAAACTTCAAGCTCGGCATCGTGGCCGCCACCGGCGGGATCTGTCTGGTCTACCTGATCTCCCTGATCGGCGGATTCTTCGGCTTCCCGATTCCCTTCATCCACTCGGCCGGCCCGATGGGTATCGCCTTCAGCCTCTTCGTGGTCGTGGTCGCGGCCCTGAACCTGGTGCTCGACTTCGACTTCATCGAGCAGGCGGCCGAGCGCGGGGCGCCCAAATACCTGGAATGGTACGGGGCGTTTGCCCTGATGGTGACGCTCGTCTGGCTCTACATGGAGATCCTGCGGCTGCTCTCCAAGCTCAGAAGCCGGAACTGATTCCCACGGCCGGTGCAGGCGGTTTGAGCCGCAGTGCGACCGTCACGTTCCCGGAGGCAGGCCCTGCAAGGCGGACAGCTGGCCGACCGCCGCGTCGACCTCCTTCTGCCGCTCCGCGACGGGCGGCTCCAGGGAGCGGACGGCCGCGGCCGATGTCTCGACCACCGTGGCGGCCTTGGTGATCATGCCGTCGAGTTCCTGCATGCGTGCGGTCACAGCCGGCATGTCGGACTTCAGCTTCTCCGCGCGGGCGGTCATGTCGGCTGCCTCCTTCTCTCGGGCGGCCTTTTCGGCGGCCATCGTGGCCTGTGATTCTCCGAGCGACTTGATCTGCGCGGCCTTGGCGGCCACGGTTTTCACGAGCGTAGCCTGCACTTCCGCCAGTTCCCGGTCAGCAGGAACCGCATCCAGGGCCAACTTCGCACTGACCGCGGCGGCCTCGAGAGACCCGACAGCCTTGCCCAACTGATTCATCGTGGCCTGCGCAGCCGTCATTTCCCCCTGCTTGTCGGCGACCTTCTGCAGCAGGTCGGCGTGGTCCTGCTGCGCCTTGGCCACTGCGGCGGTGAGCGCCGCGATCTCCTTCTCCTTTGCCTGCCGCTCGTTCACGAGCGCCTGCCGGGCCTGTTCGTCGTCGGCGACCTTCGCCTGTCCCTCGGCCACCTTCGCCTCGGCTTCGCGGACGACGGCTTCCCTCGTGGCGACGACGCCGGCCAGTTCCCGATAGCGGCCGAGAAACACCGTCTCATCCTGCCAGCGGGTGAGATCGGCGCGGGCGGCCTCGAGTTCCGCGGCGAGTTCGGTCGCCTTCGCGACGGCGGCCGCTGCGGCCTGCTTGAGTGGCTCGAGCGCGGGCCCCAGCGCGGCGAGCGTGGCCACCGACTGGTCGACGGCGGCCTTCGACTGATCCCGCTGCGGTGTGAGCATCGCGATCTGAGTGTCTGCGGCAGCGACAGCGGCCCTGATCGCTGCGAGTTCCACGCGGCGGACGTCGGCTGCGACCCGCTGAGCCTGCATCTTCGCGGCCAACTCCACGGCGGCCTTCTTGCCGGCGGAGTCGGCGGGACTCTGGGCCAGCGTGGCAAATGCCCGGGAATGAGCCTCGACGGCGGCCGCGAGATCGCGGTCGACGGTCGTGGCGGCCTGCTCTGCGGTGGTCTGCGCCTTGGCCACTTCCGTGCGACGTTGCGTGGCGGTCTCCAATTGCTTCTTCAGGTCGGCCAGCGTGGTCTCGGCTGCCGCTTTGGCCTGCGTGGCGTCGTCAATCTGCTTCTGCATCGCCGCCATCTGCGCCGTTGCGACCTCGGCCGCCATTCTCGCCGGCTCAACGGCCGGTGCCCGTTCGGCGACCGCCCGCTCCGCGGCGGCGGTCCGTTCGGCCAAGGTCTCGGGATTGCTCGACAGGCCGCCCACCCGCACGGCATCCGCTCCCTTCCAGATCCGGATCTCGCCCGTCCAGTCGCCGACGATCACCGCATCGGTCTCGTCACAGTAGGAGATGGCCAGGCCGAGGTCGGCACAGGGCTCGAACGCCTTCTGCTGGCTTCCGTCCTGACCCCAGATCTTGGGAGTCTTGTCGCGGCCCACGCTCACGATCCGGCCGTCACGGGTGAACTCCAGTGCCGCCACCCCGCCGGCATGCGCCGGCCAGGATTTCACCTCGCTGCCATTTTCCATCTCCCACAAGCGGATCGTGCCGTCCTCGCTGCCTGTTGCCAGCAGGTTGGAATCGCTCCGCCAGGAGACGCTGGTGACCGAGGCGGTATGCCCCGTGAGCGTGAGGAAATCGCGGCCGGTCGCCGCCTCCCAGACCACAACGCCGCCACTGCGGTCGCACGTGGCGAGCAGCACCCCGTCGGGGCTGAAGGAGGCGGCCATGATCCAGTCGGTATGCTTCCGCAGTTCATGCAACCGCTCGCTGGTCTCGGTCGAGTAGACACGGACCACCCGCTGCGGGCCGCCCAGAGCCACCAGCCGTTGGTCGGCGCTGATGTCGGCGGCCAGGACGGTGTCCAGTTCCTCGCCCAGTTCGGTCATGCGACGTCCGGTCGCGACGTTCCAGACCACAACCCGGCCGCTGGCGCCGCCACGGCCACCACCACCCACGAGCAGGCTGCCATTGCGGCTGAACTGGAGCACCTGCGGCCGCCCCTCGGGAAACGGCAGCACACCCGCCAACTGGCGAGTGTCGGTGCGGTAGAGCAACACCTGCTTCTGGCCGCAGACGGCGGCCAGCGGGGCCCAGGGGCTCGTCGCGATGGAAGCACAGGCATTGACGCCCTGCGTGCGGATCACAGGCTCGAGTGGAATTCTTGCAGGCAGCGGCGTGACGGCCGGCCGTTCCGTCGGAGCGGCGTCCATCGCCATGGCCACCGTCTTTTTGGCCGCGGCAGCCTTGCTGCCCTTGTTCTCGAGCACGCCTTCCTCGATCCACTTCTTGATCAGGGCCCGCTCCTCCTCCGGAATGGGCGGCGAGTCGGGCGGCATCTTCGGCTCATCCTGGTGGGTGATGAGCTTGTAGAGGTAGCTGGCGGACGCATTGCCGGGCTCGATCGCCCCGCCCGAGCCGCCGCCCTGCATGAGGCCCGTGTAGCTCGTGACATCGAGATCGCCCGACTTCTTGTCGGGATTGTGGCAGCCACCGCAGCGCTGCCTCAGGACGGCGAGCACGTTGTCATCAAACGTTAGTTTGTCGTCAGCAGCAAGGGCACTGGTGGCGACAGTCGCGATGATCGCCATCAGCGCCATGCGGACGGTGGTGGCGGCGACCGTGGTAGTCAGCAGCTTCATGGTGGGGCTCGCTCGGACTCCTGCCGTGCCGGGGGGTGAGTGGTGAGTCTCAGTGATTGAAGACAAATTCACGGGAATTGAGGATGGCCCAAAAGCAGTCTTCGAGCGCCTGTTGCAGGTTTGGCTCGGCGGCCACGATCGCCACAAGCTCCTGTTTTTCCTTGTCTGACGGCCGCCGCACGAACGCCCGGATGGAGAGCTCATCGATGATTTGTTCGGGGGTCTGCTTGGCGTCGAGCATCTTCTTGATCACAGCGCCGGCCTGAATCTTGCCCTGCACGGTGTCGCCGTTGAGCAGGTGGAGCGCCTGCGACAGGTTCGGCTCCATCTTGACCTCGCACGAACAGACCGTGCCCCGCGTGGCACGGCCGAACGTGGTGAGGAAGTAGGTCGAGGTGTTGCCGTCGGCAATCTGGACCGCCCGCGCGCCGATCGGAAGACCGGAAAACTTGTTCTGGGTGTCGGTGACGGTGGTCACCATGTCGAGCAATACCTCGGCGCGGACCCGGCGGAGCAACGCATGCGAGAAATTCCGCTCGTCTGTGGCGTTGGTCTCGTTGGTCTTGGTGGAGAGCTGATAGGTCCTGGAGGTGCAGATGTCGCGGACGAGCTTCTTGAAGTCGTACTTGTATTCCACGAACCGCCGCGCGAGCTCATCGAGCAACTCGGCGTTCACTGGCGGGTTCGTGACGCGGACATCGTCCACATCGTTGATCAGCCCCGGCCCGAAGAAGTGCGCCCAGACGATATTGACGAGGTTGCGGGAAAAATACTGGTTGTCAGACGACGTCAGCCAGGCGGCCACCACTTCGCGGCGGTCCCGTCCCGCGAGGTCGGGCTGCTCGCCCCCCAGAAACTTGGGCGGCACGACGCGGCCACCGACCGGATGCTTGACGTCACCGCTCCCCGAATTGAAGACGATCGTCTCGCGGCTGTCCTCCCCCGGCTTGCGGCCAATCTGGGCGAAGAAGTTGGCGAAGCCGTAATAGTCCTCCATGGTCCAGCGGTCGAAGGGATGGTTGTGGCACTGGGCGCACTGGATCCGCATCCCCAGAAACACCTGCGCGACGTTCTCCGCCACTTTCAGTGTGTCGAGCTCGTTCTGGTAGTAGTTGGTGGCCGCGCTTGAGAACGTGCCCCCCTTGCTCGCAATCAGTTCGCGGAAGAGCTCGTCGATCGGCACGTTGGCCTGGATCCGCTGCTGCAGCCAGTTGTAGTAGAGCAGCATCGCCTTGTAGGTGACCTGATTCGACGTGCGGATCATCAGCAGTTCCGACCACTTCATCACCCACATCTCGACGAATTCCTTCCGTTCCAGCAGGCTGTCGACGAGGTGCTCCCGCTTGGAAGGGTCGGTACTCTGCACGAACGACCGGTATTCGTCGGAGCTCGGCAGCGTGCCGCAGATGTCAAGGTGCACGCGGCGCAAGAACTCCTCGTCGGTGCAGAGGTCGGACGGGTTGATCCGGAGCCGCAGAAGCTTTCGGTTGATCGCCTCGTCGACGTAGTTGTTCGCGGGCGGGTTGGCCCACTGGAAGGCCAGCCCCTTGGGCAGCACGATGAACTGTGAGCCGACCGTGTGTGTCTCAAACCGGGCCGTGATGAAGGCCTCGCCACGGTTCTTGGCCGTCACCACGCCGTCTTGCGAGACCGTGGCTGAGTTGTCGTTGTTGGTGATGAAGACGGCCAAGCTCGTGACATCGCGGTCGCTGCCATCGGCATATTTCGCTCTCACGGTGAGCTTCTGCGTCTCGTTTTCGCCATCCATCACCCCTGATGGCGGAAAAAGCTCGAGCGACACGACCGCCGGCACCGGCCCTGAGTCGGCGGGCGCACCGGCCTCGAGCCAGCGGATCAACGCGGCATGGTATTCATCCCCCTTCTTGATCTTCGCACCGCCGCTGTGAGGAACCGCGTTGATGGCCTTCTCCACCAGCAGGCTCTCCTCGACGAGCGCGAGGTTGAGTCGTCGGCCGCTGATCTCGCGGGTGAGGCGGTGGTGATCGCCGTCGGGGTCGAAGCCGAACAGCGACAGCCTGAATCCGTCCTTGCCGCGGGCGGCGCCGTGGCAGCTTCCGGTGTTGCAGCCGGCCTTCATGAAGACCGGCATCACGTCGAGCTTGAAGCTGACCGGGGTCGTCTCCACCGCCCTCTCAACGTGGACGGGCACGGAGACTGCGCGGCCGGCAAATGTCGCGGTGAGCGTGGTATCGCCGTCGGCGAGGGGCTTGAGCTGTTGCCCCTCGAGGACCACTCTGTCGGGATGGGCGAGACTCAGCGTCGCCTGCGACGTGACATCCCGCGTGATGCCGTCGGCGTAAGTCGCCTGCACGACGAGCGTCTGCCGGTCCTGCGCCGAGGAGAGGTGAACCTGCTGTGGAGAGACGACGACGTCGACGAGTGCCGGATCGGCACCGTAAGCCACCCCGAAGGCCGCCATCGCCACGCACAGGCAGGCCCGAAGCATCGCAGCACTCGTGCGGAGGTGTGCTGCAGTTGGTCGTTTGCAGTCATTCATGAGGGGGTCCTCACCATCGGGTTCACCGCCGAAGTGCGGCCTCGCCTCAAACGGCTCAGCCTGACCGGCGAAGGGTGTCTGTGTCACTTTGGTGCGCCGCCTGCCTGCTTGCCCTGGAGGCGGAGTTTTTCAAGTCTGGAGAGCGGCTGGGCGGGCTTGGCCGAAGGGTCCTGAGCGGTCTGGTCTTTGGCGGGCGCTTTCTCTGCCGCAGCCTGCGCGGGGGTTTTGACCGGCGCGGCGATCTGGAGTTCGGTCTGCCCGCCGCGACACCGCACCGGCTCACCTTGGCAGGTCGTTGTCAGCTCGACAAAGGGCGACTTATGGTTGCCGACGGGGCTTTTCTCGTCGGTCTTCACCTCGAAGACCAGCTCCGTCGTATCTTTCGTGAATGTGGCTTCGGTGGCCGTCGTGTTGGCAGGAAGCCCTTGCAGCCGCGCCACCCCGTCGCCCTCGAACGGTGTCGACTGCGTGAGCGTGCAGACGATCTGAGCCGTCTCCCCCTGCTCGCAGGATGATCGCGCGAGCTTCGCGGTGGCGAACGGCTCGGCCACCTGCAGTGTGGCGAGCTGCGAGGCCGACCAGGCCTGCCCGCCGACGTCCGCCTGGCCGATCACGTAGATCGGCCAGGTGCCGAGCACCGCCTTGCCGTCGGCGTTGACCGTATACTCAACCTCGCTCTTGTCAGCGGGAATCTTCACGTTCGGAACAGCCGCCACGCCCGGCGAGCGAAACGGGAATTCGACCGTGATCGGCTCCGTGAAGCCCTCTGCCCGCGTGACGACGACCTTCAGTTCGATCGTGCCGTTGCGGACCAACGGGGCCTTGGGCTGCACGAGCTCCAGTTGGAACGGCAACGGTTCAACGACTGCCATGGCCAGCCGGTCGACCTTGGCCGCGAAGAAGGTGTTGTTGTTCGGGCCGATGATGAAATCGGCGGAGTTTTCGAACCGCCCCCTGACCTGCACCTTGTCGTCGACCGGACGGGCCTCGAGATCGAACAGCCCCCCGGCGATCGGCGCGTCGGCAGCCGCCTCGAACACGACCGGCATCTGCGAGAGGGCGGCTGGCATCGGCTGGCAGTGCATCGTCACCCCCGCCGGCAGCTTTTCCGCCGTGAGCGCGAGGTCTCCGGCGAAGTTGGTCCGGGTGGCGTTGATGAGCACCGCATAACGGCTGCCCCGGGGAACCATGATCGTCTGCCGGGTCTGCGAGTAACGGTCGATGCGGGGAATTGACAGTGTAAGCGAGGGAGTGACCGACTGCAGTTCGACCCGGTAGACGAAATCGGGCCGGCCACGGCCAAGGTGATCACCGACACGCACGACGTAGGAGCCGTCTGCCGGCACCTGGAACCGGTAAGAGGAGTCGGGACCGCGGGAGTCGTCGTTGGCACCGACTGTGCCGCCGTCGGCACGCAGCACGGTGATGACCGGATCAAGACCGCTCCGCAGGCGGCGTGCATAGCACTCGATGTCGTACGTCTCCCCCTTCTTGGCATCGAAACGGAAGCAGTCGACGTCGCCATCCGTACCGATGATCCCGTTGAACGAGAGCGATGGATCGGCGGCAGTCGCGGTGGCGATGTCGTTGTTGGGCTCGGCCTCGAGCACGTTGCCCTGCGTCGAGATGCGGAACGGCACGGCGGTGGGACCGATCCCCTGCGGATCAGGCGCGAAGAGCTGCAGCACGCCGCCGGCCGCCGGCACGGTCACGTCCAGCGGGATCGGGCCGCCGGCGTCGCCCAGCAACTGCACCGCCACCTTTTCGCCACCCTTGCCGCCCGCCGGGTAGACGGCCGTCGGCCGCGGAAACGTGCCGACATGGAGCCGGTAGCGGCAGTTGTCGTTGCCGCCGTAGCTTGTCTCCCGCACCTGCACGTAATACGTGCCATCGGCCGGCGCTAGCATGCTGAGCACGCCGTCCTGGCGGGCGATCGGCACGTCATCGATGGTGGCGAGTTCGAACCGCTTCTCATCGACGATGGCCACGGCCGGGTCGAACAGGAACGTTCCCAGCCGCAGCGCCTCGACATCGACGCTCAGCCGCTGTCCCTTCTGGAGCGCGACCGCGAAAGAATCGACGTCCTCTCCCTTCACGACGCCCTGGATCGTCGAATTGAGCGGCACGGCCTGCGCCTCTGCCAACGTGCCATTGGGCTCCTTTTCATCGAGCTCAGGCAACGCGCCGACGAAAAATGACCGGAAGTCGGAGATGCCCGACTTGCACCGCACCTGCACCAGGTGCTCACCGAGCGGACAGTTCTCCGGAACGAAGACAACGGCCTTGAAGGAGTTGTCATCGACAGACTGGATGCTGCGGACCACGAAGGCGGCGGCAGGGTCAGACGAATGAAAAAGCAGTTCTTCCGCGTCCTTGAGCCGGGCTCCCTTGAAGACCAGTTCGCGGTCACCGCCCCGCTGCACGCCGCGGGGCAGGATCAGGGTGAGCTGGGGAAACGAGGCCTGAGCGTCGTCGATCTGACCGAAGCAGCAGCTGACGAAGGCTATGGCCCACAGCAGCCGCCGACCGATCGTCACGTCAGGCATCGCTCGGTCTCGCATGGTCATTCACGGCTGGGCGCCACGCGCCTCGGTCCGACTCCTCGGGACAGTGGAACTCTCGGCACGGCCGCGTGGTGCGGCCGGCGAGTCAGACGATCAGCTCCTTGCGCACCTTCCCGCCGTCGACAATCTCGATGGGCCGGTCGCCCGGTGCCATCAACTCCTTGTCGGCCACGATGCCGAGACGGTCATAGATCGTGGTGGCCCAGTCCTCGACGGTGAGCGGATCGTCCTCGGGCTCACTGGCCGTCGCGTTGCTGGAACCGTAGACGATGCCCTGTTTGATGCCGCCGCCGGCCATCACCACGCTGAACACCTTCGGCCAGTGGTCGCGGCCCGCCAGGTTGTTGATCTTCGGCGTCCGGCCGAATTCCGATCCGATGCAGACGAGCGTCGACGACAGCAGCCCGCGGCGGTCAAGGTCGCGGATCAGCGTGGCGAAGCCCTGGTCGAGGGCCGGCACCTGATTCTTGATCCCGTTTTGGATGTTGTCGTGCATGTCCCAGCCGCCGTAGGTGAGCGTCACGAACCGCACGCCCGCCTCCACCAGTCGCCGCGCCAGCAGCATCCGCATGCCGGCCTGATTGCGTCCGTATTCGTCCTTGATCGCATCAGGCTCCTTCGCCATGTCAAAAGCCTCGCGGGCCTGCTGCGAGCTGATCATGCTGTAGGCACGGTCATAGAAGGTGTCGAGGGCATCGAGCGAGTCGCTCTTCTCCTTCTCACGGAAATAGCCGTTGACCACATCGAGCATCCGCCGCCGCTTGTCGAACCGGCCGGCATCCACGCCGCCCGGTAGGCTGAGGTCGCGGACCTGGAAATTCTTGTCAGCCGGATCACTGCCGAGGCTGAAACCGGCATACGACGAACTGAGATAGCCGGTCCCCGCAAACTCATTGGGCTGGTTCGGGATGCAGACGTACGGCGGGAGGTTGTTCCGAGGGCCGAACTCGTGCGCCACGACCGACCCCATGCTCGGATACTGGAGCGCCGGGCTAGGTCGGTAGCCGGTGAACATGTTGTGCGTGCCGCGCTCGTGGGCCGCCTCGCCATGGGTCATCGACCGGCAGATCGCGATCTTGTCGACGATCTTCGCCGTATGCGGGAGCATCTCGCCCAGCCGAACGCCCGGGATCGAGGTCTCGATGCTGCCCATCGGGCCCCGGTATTCGACCGGTGCGAAGGGCTTGGGGTCGAATGTCTCCTGATGGGCGGCTCCGCCCGGGAGATAGATATAGATGACCGACTTGGCCGTGCCTTCACGGCTTTCGTAATTCTTGATGTCGGCCTTCGCCTTCTCCATCCGAAGGACGTCGGCCAGGGAGATTCCCAGGGCGCCGATCGTGCCGACCGAGAGAAATCCGCGTCTGCCCAGCGGGTTGCCTGCACATGCCATGGTCATGAACCTCCAGAGAATGGTTCCACCCGACCCAAAAGTATATCCGATTGATCGGTGCTTTGCGGCTTTTCTCAGTACAAATGTCATGACAGGCGCTCAAAATCACCCCCTATGGGTGGTTCTTGAATCCCTCGCCTCGCCGCTGGGGTCGGGGCTATCTGCCGTCTCCACAAGCGGTTACGCATTAGGGTCCGAATATCAAAAGCGAGAGGCCTCTCTGGCGCGGATGATCTCACTGCGGGGGTGTGCCGTTGCGGAACCGACCCTGCAGCGTGCGGATGACGTCGAGGTCGATGCCGGGGGGCTGCTGCTCGAGAAACCAGTCGAGCCCGGTGATCGCCGCCTCACGGCGGCCGGTTTCAAACCGTGCGACGGCGAGCAGGCCGCGGTCGGCGGTGTCGTCGGGCTGGATCGCGACCAGGGCCTCGAGCGAGCGCAGCATCGCCTCGCGGTCCTTTGCGTCCTGCGCGACACCCAACAGATTGCGCAGCACGCGCCGCACGATCTGCGGCTTGGAAAATGGCCGCAGGTGGTCGTCGTCGAGTTCCTCGTCGGCCACCGCCCTGACCCGCTTCGCCGCATCCTCGCGCGACAGCGGCACCGCCCCCTCGAACACGTCGATGAGCTGCTCGTCGCCCTGGCGTGGGATGTGCTTTACCACGAAGTGCCCCGGCAGGCCGATGCCGACGACTTTCATGTCGAGGCGTTTCGCGAGTTCCATGTAGAGGATCGAGAGCGTGATCGGCAGACCCTCGCGGTCGTCGATCACGCGGCTAAGATGGCTGTTGGCGCGGTGATAATAGTCGGTGCGACTGCCATGGAAACCGTTGTCGGCAAACAGATACTTGTTGAGCGCGGCGAGGCGGGCTGGTTCGTCTGCATCCTTCGGCAGCGACTGGGCGATCTCCTGCGCCATGCGATCGACCTGCTGCACGTAGGCGTCGATGTCGAGTTCCTCGTCGTCCAGCTCCGCGACGACAAGCGCCGCCCGGAGCAGGTCGCAGTCGTCGCCCTGCGCACACAGCCTGGCGAGTTCAACGCTGACACGTGCCGTGTGCAAATCGGCTGCAACGAGCCGCAGGTCCGCCGCCCGTTTCTCGAGCGCCGTCGCGCGATCCCGCACCGCCGTCACGGCCGGCTCGGCGTCGTTTACGAGCGGCGCGATGCCCGCGGGGGTCAGTCGTTCGAGCGGAGGCAATCGGTCGATGGCCGCCTCGAGCCGCGCGGCCACCGTGGCGTCGGGTTGAGCACCGTCCACCGGCGGCCCGACGCGGAACAGCTTGAACTCCGCCTCCGTGTCGCGGAACTTGGCGAGCCCTACCCGGCCCGGGGGCAGGCTGTCGTCGTCGACCGTGGCGAACGGTTCACCGTTGATCAGGCAGCGGAACCCTTTTTTCTCCACCAGCACGGTCAACTGGTTCCAGTCGCCTGGGCGGTAGTGCGGCGAGGGCAGCTCGCGGAGCACCTTCCACTCGAAGACCGACGGCCCGTCGAACCGCGTGACCCGCAGTTTGCCGGCCGTTGGGTAGAAGCCGTAATGACGGTTGCCGCCGTCGGCGTGAAACGCGAGCCCCGCGGCGCCCGACTCGTCGCCGAGCTTCACATGGACCGACAGCTCGAACGGCGGGGCCGGGACGTCGCGGCGCGACAGGCAGAGTGATCGCCCCCCGAAGCCGCTGCCGGCCTCCGTGACGGCGATCCGCCCGCCGCGCTGCTGCCAGCGGCCTCCGAACAGCGTGGTCCACTGTGTGGCGTCGAGGGTGCCGATCGTCAGCCACCGTGACATCGGCACCGGATTTGGTTTTTCAAGGAGCGGCTTGAGCGCGTTGACGCCGACGGCGAAGCCGAGGTTCCGCGTGACGAGCGACTTGATCGTCACGATGCCGACCACGCGTCCGGCAGGATCGACGACCGGTCCACCGCTGTTGCCCGGCTCGATCGGCATCGCCAGCTGGATCATGCGGCGGTCATCGACCTCGCGCACTCCCGACACGACGCCGTTCACCACGCTGAACGCGAGCCCGTGCGGATTGCCGACCGTGATCACGGGCAGCCCATCGGGCAGGTTGTCGGAGTCGCCCAGCGGCAGCGGCACGAGCGGCTCGGCGGGCGGCTTGATCCGCAGGATGGCGAGGTCCATCGCGCGGTCCGACGCGGTGACTTCGGTCACCGCATGCCGCGATCCATCCGCCAGTTGCACGGCCAGCGGTCGGGCCTCGCCGGCCACGTGCAGGTTCGTCGCGATCAGCCCGTCGGCATCGATGACGAAGCCCGTGCCCAGGCCCTGCTGCCGGCCCTCACGGCCCTCGAACATCACCACCACGACCGACGGCCGCACGCGTTTGGCGAGTTCCTCGACCGATGCCAGCGCCGCCGGCGGCTGCGCCTCGGGCTGGGCGTCAGCCGTGCCGGCGAGCAGCAGCAGGCTGGCGACGAACAGTCCGCAGAACGCGGACATGCGGAGTAACGATTGCCAGAGGCGGACACGCAGGGCCATAAAACAGGTCCTTGCTGAAGGTACCGAAAGTCTACCGCCCCACGGCGGGCCGGAGGGGCCCAATTCTATTCGCTGTATCGATTCGGCCATGTCGACGCGGGCAAGGGGAACATGGTCCTCGTGTCGTGTCAATCTTTTTGCCGCTCGCGCACAAGCCAATTCGCCGCGGCGACCCGCACCGTCGGGTCGGGATCGGCGAGCAGCGGTTGCAGTGCGGGGGCGGGATCGCCACCACCGCGTTGTGCGGCCCAGCCTGTACCGGCCACAGCCCAGAAGCGAATCGCCGGATCGCTGTCGGTCAGCCGGTCGCTGAAATGCGCGGCATCATGGTTCTCGGCGACGTCCCATGCCGCGGCAAGAATCGCGTCGTACCGCGTCTGCGCCGCGGCCGCATCCGCCGCGGCCGTCGGATGAAAGATGGCCCATTCGCTTCCCGCCGCCTGGGCCTCACGCCGCAGGATCGGCTCCGGCAGGATGCCGGTGTCTTTTGTTTCCCGCATCCACTGGCGGAGCGTCTCACGCAGCCGCTCCAGATCGGCCGCGTGGCGGGTGTCATGCGCGAGGCTCACGACTTCGTCGGGATCAACGGCGACGTCGTAGACTTCTTCGACCGGGCGGCTCGTGCGGGCAAACCAATCGGCCCCGGGAGGCAACATCCCCGCCTTCCTCGCCGCCCTCAGTTCACCGGTGATCGCGACACCGTCGGCGTAGGCAGGAAGATCGTCGCCGTCGAGCCACGGCAGAAAGTTGCGGACGTATCGAAACCGCTGATCCCGGGCCGATCGGCCGAAGCCCGGCGTGTCGTCCATCCGGTCGCGGGCGGCGATCACGACGTCGCGGGACGCAGCGGCGGAGCCAAGGAATGGACGGCCCTCCATGCCGGCGGGAATCGCGACGCTGGCGAGCTGGAGCACGGTCGCAGCGAACCGTTCGGGCACGTGCACCAAGAGCGGCACGCGCAGGCCGTGTTCGGTGAGCGACCGCTTGCCGTGGGGAATGCCCTCGCCGTGATCGCTCCAAAAAAAGACGATCGTGTCGTCGGCGAGCCCGTCCGCCTCGAGTTCGGCGAGGATCCGGCCGACGTCCGCGTCGAGTGCAGCAGCGAGTTCCAACCGTTGAGCGAGCGACCGCCTGATGCCCGGAGTGTCGGGGTAATAGGGCGGCACGACGACATCGGCCGCCTCGCGGCGTGCCTCCGGGGGCAGGTTCCGGCGCACCTGAGCAGGTTTGTCGTTAAACAGCGCGGACTCGTGCGTGGCCTGCAGATTGAAGACGGCGAAGAACGGCTTCTTGCCGTCGGGGCGGTTTCGCCAGTGGGCCTTGCCGTTCGACTCGTTCCAGCCGGCTGCGAATGACTGGTCGAGGTTGTAGTCGGTCTTGGCGTTGTTCGTGCAGAAATAGCCTGCATCGCGGAGCAGTTGGGGAAACCCCACGACGTGGTGTGGCGGGATCGCCTTGCACCGCATGGGCAGGCTGCCGAGCGTGGTCGGCATGATGCCGGTGATGACCGCGCTCCGCGAGGGAGCGCAGACAGGAGCGGCGGAAAACGCGGCGTCGAACCGCAGGCCAACGCCGGCAAGGCGATCAAGATGGGGTGTGTGGGCCGCGCCGCCGTAGCAGCCGATCGTCGCGGCCGAGAGATCTTCCGCGGAGATCCAGAGGATATTCGGGCGGTCATCCGCCGCGACCTGCAGCACGCCCGTGGCCGTGAACGCTGCAGTCAGAAGAATGGTTCGCAGCAGCATCGGATCTCATGCGTGTCGACCACCTCGGTCATTGGATTTTCTACCAGATCGCCGATGGCGGGTCATCCCAGTCAGGCTGCGGGATGAGCGATGCTCCTTACAGAGCGCCTCACAGCGGGAGGGGCTAGGCTGGCGCAGCAATGAAACGGTGAACCCCGCCCCGGGCCCGAGCCAGCTGGCTTTGAATTCAATCCCCATGTCGCCTTTGCGATGATGGCGGGATTCGGGGACAATCCTAGGGATAACGGTGCTCTTCAGGGCACAGAGTAGAGGCTTGGGCTGAGTTGCATCAGTCGGAGCTGACTGCCGATTGGGACCGGTTGCAGGCCGGTTCAGAGCCCCTGCCGATCGATCCACTTCCGTAGGTGGCCACATGACTCACGCTCTTCATCGCGTCACGAACTTCCAAGTTGTTGGCCCATATCGCCTGCGAGTTGTGTTTCTCGACGGCATGGTGCGTGAAATCAATTTCCGGCCGGTGCTGGCCGGATCCCTGTATGGCCCTCTCCGTGATCAGGGCCTTTTCAATCAAGTTCGGTTGGATCCAGAGGTTCATACGCTCGTGTGGCCGAACGGCGCGGATTTTGATCCGGCAACGCTCCATGAATGGCCGGAACTGCTCCCCGCCATGGAAGCACGTGCACAATTATGGGAGTCCGACGGCGTCCCGAACCAAGCGATGCAGCGGACGGCCGAAGGCCTTCGCTGATCGCTCAAGTTCAGCGAAGGGTGAAATCTATGGAACGGGCGGGCTGACGTTTCCCGCCTACGAGCAGGAAGGCTGGGTGCGCTGCCAAGGCTATGCGACCGCAGACTGGCCGCTATTGATCGAACTCTGGGCGGCCTACAACCCGACTTGGACCGTACTCTGTTGTTCCACCACGACCGCCCACGGTTTCCCCTCATGATCGACGGACTGTTTCGGGACAGCGGATGACGTGATTCATGCCGGCAGTTCAAAACCCTTGCGACGCTCGCGAACGAGCAGGGCGTCGGCAACTGACTTCCCGTTGAAGGGCCCGCTCAGCGGCCTGATTGAGCCACTGGTGCCAGTGGAGCCCCGCCGGCACGGTCACGCCGCTTGTGGCTGGAGGCTACAATAGAAAGATGGCAGCCGTCTCGCCCTCCGCGGGCTGATCAGTATCTCAGTCGCCGAGCCAACCGGCGTGGAGGCTCATCCTCGCAACGAGGCAATCCAGGTACCATGCAGTACGATCAATTGCCCGACGAATGGAAGGAATGGCTGGATCTCCAACCATTGGAGCGACTCGCCCGCAGTGAGCAGATGCTGGTCGAGTATATCGCCATGGGAGGCAGCCTTGACCCCGACCCCGATCCGACAAGTCCTTTCGACGTTTCAGAAGAGTGGCGTCCGGACCTTGCTCATGGGCGGGCAGGCCTGCGTCTTCTACGGCGCGGCGCAGGTTAGCAAGGACATCGACTTCCTGGTTTTGGCCGACCAGGAAAACTTCATTCGACTCGAGGCGGCACTGGCAACGTTGCAGGCCAGCCGAATCGCAGTGCCGCCCTTCGATCCTGCGGCATTAGAGCGGGGGCATCGGCTTCGATTCGTCCGTGCCGCCGTGCTCGCTCGCGTGGTCGTTGACTTGACCGGTCCGACTATGCAGGTTCCGGAATAGTCGATCAACCGAGCAGGCGGCTGCCCGGTTCGGACGCGTAGCGTCCAAGCCCACGGTTGGCGTGAAGTTTGAATCCCACCTCCGTGGCGGTGATACACGACTCGGGCCGATGTATACTGGTCTCATGCGAGACTCGATATCCCAGCCGACTGACCAACCGCAGGAGAGCGACGCCCTCCCCGCGTGCGATCGCTCGTCGTGGCCCGTCTGGGTCGGCCGGGTCGGCGAGCCACAGCCCAAAGCCGACTACTTCAACCTCACGCCGTCGCAGCGGATCGCCCTCTGCTGGGAGGCGACCAAGCAGGCTTGGGCGATCACTGGAACGGAATTGGATGAATCCGCATTTCGTCGAGATTCTGAAAGCTTTTCGCGACGAGGGGGTTGAGCACCTCGTTATCGGCGCCCATGCATTGGCCGCTCATGGCCACGTGCGGGCCACCCTCGACATCGATATCTGGGTGAAGCCCACGGAGGTAAATGTGGGCGGCAGGGCGGCTCAAGGACCTCGCTGATCTCGAAGAACTCGGCTGATCGTCGATCGAACGGTCTGTTCGCAGGTGATGCCTGACAGATTGCCCGGTCGTCATAGTCGTGCACAAGCTCGCCCCCGTCGGCGGGCGGGCCTCGCGCGGGTGAAAGCGGAGGCGGCTCGAGAGGCTCGCCGCTCTGTATGAAGCAACACGGGCGTAAGCATCTTCCGGATCGGCCCGGGCTCCGTGATGAACGCGATAGGCTTCTTCCGCGCCGCACCGAAGGGCTGCCCGCTTGCAAACCCCTATTTTTCTAGAGTACCGGAGGAGGGACTTGAACCCACACGCCCTTGCGGGCAACGGATTTTGAGTCCGATTTGAACTGACCCCAACGCACCCGTCATGTGGAGCCCATCAGCGGTCATCGCGAAAATCGCTGGGGACGCACCGAGGTCAATCCCAGAGGCGGGTGATCCCATACTGGTCAAACACGGTGTCAGCACCCACGAGAGGAATGGTCTCAACGAGGCATTGAGCCACCAGGAGCCTGTCAAATGGATCTCTGTGGTGGAACGGCAAAGCCCTCTGCGTGTCTGTGAATTCCAGCGTGATTGGCGACACCGTGATGTCCAAGTCTGTCAACGCCCGCTCCACCCATTGGCGATATGGCAAAGACAGCGATAGTTTTCCGAGCCCTGTCTTGATGGCGAGTTCCCAGATCGTCCCGACGCTCACCATCAGTGCATTGGAGGGGTCTTCCAGAATGGTTCTGGCTCTGGCCCCGAGCCTGCTTGGGTCGTCCAACGCCCAGATCAAGGTATGGGCATCCAGGAGATGCCTCATTCCATGACCTCCTTGAAGTCCTCCAGTGGGGCGTCAAAATCGGAAGCCATGTACAGCACGGTGCCCTTCATCGTTCCCAGTTGGCGGTGAGCCATCTTCGGAATCGGTGGTGTCGGAACGAGCCGAGCCACGGGTCGGTCGTTCTCGGTGATCACGACCTCATCTCCAGGCGAGAGGTGATGAATGAGGTCGGCCAGGGCGGACTGTGCTTCTTTGAGTGTCACTGTGGTCATGGCCGTGGCTCCTTTCTGAATATTCTATCACGCTGGTCATCCCCGTGAGGATCACAGTCTGACCAGCCTCATCCTGGTGTTGACGGTGGTTGAAAACGGCGGCGAGGGGCGGTCAAAGATGGTGCCGCTGGGCGGTGGCGGTCTTCCCGATTCCGTGGGGGTGTCACGGTTGGTTCGATCCCCTTGTCAGTCAGGCCGTCGTCGTCGCCGCTTGGCGTCCTGCTGGTCGAGAAAAAGGGGATCGCCATCCCGCTTAGATCCGATCCCGATCCCGTTACGGTGCCAAGCCGGTTCCCGCGCCCAAGAGTTTGGGTTTGAGTTTGGGTTTGGCACGTTGTCCTCGGGAGCAGCGAATCTCCCGAGGACCCAAAACCCCTAGAAAACAAATACCGGAGGAGGGACTTGAACCCACACGCCCTTGCGGGCAACGGATTTTGAGTGCGGCTGAAGTCCACAGTCGCGCGCCGATCGCATCACGTTTCTTCGCTGTTCCCCGGGATTGTCGCGGTCTTTTGATGGGGGCAGTGTCCGGACTATGGTCGTTATTCTGCCGTCTACGCAACACGTAACGCAACACGGCGATATGTCAGGACGAGTTCCTGTGGATGACAGCTATGCCGAATGGCTTCGGACCGACCCCCGGGGGCAGGCCCCCCCAACGCGAAAGCGGTCTGTTTCATGTTTGGCTCCTGGATTTTTTCCAGATTTCTAACCCCATCTGGTGACCAATTTCGGGGGCCTACTGGCCAGGTGCCCAACCCAGTTTGGCGAGGCAGGCATAAAGTCGCCTTAAGCGTTCTTGCTCAGAGGAGTCGATCCGCTGATCCGCGGCAAAACCGGAAACCGCACTCGCGAAGGCCCGCGCGTGAAGCGTCCGAATTTCCTCGTCTGACAACCCTCCGGACTCCTGCTCAGCCTTGATAGCTCCCAGCTCTTGTTCCGTGATCTCTAGATCGACCAAGACCGATTTCAGGAGGTCCCAGTACCCCGCTACCGGGTTTCGTATGGCAGGGCTGCCGTCGGCAAGGTTGGCGCGGGAAACGACTGTTTTGCCCCCAGTAAGCCCGAATGATGAGGCGGCGGGTAGCGGCGCATGGCGAAAACTCTCCATAAACTTGTACTTCTTGAGCTTCGCCAGGTCGCCGTAGGTGCGTACGCCCTTCGCCTCCATCTCAGTCTGGTATTTAAGCAGTAGTTCGCCGGATGCCATGGCGTCTGCCGCTGCGATGTGAGATGCGGTTCGCTCTATGCCGTGACTTGTACAGGCTTCTTGCAATTTGCATCGACTGCCAAGTCCCAACATCGGCCGCATGTACATGAGACAGAAGTGCGGAGCGGGTTGGCTCACCCCGACGTTTCCCAGTTCAAATTCCAGAAACTGCATATCAAAGTAGACGTTGTAGGCGGCGACGACGCACCCGGCTGTAGCCGCCACCACGTCGCCCGCAATTTCCGCAAACACGGGCGCGTTCTCCACGTCCGCATCAGTAATTCCGTGCACCTCGGTCGCAGCCATCGGCCGGCGGGGGTTAATCAGTGTGTCGAAGACCAACCGCGGTTGTTGCCCTGGGTCGACGCGTACCACGGAAACCTCAACAACCCGATCAAAGCCCGCGGTCAGACCGGTGGTTTCAAAGTCGATGATGGCGACAGGCGTTTCAGCAATCAGTCGGTCTTGGATACCAGATGCCATACGAGTTTCTCAGTGGAAAAGTCGGCTGTCGGGACGTGAGCGTACCGGCTCTGAGCTCGGCCGCAAGCTAGTGCTACGGCATCTCCGCTCCGGTTGGCTGGGAGCCTATCGTCGCTTAGGGACAACCTTGGTCCGCGGCCTCTGGACAGGGGGGCTAACCATGCCATAGTGGTGCGGCCGTGGGGCGGCCTGTGGGCCGCAAATCCTCGGTATGGACGGAGGCGGACGACCCGTTGCCCTTCTGGGCGATTCCGTAGCGAAGTAAGGATGCAAGCAGGATGGCGAGATCAACCGCAGCGGTTTCGGAAAAAACTGATCCGCTGGCGAAATCAAAAGATTGGAACGTTCTGACCACCCCGTGGCTGGAGGTTATGGACTTGGAGGCCCGCCCTCAGCGGGTGTCCGTCCTAGATGCTTTACGCACTACGGCCGACCTCCATCAGATCGTTTCGCCGAGCCCGCTGGACCTATTCGCCGCCCATCGATTCCTCCTGACGCTTCTGTATTGGCAGTCGCCCGCCGGCGGCGGCATCGAAAAACTGCGGAAATCGCTGCTGGCTGGCAGGGTACCCCCCGCTCTGATCAAGGAGTTGAGTGCTGAGGAGGGCCGGTTCAATCTGTTCGACACCAAGAAGCCGTTCCTGCAAGATCCGACCGTGCGCGATGCGAAAGGGCTTCCTGCGTCCTCGCTCTTCTCCGAAATGGCGTCTGGGACGAACGTCGCGCACTTCCACCATGGCGATGACGATGCATCACGGCTTTGCCTACGTTGTGCAACTTTAGGCCTCCTGCGTCTTGTCCCTTGGACACAATCCGGTGGCGCCGGTAAGCAGCCGGCCGTTCACGGTGCCCCGCCGATAATGCCGCTGGCGATTGGCGTGACGCTATGTGAAACCCTCGGGCTCAATCTGATTCCATTGGAGACGGCTCTGGGCTCACCGCAGTGGTCGGGCCAATTTACGCCGTTGGGTAGGAAGGCTGGCATACAACTACTGGAAGGGCTTACGTGGAATCCCCGCCGTGTGCATTTGCGGGCCCCCGGTGATCCTGCAGTTTGCTGCCAGTGCGGTGCAAACTCGCTACGCGTAGTTGGCCCAATCGTCTATGAGAAAAATCCAGCCTGTAAACAAGAAGGGGATGCTCTCCAGGGCTGGCGGGATCCGGCTGCGTTCTACAAGCCGGAGGACCATCGAACGACAAAGACTAGCCGGGAGTCGGACGCCGCCGTAGGCGATGATCTCCGCCGAGTCTTCGTACAACGGTTCGGGAAAAAGACTGAAATTGCACCGGTGTCGCAAGTCGTTCTGGCCAACCCCGACCACCGGGGGTGGCTGGTAGTGATGCCGTGCACTAACCCAGCCAACAACAAGTCGTACGACCACCGGATACAACCACTGGCAGAGTTGACGGGCGACGCGCCCAAACGGGCCACTGGTTGGGATGCTGGTGTGCCGTGGCAGGCGGGCGATGAACGGCGTTTGAAGCCGCAGGATATTCGTCGCCCAACGACCGGTATGTACCGGTTCGTCTCCGCTGTCGCGCAGTTGGACGGAACTGCATGGGGAATTCTCGCCAATGCCGCGGGGCGCAGCATGGACGAAGATCCCGCCGCGTTCGACATCTTCACCGGCGTCTACTGGCCACTGCGCAATAAACACAGCACGATGCCCTCCAGAAACGCCGCTTGGATGGCCCTGAAGCTGATGGCAACCGCCGGCCGCGGCCGCCCCTTGCCAAGCAATCGCTCAGGTTCTTTCCAGCCTTGGATGCACCTCAACCCGGCGGCGTCGCCTGCCAAGCAGAAGCGATACCCACGGGCTGTCCCCACAGGTTCGCGGCTGGAGGCTGAACTGCGGGAGATCATCCGCAAGTCCATCGCTGAATCGCCCCCCAAGAAGATTGATTGGCCCGGTCTCTGCCAGTTCCTCAATGAAGTCACCCCGTAGCACCTCCCCAAAGAAAAGGAGCGTCTCCATGTTTGTTCAGATTCACATGCTTCAGTCGATGCCGCCCGGCAACCTCAATCGCGACGATACCGGCCAGCCCAAGAAGTGCCTGTTCGGCGGGACCACCCGCGGCCGGATTAGCAGCCAGTGCCTGAAACGCAACATTCGCCTTTCACCCCTGTTCCAAGATGCATTTGGCGGCGCCGTAGCAAACCGGACGAAATACCTTCCTCGCTTGGTTGCAGACGCTCTGCTAAACACGGGGCGAATTCCGGAAGAGGAAATTGAGGGTGTGAAGGCCGGAATTGCCGGGCAGTTTAAGAAGGAATCAAAAGCGGAGTCCGACTCCGATGAGGGTGGAGATTCGGGCGACACCTCGGGGGGCGATGTCACGCCGCAGTTGGTGTTCTTCCCTCCGCCGTTCGCAGCGAAAGTTGCCGATCTGGTGGTCGATCTCAAGAAGCGGAAACCGAAAGCGTACGCCAAGTTGATCGGCCGAAAAGAAAAAAGCACCAAGGACGAAGACAAAGAGGCCGATGTGGCGATCGCCGAGTTCAAGGCCGAAGCGTTCAAGGCGAAGGAATCGATGTCGGTGGATGTGGGGCTTTTCGGCCGCATGACAACCAGCGATCTCATCGCGGACGTGGAAGCTGCGTGCCAAGTGGCCCACGCCATCAGCACACATGAGTCACTCATCGAAGGCGACTACTTCACTGCGATGGATGATCGCCAGCATGAGTTCATTAAGTCACAGACCCAAAGGGGCGGTGCTGCGTTCCTCGGATCGGGTGACACCGTGACGTTCTTCAATTCGGCCGTCTACTACAAGTACCTCAATGTAGACACGGACGCACTGGCAGAGACCCTCGGAAAGCCTGGGGCAAGTCAGGCCCGCAAGGCCGCGGCGGTGCTTGTTGAGTCGGCTGCACTGGCTACTCCGACAGGCAAGCAGAATAGCTTCGCGGCTCACTCTGTTCCCGAGTTGATCCTGGTAGAGGTGTCGGAGACCAAGCAACCCATCAGTTACGCCAATGCCTTCCTGCAGGCCGTTCAGGGCCAAGACCTTATGCAGGAATCGGCTCAGGCACTGAGCGACTACTGTGGATCAATCGCAGCTGCCTATGCTCCGGCCGATGTGCAGAGGTTTCTGCTTACCGTCGGCAGTGCTGCGACGGCTGCATTTCCCCTGGAAGCGACACGGGTCAAGACGCTTCGGGATCTGGCTGCTGCTGTAGAGAAGGCGGCTGTACCGGCGGGGGTGGTATGAGTCATATCCTATACCTTCGGCTCTCCGGCCCAATGCAGTCTTGGGGCACCGGGTCGAAGCTCCAGATACGGAGAACCGATCAGTACCCAAGCAAGTCTGGGGTGCTGGGGCTCCTTCTCTGCGCGATGGGCGCGGACAGGGACAGAGCGGCAACCGTTCTGGAGCCGCTTGTCGATTTGGAGATGGGCGTCCGGATCGACCGACCGGGTGAACTGGATTGGGACTACCACACTGCCGGAGCGGGGGTTGGCATCCGTAAGGCTGAAGGCGGCGTCAAACTTACGGCGTCAACCAAGGAGCCAGAAACGCTTCTGAGCCGCCGGCAGTACCTTCTGGATTCGTCATTTTTGGTGGCGCTGAGGGGAGATTCGGATGTGATCCGCAGGTGTGCCGATGCCCTCCGTGATCCGGTGTGGCCGGTCTTTCTGGGCCGCAAGTGTTGTGTTCCCACAGAGCCGGTTCTCGCAGGTACATCTCAACACACCAGCCTGAAAGCGGCTTTGGAGGCGATGCCGTTTTACGTTGACGGGTTCTTTGAAGACGGTGGCACGGAGGAACTGGACGCCGTTATTGAGCACAAGCCCGGCAGTCACCCTCCGGAGAACGCGCGTCTCGTCTATGACGTGCCCAGAACCCTGCGGTATCCCAGCCACGGCCCGCGTTGGGTTGTGCCGTCTAAGGTTTACGCCGCCCGTGCGGCGAGTCCCACAGTGAACCGAATCGCTGCTGGCCGGACGAGAGTCGATTACACCAGCGACCAATGGAAGGTGATCCGGAAAGAGCGGCTCAGGTTCGATAATGAACTGTGCGTGTTCTGCAAGTCGCCGGCTGAGGAAGTGCATCACGTCACGTACGCGAATGCCGGCCGGGAGCAACTGGACGATCTACGATCGCTTTGTCGTATCTGCCATGACGCGTGTACCCAGTTGGAGTATGGGCGAGACATGCAGCAACATCGGGTCGATCCTGCCGATCCGGTCCAGCGGGAATTGATCCTCCGACAGGTCAATCGCCTACTGACCAGCCGACGGCTGGGGCGACGCCGGGCCATTCTAGAGAGCACACGCGCCGCAGCGTTGGACTTCCTGTCCGATGCACCGGGCTGACTGGAGTTTCCATGTTTCTTTCCCAAATTCTGGTGAATCCTGGTTCCCATCCCGACCAGCCGCGGCCCGGCCTGGATTGGGTCAAACAGACGTATCGCGTCCACCAGCGGATATGGATGGCGTTTCCCGATGAGCATCGGCAGAAGGAGGACCCATTTTTCTTGGGTACGTGGTCCTCGGAGGCGATGCCGAAACACCAGCGGCAAGAGGGTGGATTTCTCTTCCGGATTGAACCAGATCCACCCATGCGAATCCTAGTGCAATCATCTGTGAGACCGAACTGGGACTACGCGTTCCAGAATGCGCCCTTCCTCGTAGCCGGCCCGCCGCAGGTGCGGGAGTTTGACCCGGCGTTCGAAGTTGGGGCGGCCTATCGGTTCCGCTTGGTCATGTTGATGGTGAAACGGCGGACCGTGCCAACCGGTGAACTGAAGGACGGCAAAAAATCTAGAAGCGAACACCCCATTCGTTGTCTGCTTCCCGCGATTGATGGGGCTGATCGGCCGCGGCCCGATCCTGAGTTTCGGGCATGGAGGGAACGCTTGTCGGTTGTGGCCGCTCGTTCGGGCTTTACCGTAGGTAATCAGCTGCGAGTGCAGCCTGTGATGAATCTTTCCATGAAGCCAGAGGGGCGATCCTCTCCCGCGCGGTTCAACGCGGCGATGTTTGAGGGCGTCCTCACATGTGCGGACGCCGAGCTTCTGCGACAAGCGGTTGTCAACGGCATTGGCCGAGGGAAGGCCTTTGGAATGGGGCTACTGTCGTTAGCCGTTGCTCGGTGAAGATGGAGGCATCGGCCCAGTGAATAGGAAAACGTCACTCCATGATCTCCCACGTTTTGATGACAAGCTGACATACCTTTACGTTGAGCACGCCGTTGTTGAACAACAGGATTCAGCCATAGCTGTGCATCGCGCTGACGGCACATCCACAGCTATCCCGGCCGCCGCGCTTGCTGTGTTGCTGTTGGGACCGGGAACAACGCTCACCCACGCCGCAGTAAAATCGTTGGCCGACAACAACTGCCAAGTCCTATGGGTGGGCGAGCATGGCGTGCGCTTTTACGCTCAGGGACTTGGAGGAGCACGTTCCAGTCGCAATCTGCTTCGGCAGGCGTTTCTAGCCACCCAGGATGTCGCCCGGCTGCAAGTTGTCATCCGGATGTACTGCATGCGGTTTGATGACAAACCGGACTCAACGGTCACGCTGCAGCAACTGCGAGGCAAGGAGGGCGTTCGGGTGCGAGAGGCGTACGCCGTTGCCGCGCAAGAGGCCGGCATTGAGTGGCGGGGGCGGAGCTACAACCGAGGCCAATGGGATGCAGCTGATCCAATCAATCGCGCACTGTCCGCTGCCAACTCTTGCTTGTACGGACTCTCTCATGCGGCAATTCTGTCAGGGGGCTACTCTCCAGCCCTTGGTTTTATTCACACCGGAAAGCAGCTTTCATTCGTCTACGACGTGGCTGACCTCTACAAGGTCAAGTACACATTCCCGGTCGCCTTTCGCGAGGCGGCGGCCGGCCTAGAGAATTTGGAGTCTCGGGTTCGCCGGGGATGTCGCGATATGTTCAGGTCTCAAAAGTTAGTCGAACGGATTCTCCCCGATATTGCTGCTGCGATGGATGTCTCTAACGATGTGCAAGGCACTGGCGATCCCGGGGATGACGCCTACGTAGGCGACGAAGCCCGCCCCGCCGAGTGGTGGCAGCCGGACATCCTCCCGCCCGAAACGCCTATAGGGCGAATTCTTGAGCAGGCTATCCATCGTCCGTGGAAATAGCCGACCAGCTTTGTCACGCGAGGTAATTTGTGATCGTTCTCATTGTTTCGAAGGCTCCGCCCTCGCTTCGGGGCAAGCTGGCCCGCTGGCTGCTCCAGCTAAAGGCGGGCGTCTATGTAGGGACGCTATCCCACCGCGTCCGCACGCGAGTCTGGAATCTTGCACGGGAGTCGATAAAGGGGGGCTGGGCGGTGCTTTTATACGCGGCAAAGACAGAGCAGGGGTTCGATATCCTGACTCACGGCAAGGCTCCAGTAGAGTTTGAGGACTTCGAAGGCATTTGGCTGGCAAAAACTCGTTCTAAAGCCTAGTTTTTCAGTCTGCTCCCCGTACGCACGGGGATGAACCGGTCACGTGCAGCCTTGGAATGCGTCTGGGATGCTGCTCCCCGTACGCACGGGGATGAACCGCCGCCCCAAAGGCCGACAAAGTACGAGAACACCTGCTCCCCGTACGCACGGGGATGAACCGAACTCGCCAGGCGAAGGAATGGTGGCTGCATAACTGCTCCCCGTACGCACGGGGATGAACCGCCA
>JAPLNQ010000289.1 GCA_026401075.1 Planctomycetia bacterium
CCGCTGATAGAGGTAGGAAAACGCCGTGGAGATCGCCTGAAAGCTGTCGCCACGCTCAACCCCGACGGCCGCCACCATCAGCGGCCAGCCGGCCAGGAGGCCGACGGCGAGGATCGCGAGCACGACGGCTCCCGCCAGAACCAGCGGCCAGACGGCTCCCGCGAGTGCCAGGCCCAGATCGGTCCGCATCAAGAGTCCCAGCAAAGCCCCCGGCACGGAGAGCACGAGGATGCCAAGGAGGACGAATGCGACGGCGTTGAACGACGAGATCCACTTCCGCGTGCCGTACCACACCGCACCGGGGAGTCCCGGCGAGTCCTCGCCAATGAGCGTGAGCGCCACGTGCCGGGTGATGGCAGTCCCAAAAATCGACCACACAAGCACGAACCAGCCGAGCCGAGCCAACGCCCCGACCATCTGGCTCATCGTGGCCGACGGTCGAAACGGCACCGAGGCCAGCCGCAGCACGTCCCCAGCCGCGACCGGTAGGCGATCGAGCAGGCCGAGCAGGCCAGGCATCACGCTCCGACTCGGCACCAGCAAGCGTCCACCGGGTAGCCCGCCGGAGCTTGACGGCAGCAGGAGCCCATCCACGATCGACTGCTGGCCGACTCCGGCCGCAGCGATCACGTCGGCTGCCTGCTCAACGCCCGCCAAGTTCATGCGATCCGCGAGAGACCAGCCGGCCCACGTCGCCAGCGCACCGAGCGCCGCCAACAGGATCACCGTCGGTGAGAAGGCGGCGCCGGCGGCGCGAAACAGAAGCCACCACGGCAACGCCTCGCTCCACTGGATCTCATGCACGATCCTGCCGGCGGGAGACACCTCCGTCGTGTTCGCATGGGGAGCCGGGGAAGGGCTGGCGGAATCTGACATGTCTTCATCCTTGACTGTGAGGCCACGGGACTGGCGAACCGGGAGAAACTCCCGCGCGGGCCCAGAGTATACGCAGGCCGGGCCTCTGCGGCAGACCGTTTGTCAAGGAGCCCCCGGCGGAAGCCGGGGGACTCCGGGCGTGAAGCGAATACCGATTCGCAACAACCATCCGCCCTACTCGTCGCCTTCGTCCTCGTCGTCCTCCGACTGCTTCTGCTCAGGGAGAGAGTAGGCCTCGTCGAGCCAGCGGCCGAGATCGATGAGACGGCAGCGCTCGCTGCAAAACGGGGCCGTCGGCGTGGCTTCGATGTTCACGCTGGCATCGCACACCGGGCAGAGTGGCATCGTCTACTCCGATCCCTTCGAGCCAGCCCCGCCGCCGGCATCGGATTTCCCGGAATCCGATTTCTTGGAGCCGTCCTCGGACTTGCCACCCGAATCGGCGGCGGCGCCCTTCTTGTAGGATTCGCTTCGGTAGTCGGTCTTGTAAAACCCCGATCCCTTGAACACGATCGCCCCGCCGGCGCCGATGAGCCGACGAAGCTTCTTTTTCTTGCATTTCGGGCAGGTCTTCTTCACGCTGTCAGTCATCGACTGAAACAGTTCGAAGGCGTGCCCGCAGCCGTCGCAGACGTAATCATACGTGGGCATGGTTCATTCCTCCTTGGAAACGATCACCTGGGCCGGCCGGACCACCCGGTCGTGCAACCTGTACCCCTGGCTGGCAACCATCACAACCGTGCCCGACGCCACGCCGGGCACCACCTGTTGCAAAACGGCGTCATGGATCGTGGGATCGAATGGCTTTCCGTCTGTCTCGATCGTTTTGCAGCCATGCCCATCGAGCACCTTTTCGATCTGCTGGGCGGTCATGCGGAATCCGGCCCGCAGGCTGTCGACGTCGGCCGTCTTCTCACTGGCTTCGATCGCCCGGCGAACCGTGTCGAGCACTGGCAGCAGATCCCGCAGCAGGTCGATCTCGCGGTAGCGGAGCGCGTCTTCGTGCTCCCGCCGCGACCGTTTGCGGAAATTCTCCAGTTCCGCCTGCGCCCGGAGCACCCGATCCTCCGCGTCCCGCAGTTGCTGGGCGAACGAGTCGCCCTCAGGCAGGCCCCCCGCCGCGTCCTCGTGGCCTTCGGCAGCGACAGGCTGCTCGGACGGGGAAACGGGGTCCCGATCGTCGCGTGGATTCATGACTGGCTCTCCTTCTTCGATTTTGACTTCTCGTCACGTGGCTTTTCTGTGGCATCCTTCGGCTGGAAGGAGTCGCTCAGGCGACTGAAGAAACTCGACCGTTTCGGGCTCACGGCCTTCTGCTCCTCGGCGGCCAAGTCGCGCAGCAGTTGCTCCGCCTTGGGGGAGAGCGTCTTCGGCACCTCGACATGGACGTGCACGTGCAGGTCGCCGATGCCGCGGCCTCGCACCTCCGGCATGCCGAGCCCCTTCACGCGGATCACGTCGCCCGCCTGCGTGCCACGTGCGATGGCCAGCGGCTTCGCCCCGTCGAGCGTGGGAACGTCGACGGTGGCCCCCAGCGCGGCCTGGCTGAACGTGATCGGCACCTCACAGTGCAGATCCCGACCCTCGCGGTTGAGAAACGGATGCTCCTCGATCTCAATCACGCAGTAGCAGTCGCCCGGGGGGCCGCCGTTACCCCCCGGCTCGCCCTCACCCGCTAGCCGCACGCGGACGTCGCGGTCCACGCCGGCGGGAATCGTCACCCGCCGCTCGACATGCTCCGCGGTAAGCCCCTCGCCGGCACAGTCGGGGCACTTCTCACGGATCATGGTTCCCGCGCCACGGCAGGAGGGGCAGGTTGTCTGCAGTCCTGCGGCTTCGTGCCCTTCTTGGCCCCACTGCCGTCGCAGCTGCCGCAGAGTTCGTGTCGGGAAAACTCGACGATCTTGGTGGCCCCGCGGGCTGCCTCCACGAGCGAGAGTGAGACAGTGGAAAAGACATCTCGGCCCTGACGTGGCCGATTGGACTTCCGCCCCCCACTACCGCCGAAGACGCCGCCGCCGAACAGATCGCCGAACGCATCGAAGATGTCGGAAAGATCGTTGAACTCGTGCCGCGCTCCGCCTTGAAGGCCCGCATGGCCGTAGCGGTCATAGCGGCCCCGCAGTTCGTCGTTCGAAAGCACTTCGAACGCCCGGGCCGCCTCCTTGAAGCGATCCGCGGCCGCGTTGTTGCCGGGGTTCTTGTCAGGGTGGAACTTGATGGCCAGCTTGCGATACGCGTCGGCTATCTCCGCGCCACCGGCGCGGCGTTCCACTCCCAGCACCTCGTAGTAGTCGCGCTCGTTGGCCATGTAGGGGCGGTCCAGACGCAGACGGAAGCGAGCGGAAAAGGTCTGGGCTTGGCTTTTTCCGCAGCCACCTCGACAGCCACTAGCGAACGCTGCCTTCAGCCCGGTGCTTCTTGGCGTCGTCCTTGTCGAGGTTCGTGACGAGGGCCTCGGTCGTGAGCATCAGGCCAGCGATGCTCGCCGCGTTGGTCAACGCCACGCGAACAACCTTCACAGGATCGATGATCCCAGCCTTGAGCATGTCGACATACTCGCCCTTGTTGGCGTCGTAGCCCATGTTGAGGTCTTTGTCGGCCACCTCGTCGGCCACCACGGCACCGTCGATTCCGCCGTTCTCGGCAATCTGGCGGATGGGCGCATCGAGCGAGTGCAGCACGATGTCGACGCCGATCTTCTCGTCGCCCTTGGCCTGCGACCGGGCCTTCTCCACTGCCTCACGGCAACGGAGCAACGCGACACCGCCACCCGGCACGATGCCTTCTTCGACAGCCGCACGCGTGGCATGCAGGGCATCTTCGACGCGGGCCTTCTTTTGCTTCATCTCGGCCTCGGTGCCGGCACCGACCGAGACGATCGCCACGCCTCCGGTCAGCTTGGCCAGCCGCTCCTGCAGCTTCTCGCGGTCATACTCGCTCTCGGTGCCCTCGATCTGGGTGCGGAGCTGATGCACGCGGGCCTGCACGTCGTCCTGCTTGCCGCCACCCTGGACGATCGTGGTCTCGTTCTTGTCGACCGTGATCTTCTTCGCCCGGCCAAGGTGCGAGAGATCAAGACTCTCGAGCTTGAGACCCAGGTCTTCGGAGATCAGCGTGCCGCCCGTGAGCGTGGCAATGTCGCCGAGCATCGCCTTGCGTCGGTCGCCAAAGCCGGGGGCCTTCGACGCGCAAATGTTGAGCACGCCCCGGAGCTTGTTGACAACCAGCGCCGTGAGGGCGTCGCCATCGACATCCTCCGCGATGATCAGCAGCGGCTTTCCCGATTGCGCGACCTTTTCGAGCAGCGGCAGAAGGTCACGCAGGTTGGAGATTTTCTTTTCGTGGATCAGGATCAGAGCGTCGTCGAGTTGACAGATCATCTCGGCCGGCTTGTTAACGAAGTAGGGCGAAACGAAGCCCTTGTCGAACTGCATTCCGTCGACGAACCGCACGGTCGTCTCGGTGGTCTTGCCCTCTTCGACCGTGATGACGCCATCCTTGCCAACCCGCTGCAACGCCTGGGCCAACAGATCACCGATCGAGCGGTCGTTGTTGGCGCTGATGGCGCCGACCTGAGCGACCTCCTCGGGCCGCTCCACCTTCCGCGCGATCTGCATGAGCCGCTCCACGGCGGCGGTCACTGCCTTGTCGATGCCGCGGCGGACCGCCGTCGGATTGCTGCCGGCCGCGACGTTCCGCGTGCCCTCGCGGAAGATCGCCCTGGCGAGCACCGTGGCCGTGGTCGTGCCGTCGCCAGCCAGATCCGACGTCTTCGAGGCCACCTCGTTGACAAGTTTGGCGCCCATGTTCTCGAACGGATCCTCGAGGTCCACCTCCTTGCTGACAGTCACGCCGTCCTTGGTGACGGTGGGACCGCCGAACGACTTGTCGATGATCACGTTGCGGCCGGTCGGCCCCATCGTCACCGCGACGGCACCGGCCAGTTTCTCGACGCCCTTGAGCAGTTTGGCACGGGCGTTGTCATCGAACAGCAGTTGCTTGGGCACGAGTCGTTACTCCTGAGAAAGTGACTAGCCTGAAAAAGTGACGGGAGACTGGGGATTGATCGAGACTGGAACGCACCGGGCTGATCAGCCCATGACCTTCGCGAGAATGTCGCTCTCTCGCAGGATCTTCACTTCGTGGCCGTCGACTTCGATGTCGCTGCCCGAATACTTGCCGTAGATCACCTGATCGCCGACCGCAACCGACAGCGGAGCACGGCCGCCGTTCTCCAGCAGTTTGCCGGGGCCCATGGCCACGACGTGGCCACGCTGCGGCTTCTCCTTGGCTGAGTCGGGCAGCACGATGCCGCCGGCGGTGCGCTCCTCAGCTTCAACGGGCTCCACCACCACGCGGTCATCGAGCGGACGGATCTTCAGATTCTTGGCAGCCATGTGTTCTTCACTCCAAAAAAGGATCGAGCCAAAAGGGATCGTGAAAGCGGGAAAACAGAAAAAGTTGGTGTCTGCAAAGACGGCGTCAGGCGGAGCCAGACGGGAGCCTCGCAGCCGATTACATCATGCCCGGCATGCCGCCCATGCCACCCATGCCACCCATGCCCGGCATGCCACCGCCCATCCCACCGCCCATGCCGTGGTGGTCGTGGCCATCGCCACCACCCTCCTCTTCGGCCTTCGGGATTTCGGCGACCAGCGAGTCGGTCGTCAGGAGCAGGGCTGACACGCTCGCGGCATTCTGCAGGGCGGTGCGGACCACCTTGGCCGGATCGATCACGCCGGCATTGACCAGATCGCAATACTCCGCCTTGTCGGCGTCCCAGCCATCGTTCTTGCCCTTCATGCGCCGCACCCGGTTGACCACCACGGAGCCGTCCACACCGGCGTTGGCAGCGATCGCCTCCAGGGGATACCGCAGGGCCTGCTTCACGATCGACGCGCCCATCTTCTCATCGGCATCGAGTTCGCCCTTGGCGATCAGGTTCTCGATCGACTTTTCGCTCCGCAGCAGGGCCACACCGCCTCCCGGGACGATGCCCTCGGCCAGGGCCGCCTGCACGGCGCTCTTCGCGTCGTCGATGAGCGCCTTGCGCTCCTTCATCTCGGTCTCGGTCGCGGCACCCACGTTGATCTGCGCCACGCCCCCCGCAATCTTCGCAAGCCGCTCCTGCAGTTTCTCGCGGTCGTAGTCGCTGGTGGTCGCCTCGATCTCGACACGAATCTGCTTCGCCCGACCGTCAATGGCTTCTTTTGTCCCGGCACCGCTGACAATCGTCGTGTTTTCGGCCTCGATGATCACCTTCTTGGCCCGGCCCAGGTCGCTCAGCTTCACCGCATCGAGCGAGATTCCCAGATCCTTGTAGATCGCCTGACCACCGGTGAGCACGGCCAGATCGCCAAGAATCGCCTTGCGACGGTCGCCGTAGCCCGGGGCCTTGATGGCGACAGACTGCACGATGCCGCGGAGTTTGTTGACGACGAGTGTGGCCAAGGCCTCACCCTCGACGTCCTCGGCGATCACAACGAGCGGCTTGCCGGCCTTGCTGATCGCCTCGAGAATTGGCACCAGATTCTTGGCGCTCGAGATTTTTTCCTCGAAGATCAAGATGTAGGGGTTTTCCATCACGCAGACCTGCGACTCCGCGTCGGTCACGAAGTGGGGCGAGAGGAAACCGCGGTCGAACTGCATTCCCTCTACGACATCCACCGTCGTCTCCGCCTGCTTCCCTTCCTCGACGGTGATCACGCCGTCCTTGCCCACCTTGAGAAAGGCGTCGGAGAGCACATTGCCGATCGTGGGGTCGTTGTTGCCCGCGATTGTGGCGATCTGCATCAGTTCCTTCTTGTTCTTCTCGTTGATTGGCGTGGCCATCGCGAGAATCGACTTCGAAACAGCCTCGACAGCGCGGTGAATGCCACGGGCCAGCGCCATCGGGTCGGCGCCCGCGGCGATCATCTTGAGCCCCTCGCGGAAGATGGCCTCGGCGAGCACGGTGGCCGTGGTGGTGCCGTCGCCGGCCACGTCATTGGTCTTGCTGGCGGCTTCCTTCACAAGCTGCGCACCGAGGTTCTCGAACGGGTCTTCGAGGTCGATGTCTTCGGCGACGGTGACACCGTCCTTCGTGACCTTCGGCGAGCCCCAGCCCTTGTCGAGCACGGCGTTGCGGCCACGGGGGCCGAGCGTGCTCTTCACCGCCCTGGCGAGCTTGGAAACGCCAGCGAGCAGCGGTTGACGGGCCTCATCGTCGAACACCATTTGTTTGGCCACGAGAAACTCCTCCAAAGATTGACGAGTAGCAACAAGAAAACGTGTTGAATTGGCAGTCCATGCCAGGCGGCGGAAAATGAAGCAACCGGCGTGCCAAAGTCTTTCGGTTCTGGGAAAACAGGACAGTGTCCGCGGTCTTTTCTGGATTCGGAAGCCTGGCACAGGCCCCATTTCTGCCTCAGCGGCGAGTGCCGTTTTGGCAGGACACGTCCGCTTTCACAAGCCCCAGCGGGCTGGGCCGCGAGACGCGCGATTAAGGCACGCTACGGTGCCCAGTCGATCGATCCCTCCAGTCCGCGGACGAACGCCGCGAGCAGATCGGCCGTCCGGTCGGCATCGTCGAGCGAGATCGTCTCCACCGCCGAGTGCATGTAGCGATTGGGCACGCTCACCAGACCGGTGGCAACGCCCGCTCGCGTCGTCTGGAGCACGTTGGCATCGGTCGGGGTTGCCCGGCCGCTCGCGCCCAGTTGGAACGGAATCTCCCGGGCCTTGGCGGCCGCGAGCAACCGGTCGACCACATGCGGGTTCATGTTCGGACCGCGGTAGACCACGGGCCCCTTGCCGAGCGACACATCGCCCTCCGACTTCTTGTCGATCGTCGGGCAGTCGGTGGCATGGGTCACATCAACCGCGATGGCGACATGCGGATCGACGCCGTAGCAGCTGGTCTGCGCCCCCCGGAGGCCGATCTCCTCCTGCACGGTCGAAGCCACGAAGAGCCCGCAGGGCAGGGGCCCCGCCGCAGCCGCCCGGCGAAAAGCCTCGAGCACCACCCACAGGCCGACCTTGTCGTCCATCGCCACGCCACTGGCGAGATTGCGCCTGAGCGGCTGAAACCGCAGCTCGAAGGTCACGCAATCCCCGATCCGCACCACGCTCTCGGCATCGGCCTTGTTTTCAGCACCGATGTCGATCCAGAGGTCTTTCATCTTGGGCACGACCTTCCGCTCCTCCTCGGTGAGCAGGTGGATCGGCTTCCGCGACATGACGCCGTTCACCGGGCCCGACGCGGTCCAGATCACGACCCGGGCACCGACGAGCTGGATCGGATCCCAGCCGCCGATCGGCTGCACCGAAATGAACCCGTCGGAGTCGATGTATTGGACGATCAGCCCGATTTGATCGCAGTGGCCGGCCAGCAGCATCCGCGTGGGGGCGGTCGGGTTTTTCGCCCCGATCACGTTGCCGTGGGCATCGGTGACGACGGTGTCGGCGATCCCCGAAAGATAGTCCCGCACCAGCCGCTGAATGGGCTGTTCGTAGCCGGACGGGCTCGGCGTTTCCAGCAATCGGACGAGAAATTCACGGGCCGACGTGTCCAAGGCTTGAAGCTCCTTCACCGCGATGCAAGTTCGGGCTCAACGGTGGAGTTGTACGCGATCCGTGAAAAATCGGACAGGATGCTTGTGGCGGCAAGTTTTCAACTTGTCCGTGTTTCCGGCCCCCCGTGGCGGCAAGTTTTCAACTTGTCCGTGTCCCCGGCCCGGATTCCGCAAGTTAAAAACTCACGGCCACGGAGCGAAGCCACTGCGACGAGACTTCTGCCGTCCCGGCGGTGCGGCACCTTTGGCGGCACCACGACAAAGACCCGTCGCCGTCGTCACGACCGGCACAACCGGAGCCAGCCCGGCGAACTACGTGCCGCGCTTCCAGACGCAAGGTAGGCTCATTACGATCAGGGGTTCATCCTGCTCTATTTTTTGGAGTCGTTTCCGCCATGAGCGCACCAGTCCGTGTCGGCGTCGTCGGCTTGGGCACCGTTGGATCGGGCGTTGTCCGCCTGCTCGTCGATTCGGCCGACCATATCACGCGGCACGCCGGCCGACCGATCGTCGTCGAACGGGCCGTCGTCAAAGACGTCGCCAAGGACCGTATCGTGCAGGTGCCGGGCGGGAAGATCTCGTCCGACATCAGCGACATCTCACAAGATCCATCGATCTCCGTGGCGGTTCTCCTTGTCGGGGGATTGGAGCCTGCCCGCTCGATGATGATCGAGCTGCTCAAGCACGGGAAGGATGTGGTCACCGCCAACAAGGCACTGTTGGCAGAGCATGGCCCGGAACTCTTCGAGCTGGCCCGCAAGCTGGGCCGTTCGATCGCCTTCGAGGCGGCCGTGGCCGGCGGCATTCCGATTGTGGCCGCCATCGGCGAGTGCCTCGCAGCCAACCGCATCGACTCGATCCGCGGCATCTTGAACGGCACGAGCAACTTCATCCTGACGCGGATGGAGGAGGATGGCGCCGACTACGCCGAGGTGCTCAAGCTCGCCCAGGCCAAGGGATTCGCCGAAGCCGACCCCTCGATGGACGTTGACGGCACAGACGCCACGCAGAAGCTGGCGATCCTCGCCCATTTGGCGTTCGGCGTCTGGGTGCCGTGGGCCGAGATCCCGCGGACCGGCATCGATGGCCTCGACCTCGACCTCCTGAAATACGCCGGCGAACTCGGCTACCGGATTCGTCTCGTGGCCGTGGCCAGCCGAAACGATGGCCGACTCGCGATGCGGGTGGCGCCGTGCTTGGTGAAGATCGGCACGCCTTTGGCCGAGACGCGCGGCGCCTACAACGCCGTCAGCATCGTCGGCGACGCGGTCGGGCGAATGTTCTTCCACGGTCTGGGCGCCGGGCAGATGCCGACCGCCTCGGCCGTCGTGGCCGACGTCATCGACACGGTGGTGGGCCGGGCGGCGATCACCTTCCGCACGACCGGCGTGCTGGAATCCGATACCGCGGCCGCGAAAATCAGCGAAACCGTCGCCCATGAGCGGCACTTCCTGCGGATCCGCGTCAAGGACCAGCCGGGCGTGCTCGCGAAGATCACCGGCACCCTCGGCGAGCACGGCATCTCGATCGCATCGGTCATCCAGCACGACGTGCCCGGCTCGTCCGATGAAGGTGTGCCGCTGGTGATCATGACCCACGCCTGTGCGTCGAGTGCTGTTCAGAAGGCCGTTGCCGCGATCGACACGTCGGATGTCGTCAGAGCCAAGAGCGTCTGCTTGAGCGTGCTCGAAGAATAGGGCTCTGGGAATAAAGGAACCAACCATGAAATATGTGATCGTGATTCCCGATGGTGCCGCTGACGCTCCGCAGGCTTCGCTCGGTGGCAAGACGCCGTTCCAGGCGGCCCGCACCCCCGCAATGGATGCGCTCGCCGCCCGCGGCCGCGTCGGGCTCACCAACCACGTGCCCGACAGCCTGCCGCCGGGTTCGGAGGTGGCCTGCATGAGCCTGATGGGCTACGACCCGCTCACCTATTTCACAGGCCGCGCGCCGCTCGAGGCGGCCGCCCAGGGGATCACGCTCGGGCCCGACGACTGGGCCGTGCGGTGCAACCTCGTGACGATTCGGTCTGGCGCGACTGCCGAAGACGGCGGCAGTGACTCCCTGATGGAGGACTTCACCGCTGGCCATATTTCGACAGAGGAGGGAACCGAACTCCTCGCTGCTGCCAATCGGGGACTCGCGGCGGATTTTCCCGAGCTTACTGGCTGGGAGTTCAAGCCGGGCATCAGCTACAGAAACCTGCTGATGTATCGGGGCAAGGCCGACACGGCTGCGCCGCTCGGTGCCGACCTGCGGGCGACACCGCCGCACGACCTGATGGACAAATCAGTCGCCGACTCATTTCCCCGCGGCACCGGCAGCAGACTGCTCACCGAGATCATGGCGAAGAGCGCCAGTTGGCTGGCCGGGCATCCGGTCAACAAGGCGAGGATCGCGGCTGGGAAGCGGCCCGCCACGCACGTCTGGCTGTGGGGCGTGGGCCGCGCCCCGGCGATGGAGGCGTTCACGAAGAAATATGGCACCAATGGCACGATGATCACGGCAGTCGACCTGCTGCGTGGGCTGGCCTCGCTCGCCGGTTGGAAGCGGCTCGAGGTGGCCGGCGCCACCGGCTATCTCGACACCGACTACGCCGCGAAGGGTAGGGCGGCGATCGCCGAATTGGCCACGGCCGATCTCGTCTGCGTGCATGTCGAGGCACCGGACGAGGCGAGTCATCAGGGCGACGCAGTCGAGAAGGTGAAGGCGATCGAGGAGATCGACGCCAAGATCGTAAAGCCGATCGCAGATTACCTGGCCGGAGTGCCTGAGCATCGCATCCTCGTCTGCCCCGATCACCCCACGTTTATCTCGACCAAGACCCATTCCCGCGGCCCCGTGCCGTTCGTGATGGCAGGCAGCGGCATCCAGCCGAACGGCCAGCAGACCTACGACGAATTCGCGGCGGCAGCCGGCGGCGTGTCGATCCTGCCGGGCTGCAAGCTGATGGGGGAGTTTTTACGGAGCTAGTTTGGTAGGGAATCGCGTCGTCAAGCGACGCATGGATTCGCGCTGACATGCAGCGCAGGCATTCGCGCCGCCGAAACGGCGCAGGGAGACAATGTCGATGGCACTCGTGGTGCAGAAGTTTGGCGGGACGAGCGTGGCTGATCCGCAGAAGATCCTGGCGGCGGCGAAGAAGGCGATCGCGCGGCAGCAGACGGGCCATCAGGTGGTGGTCGTGGTCAGCGCGATGGGCCACCAGACCGACGTGCTCGTCGACCTTGCCAAACAGATCTCCGACCGGCCCAGCGCCCGCGAGATGGACGTGCTCCTCTCGACGGGCGAGCAGGTGAGCGTGGCCCTTTTCGCGATGGCGATCCAGTCGCTCGGGCACAAGGCGGTCAGCCTCACCGGTGCCCAGATCGGCATCCGCACCGATAGCACCCATACGAAGGCACGCATCAAGTCGATCTCGACCGACCACGTGAAGAAACTGCTCGACGACGGCGCGATCGTGATCGCCGCCGGATTCCAAGGCATCGACCAGAACGGCAACATCCCCACGCTCGGCCGCGGCGGCTCCGATACGACCGCCGTGGCGCTCGCCGCCGTGCTCAACGCCGACCTCTGCGAGATCTACACCGACGTCGACGGCATCTACACGACCGACCCACGCATGCTGCCGAAGGCCCGGCGGCTGGCGTCGATCAGCTACGACGAGATGCTCGAGCTCGCGAGCTTGGGCGCCGGCGTCATGCACTCGCGGTCGATCGAGTTTGCCAAGAAGTTCGGCGTGAAGGTGCTGGTGCGGTCGAGCTTCAAGGACATGCCGGGCACGGTGATCCTGGCCGCCGAGGAATCGACACCCCGGCCCGCCAGCGGCGTGGCGTTCGCGAAGGACGAGGCTCGGATCACGCTCGAAAACGTCCCCGACCAGCCGGGTTCGAGCCACGCGCTTTTTTCACAGTTGGCTGCCTCAGGGATCGCGGTCGACATGATCGTGCAAAACGTTGGGCAGGGCGGCCAGGCCGACATCTCGTTCACCGTGCCGGTAGACGATCTGCCTCAGGCGCTCGAACTCTCCAACCGCGTCGCGAAGCAACTCGGGGCCACCGGTGTGTCGCACGATGCGGAATTGGCGAAGGTCTCGGTCGTGGGCGTGGGCATGGCCACCGCCGAAGGCGTCGCCGGCCGCATGTTCACGGCTCTCTCGCGGGAGAAGATCAACGTCCGCATGATCACGACGAGCGAGATCAAGATCTCCGTGCTCGTCGATCGCAAGGATGGTGTGGCGGCCGGGCAGGCCGTGCACCACGCCTTCGGGCTCGAGACCGAGGCTGCCGCCAGCGAGGCCGATCTGGCGGGATCGCATCTGGTGAAGTCGAGCCCGCTCGACGTCGTCCGCCGTCTCGATCCGGGCGTGGCGGCGGATGTCTTCGAGGAGGTGGGCCGCGCGGGGCTCAACGTCGACATGATCGTGCAGAGCCATCCGCGGAACGGCCGGGCGGAGATTTCGTTTACCGTGCCGGCGGAGAGCCGCGACAAGGCGATCGAGGTGGCCAGGAAGATCGCCGCGAGCCGCGGGGCCCACGTCGCCGACGTGCCGCACGTGGCGAAGCTCTCGATCACGGGCGTTGGCATCCGCAGCCATGCGGGCGTGGCCGACCGCCTCTTTAAGCCGCTGGCCGATGAAGGCATCAACATCGACCTGGTGAGCACGAGCGAGGTGCGACTGAACGTGGTCGTGGCCGCCGAGCACGGGCAGAAGTCGCTCATGGTGCTCCGCCGCGCATTCGGGCTCTAGCCGGGGAAAACGTTCCAACCAGCCAGGAATCTTTGGCTGCCGATGGCGTTTTATACTGGAAACTGTCATTCCGTGACAGTATCGTGCATGTATGCAGCGTCTCACGGAAATCGCGATCGAACGGTCCCGCGGTCGGGTTTTCACCCGCATGGAGGTGGCGGCATGGGCTCAGGGCACGAACGACGCTGAGTATGCCCTCATCAAGCGGGCGGTTGCGGCCGGTGAAGTGATCCGGATTCACCGCGGCTTCTATTGCCTTGCAAACCGATACCGCACCCTGCCGATCGACTCGTTCTCGCTCGCCCAGCGGATCGTGGGGCCGAGCTATGTGAGCCTCGAGATGGCGCTCGCATTTCATGGGTGGATTCCCGAAGCCGTCGACACCGTGACAAGCGTCTGCGGCGAGCGTTCGCGGGCGTTCAACACGCCTCTGGGCCGCTTCAGTTTTAGCCGCGTGCCACAGGCAACGCTCTTCGATGGGGTGCAGAGGGTTGAGCGGCAGCCGGGAGAATTGAGTTTTGTGGCCACGCCCCTGAAGGCGCTCGCTGACTACGTGTTTGTCCGCCGGTGCATTTGGACGACCATGGAGCCGCTGATCGAAAGCCTGCGGATCGAACCAGAGCTGATCGCTGGAATTGATCCCGCCGCGTGTGACACGCTCATGGCCAACTACCGCTCCCGCCGCGTGCGGAACTTCCTATCAGGCCTTCGTCGCGAGGTGCATGCATGTCGGTCCGCCTGATTCAGGAACGACTCGACGCCTACGCTTGCACATCCACGGTCGAGGAGGACCGGGCCGTCCGCGAGATCACCCAGGAGATTGTGCTCGCCGCACTCGGGCGAACCGATTTCTTTCGGCATGCTGCGTTTCATGGGGGCACCTGCCTGCGCATCCTCCACGGTCTCGAGCGATTTTCGGAGGATCTCGACTTCGCCCTTCAGACTCCTGACAGGTCGTTCCGACTGGATCGCTATTTCAGCGAAGTACGTCGCGAGATGGCGGCCTACGGCTATGAGATCGACTTTATCGACCGCTCGAAAGTTGATCAGGCCGTCCGTGCGGCGTTTCTCAAGGACGACTCCATCGGCGACCTGCTGCAGCTGCGGTACAAGCCGCGGACGGGGCCGGCGCGAGCGATCCGCATCAAGCTGGAGGTCGACACGAATCCGCCTGCCGGGGCCAGGCTCGAAACCCGGTATCTCGACTTTCCATTTCCGCAGGCGGTGGCGACATTCGATCCCGCGAGCCTGTTTGCGGGGAAGCTGCACGCTTTGCTCTGCCGCCCGTACCTCAAAGGCCGCGACTGGTACGACTTCGTCTGGTACACGTCGCGAAAAACCCCAGTGAACCTCGAGCTGCTCGCTGCCGCCCTGGCCCAAACCGGTCCCTGGAAGGGCTCTACGGAGGCGATCGATCGCGAATGGTGCCTGCGGGCACTGAAGGTGAAGATCGAATCGATCGATTGGCAGCGGGCGCGGGACGACGTGCGCGCTTTCCTCAGGCCCAGCGACACGAAATCGCTCGAAGTCTGGGGCCGCGATTTTTTCCTCGCCCAGAGCGGAAAGCTGTTGGGATAAAAAAGGTGCCAGCCACCAAAAATAGGTAATCTGCAGATACCCCAGATTTGGTGGCTGGCACGAATGGCACGAAGATAGCCGCAAGTCCTTTCGTGGCAACCGCATCACATGCCAGCACATCAATGCTAGCACTGCAGGC
>JAPLNQ010000069.1 GCA_026401075.1 Planctomycetia bacterium
CGCCCGGCGCGGCCGACAGGCGAACCGTGAACGTCGCGTCGGAGCCTCGGTCCACGACCTGGCTTGGTCCAGTCAGCGAAACCCTGGGGAACTGTGGCATGGCGACAGCCATGCAGAGCCTGGGCTCGAGCGACTCCAAAAGAAATCCCGGGCCGGGTTGCTTCTTCGAGCGATTGCCGGTCCTCACGCCGCCGTTCCGCCGCCAGACGTTCATCGCAGTCCCTCTTGGAGAGAGTCCAGGCCGCTCGATCGAGCCGCCGCCACTCAGGGGGTATGGTACCCAGGAAAGAGGCCGAAAACCACAAATTGGCGAGCCGGCCCGTCACTCCCTCGATTTCGAGGTATACGGGCTGGCACCGCCATGCCCGTGCTGGCGATGTCTACGCACGTCGGCCCGGGCTGGTTCGCCCCACGTTGCGGTGCGGAAATCGGGCCGCACCAATCACGCAGCCGTCCGCCGCGAGACGGGCAGGTCCGCGTGCGGCCATCACGGATTCGGCAGCGGCACCACCAGCGAGGCGTCGAACGTCGGGGGCGGCGGGATGACGTAGTACTGCGACGAACCGGAGAGCACTGGCACCGGCAGCAGGGCCACGCCGGCGTTTCGGTTCATGCTCTGGAGTTGGGGCTGGTCGGCCGCCTTGATGTTGAGCGTGCCGTAGGAGATGAAGCCGGTCACATCTCCGGTCGTAGCGTCGAAAATCGGTTTGCCTGCCGTTGACAGCAGGATATTGCCTATGGAACTGTAGGTCGTTGTGGTGCTGGTGGTTGTGCCGGTCGTGGTGGTGGTGGTCGCCGTGTCGACGACCGTTGTGGCGATGACAGGCGTGATCGAGTTGCCGATGACCGCACCATTGAGCACGCCTGTGGTGCCACTCCCAGTCAAGCTTCCCACCGCCAGAATCACACCATTGGCGCCCACCGGTGACGAATTCGTGGTGATCGTGTTGTTGGTAATCGTCATGTTTGTGGTTCCCGAGTTGGCGATGCCCCAGATGCCAACCGGGTTTTCCTGAAAGGTGGAGTTCGTCACCTGCACCGTGGAAATGCCCGGAGTCGGGGCGGAAACGGTCGGATCGTTGTCCTGCACGTAGACCCCCGCCAGGGCGTTCTTGCTGAACGTACTCGTGCCGATGTAGGCGTTGCCGTTGCCGACATACACGCCCGCCTGCGTGGAATTGGTGATGGTGCTGCCCACAATCTGAACGCGGCCGGTGTCGTTGAGGTTGGCGACAAAAACGCCTGATCCGGCGGTATTGTTGATCGTGGAGTTTGAGATGTTCACATTCGGGTTGCCGCCCGCCCCTGTGCTGACGACGATGCCGTCGTTGGTGAGATTCTGCAAGTTCATCTTCGAGAAGTTCAATGTGCCGCTGTTGCCGGCGAGGTCTTGGATCAGCACGCCCCGTTGGCCCGGGCCATTGCCGTAAATCTGGACGTCGTTGACCGTCGAGGTGCCGGGCCCGGTCGTCGGAGACGACGCAGGCAGACCGACACCATCGGAAATGCCGATCGGGGATCCGGTGATCCGCACATGGTCGACCGTCGCGCCGCTCGTCGTACCAGCCGCGTTCGTGAGGACGATGGCAGCTTCACCCGGCTGGGTATTCGTGATCACCGGATAGAGCGACGACGCTGTGTTGGACCAGACGTCGATCAGGCCGCAGTTGGCCGTGCAGAGCTTGAGCGAGGTCCCTTCGCCGATGAGGTATTGGTTGTTGGCCTGGAACTGGTAGCCAGCTACCGGAGTTTCATAAGGGCAGGTCGCACTCTGGCCGATGTGCACGAACACCATGTCGTAGTCGGCCGTGGCGGCGGTCTGTGCCTGCTGCAACGTGGTGAAGGGGTTTTCCCAGGTGCCGGTGCCGGCCGGCAGCGTGGTCGTCGTGTTGTCGACGTGGAAGACCTCGTAGGGCAAGCCGGTCATCGCGTTGATCGCCTGCACCGGCGCCTGGTGGGCCCGCACGACGTGCTCGTTTCGCATCATCGGCTGCTCCATCTGGTCGGGCACGTTGCGGCGGCGCGACCCGCCCATGCGATAGGTCAGCCGCGCGAAGCCGGTCCAGTCGAAGAAGCTGTCGTTGTTGGCCTGGAGTGAGAAGTCCCAGTTGCGGACCAGCGTTAGATCCATGCGGGTGTACACACCGCCGAAGTACGGGACTAGGTCGGTGCCGTTGACGTTGTTGTAGCGGGCGTTGCCAAACGCATAGCCACCCACGCTCACCATGCCGGCCCAGTCGGCCAGGCCCGGGATGTAGGCACCCACTTCGAGGTCGGCCCCGGCGAGCCCGGCATTGATGCCGTTCTGGCAGAGCAAGGAGTTTCCTATAAAAGGCCCCATCTGCTGGGCGGTGGTGCCCACCGGGATGTAGCCGTTGCTGCGCAGATTGCCGTAGTCGGTGAGCCACTCGGCGGTAGGGCTGGCCGCCGCTGAAGACATAGCTGCCGCTCTTGTCGGTGATCGTCGTGTTGGAATACTGATTTTGGTCGCCGTCGAAATCCCAAAAGACGCCGAGACCGAAGAGCGTGCCGCCCCAGAACTGCTTCCGCACGGCGCCGACGTTGGAGAAGAACCCGCCGTAGTTGCTCAAGTGGGCGCGGAGATCGGCATTCCAGACGCCGCCCAGATCGTCTTCGGCGTAGGGGACGAAGCCACCCACGGTGTAGTAGCTGCCGCGATAGCCGAGACCCCGATCGGCCGCGTTGATGCCGTAATACATGAAGCCAGGCCCGTTGGTCTCGAGGTCCGTGAGGCGTTCCGCGGCGCCGTTGACGAGGCCGCCGACCGCCCCCATCCCGCCCTGGCCGACACCGGCCGCACCGCCGGCACCGCCCAACTGCCCAATC
>JAPLNQ010000195.1 GCA_026401075.1 Planctomycetia bacterium
AGACAGGCATACGATTAAAGATGCCGCCAAACTCATCCAGATTGCGATGGTGCACCCGGTCGTACAGCACGCCCACCATGAAGAACATGCCGGCCGAACTGATGCCGTGCGCGAGCATCTGAAACATGGCGCCGTTGACGCCCTGTGCCCAGGCATCCCAACGATACTCATGGCCGGCGACGGCGCTCCAGACACCCAGACCCAGCATCACGTAGCCCATGTGGCTGACGGAGCTGTAGGCCACCATCCGCTTGAAGTCCGTTTGGGCCAGGGCAGCGAAGGCACCATACACCATCGACACTACGCCCAGACCACAGACGAGCCAGGCCAGCGAGAGGCCTGCTCCCGGACAGATCGGGTAGCAGATGCGAATGATGCCATATCCGCCGAGCTTCAGGAGCACGCCGGCCAGGATCATCGAGATCGGCGTCGGCGCCTCCACGTGCGCGTCGGGCAGCCATGTGTGCACCGGCACCACGGGCACCTTGATCACGAAGCCGATGAGCAGAAGGAGGAACGCCCATGTTTCAAGGCTCATACCCCACACCTGAGCCGCTGCAAACGGCGAGTTCGGCAGCTGGCCGATCTGCGCGAGGGCCAGGATGTTGAACGTGTGGAGCGGCCGCTGGGCCGTGCGGATCGTCTCAACGGCGGTGGCACGGGCCGCTCCATCCAGCCCCGGGCTCACAACATGCGCGGCGACGAGTTGCTCGTCCGAGAGCAGTCGCAGATCGCTCGTGTAAAAGAGCATCAGAATGGCCAACAGCATGAGCACGCTGCCGAGGAGCGTGTAGAGAAAAAACTTGATGGCGGCATACTCGCGCCGCGGACCGCCCCAGATGCCGATGAGGAAATACATCGGCAGCAGCATCACCTCCCAGAACACGTAGAAGAGGAAGAAATCAAGCGACACGAAGACGCCCAACATGCCGGTGACGAGCAGCAGAAACAGGATGTGATAGGCCTTGACGTGCTTGGTGATCGGCCAGCTCGCGGCCGCGGCCAGCATCGACAGGAACGTGGTCAGCACGACCAGCGGGAGGCTGATGCCGTCAACGCCCAGCAGGTATTCGATGCCGAAGGCCTCGATCCAGGGCAGCTTGACGACCGCCTGCATCGACGGATCACCGAGCCGGAACTGCGCCGGCCCCGCAGGCCCGAAGAGCGCCGGAACGGCCATCCACAGCGACAGCACGAACACGACGGCGGTGGTGACCAGCGTGGTCCAGCGGATGAAGTCCTCGCGGGCCTTCGGCACAATCGGCAGCGACAAAAACGCCGCCACGAGGGCGGGCAGGAAGACGATGGCCGACAGGGGCCAGAGGGCGGGCTGGACGAGCGTATCAGTGGGCGACATGGAAAAGTCCGTCAGGGGATCGTGGGGTGCTTGTGCTGAGGGCGTGTGAAAAAGACGGCCTGCAGGGAAATTGGGGATCAGAGCGTTTGGAAGTCGGGGGAGGGCGACTGTCAGCCAGCGAGCGCTGCCCGAAACAGCATGCTCGCAAGCACGAAGAGGGCGACGGTGCCAACCACGATGAACATCACATACTGGCGGAGCCGCCCGGTCTGCAACTTCTTGAGCTCCAGGCCGACGTTCCAGGTGGCCGCCGCCGTGGCGTTGACCAGGCCGTCCACCAGATTGCGGTCGATCCAGGCGTCCATCCCGGCCAATTGCCTGGCCGACCAGGCGATGCCATCGATCAGTTTGTCGATCACACCGCGGTCCATGCCGCTCGCCAGACCGGCGACGGCAAAGGTCGGCCGCACAAAGACGGCATCGTAGAGTTCGTCGAAATACCAGCGGTGGGCGAGGAATCTGTAGACCGGCCGGAACATGTACGCAACCACCGTCGGTGAAATCATCCGCCACAGGTACATCGCCGCCGCCAGCAGCACGCCCGCGGCCGCAGTCGTAAACGCCGTCAGCGTCGCGGTAACGTGAATCGCCCCTTCGTGGCTGAGGTGCTCTGCGGGGACGGTCAGGTTGCCGAAGAGGAAGCCACCCGCAGTAGTCGCCTCGGTACCGGCCGGACGGGCCTGCTCGACAAGGTTGGCGATCCCGAAGCCACCAGGGAGCGTCCAGCCGGCGACGACCGCCAGCACGGAGAGCACGACGAGCGGCGCCACCATCACGGTCGGCGATTCATGGGCATGCTCGGCGACGTGGTGATCCCGCGGCGTGCCGGCAAACGTCATGAACCAGAGCCGAAACATATAGAACGCCGTCAGGAAGGCACCGCCTGCCACCGCGTAGAAGAGGATCGACCACGACGGATTCGCCTGGGAATACGACAGCGCCTGGGCGAGGATGGCGTCCTTCGAGTAGTAACCGGAGAGACCGATCACGAAGGGAATGCCTGTGCCAATGATGGCCAGACAGCCGACGAGCATCGTTCCCGCGGTCCATGGCATCACGCGGGCGAGGCCGCCCATCTTCCGCATGTCGTTGGTATGGCAGGCGTGGATCACGGAGCCCGAGCAGAGAAACAGCAGACTTTTGAAGAACGCATGCGTGACCAGGTGAAACAGTCCCGCCGACCAGCCACCAACCCCCAGGGCCAACATCATGTATCCCAGTTGGCTCACGGTTGAATACGCCAGCACGCGCTTGATATCGTTGGCGACCAAGGCGATCGTTGCGGCGATGAACAGCGTGATGCCACCGACGATGGCGATCACGAGCAGCACGGCCGGGGTGAGCACCGGATAGAATCGACCCACCAGGTAGACACCCGCGGCGACCATCGTGGCGGAGTGGACGAGCGCGGAGACCGGCGTCGGCCCTTCCATTGCGTCTGGCAACCAGACGAAGAGCGGAAACTGGGCACTCTTGCCGACGCAGCCGCAGAAGATGCCAACGCCTGCGATAAAGAGGAGCCAGCGGCCGAAGCCCTGCGACCGCCAGTCGTCAATCCGGCTGGCGATCTCGTCGGCCGCGTCACCGGGCCGACCGCTATGCTCGGACGCAATCCGTCCCACCTCGTCCGCATTTGCAAACGTGACCATCCCATCGGGCACCTGGAGCGCATGGCCGGTAGACGCCGGCCTGACCAGGCTGAAGAGCCCCGGTTTTGTGACCGCACTGCCGTCGGCTGCCGCCGTGGTCGAGTCGGCGAAGTGCAGGGTGCCAAGAGCCCCCCACAGGGCCATTAGGCCGATCAGCATGCCGAAGTCGCCCACGCGATTGACGATGAAGGCCTTGTTGGCCGCGGTCGAGGCGCTTTTCCGCTCGAAGTAGAAGCCGATCAGGAACCATGAGCAGATGCCGACGAGCTCCCAGAAGATGAAGACCATCGCCAGATTGCCTGCGATGACGATGCCGAGCATCGAAAAGCAGAACAGCGACAACGCCTGGAAGAACCGCGGAAACCGGCCGGGACGATGCAGGTGCCCACCGTCCGACAGGTGCACCTCGTGATCGGTGACATCGTGAAGTTCATCATGCATGTAGCCCGACGCATAGACATGGATGCAGGTGGCGATGAACGTCACGACCACGAACATCAACACCGTCAGGGCATCGATGTACCAGCCGATCGTGAGCCGGAGGTTGCCGCCCTGGTAGAGCGTGTACCAGTCGCCAGAGTAGGCCGCGGGAACGCGGGCTGCATGGTGCTCGCCGTGCCCACCAGCCTCAGCATGCCCACCAGCCTCAGCATGCCCACCAGCCTCAGCATGCCCACCAGCCTCAGCATGCCCACCAGCCTCGGCATGCCCACCATGATC